>NZ_JASGES010000187.1:0-22873 GCF_047606205.1 Propionicimonas sp. | reverse complement strand
GTGTGCCGGCCGGGTCGCGTGGGCGGCTCCGCGGTCGCGGGCCGCCCACCCGCCCGTCGCCGAGGACGTGTGCCAGAATTGGACGGGTGATCCGACCCGCGGGCGCCCTCGCAGCCCTCACGGTGCTGCTCGCGGGCTGCACCGTGGACGCCGGCAGCACCGGCAGCCCGGCCGGAACCAGCAACCGTGCGACGGTGGACGCGACGACTCCTGGCGCGGGCCGCACGGTCCTCGCCAGAGATCTCGACGTCCCCTGGGACATGGCGGTGCTGCCCGACTCCAGCGTGCTGGTGACGCTGAGGGACACCGCCCAGGTGGTCAGGGTGACGGACGGCAGGACCAGTCCCGTCGCCACGGTGGCGGGCGTCGCACCGGCGGGGGAGGGCGGTCTGCTCGGCATCGCACTCTCGCCGGCCTTCGGCGAGGACGGCCTCCTCTATCTGTACCTCACCAGCGCCGACGACAACCGAGTGGTCCGCTACCGCTACACCGGTGAGGCGCTCAGCGACCCGACGCCGGTCATCACCGGTATCCCGAAGGGCACCAACCACAACGGCGGGCGGATTCGCTTCGGCCCCGACGGCGACCTCTACATCGGTACCGGGGACGCGGGCGACCCCGGCCGTGCGCAGGACCTGGACTCGCTGGGCGGCAAGATCCTGCGGGTCGCCCCGGACGGGACTGTGCCCGACGACAACCCGTTCGCCAGCGCCGTCTACAGCTACGGCCACCGCAACGTGCAGGGACTGGGCTGGGACGCCAGCGGGCAGCTGTACGCCAGCGAGTTCGGCCAGGACCGCTACGACGAACTCAACCTGATCCAACCGGCCGGCAATTACGGCTGGCCGCAGGCCGAGGGGATGGCCGGTCGTTCGTCGCTGGTCGACCCGCTGCTGGCCTGGGCGCCGAAGGACGCGTCCCCCAGCGGTGTCGCCGTGACCGCCGGCGGCACCGTCTATGTCGCCTGCCTTCGCGGCGAGCGCGTGCTCAGCACCACCCGGATCCGGGACGGCATGACCGATCCGGACGTCCTCCTCGACGACCTCGGGCGGATCCGCGCCGTCGAGGTGGTCGACGGCCGGCTCTACGTCCTCACCAACAACACCGCCCGCGGGACGCCCCGCGACGGCGACGATCAGCTGGTCACGATTCCGCTGGGCTAGGAGACGGCGGAACAATCAGGTCCCGGCTGTGGTGTGCCGGGTCGGGCGATCTGCGGCGGCCGCACCGTGGGGCCAGGGCCAGGATCGCGCCCAGGATGTGGCCTGGCCGCTCAGCCCGCCGGCACAGTGCTCGCTCGGAACAGCATTGCTCAGCGGCTCCTGGCGAGACCTCCCCGCTCAGCGGTCGGGAGTGGCCCTCCAGATGCGGGTGAGGTAGTCGCGCATCGAACGATCGGAGGAGAAGAAGCCGCAGCGGGCCACATTGCGGATCGCCGACTTCGTCCACGCCTCCTTGTTGACGTAGGCCGTCTCGACCCTCGCCTGGGCGTCAATGTAGGACTGGTAGTCGGCCAACGCCATGAACCGGTCCTGGTAGAGCAGGTTCGACACGACCGGCTCGAAGGCGTTGCGGTCACCGTTGCTGAACGCGCCGGACGAGATCAGGTCGATCGCACCCTTCAGGTCGGCGTTCTCCTCGTAGTACTTCGAGGGCTGGTAGCCGGCGGCGCCCAGCTCGGCGACCTCCGGCTCGGACATGCCGAAGAGGAAGAAGTTCTCGTCGCCCACGAGTTCGCGGATCTCGACGTTCGCGCCGTCGTCCGTGCCGACCGTCAGCGCCCCGTTCAGGGCGAACTTCATGTTGCCGGTCCCGGAGGCTTCCATGCCGGCCAGCGAGATCTGCTCGCTCAGGTCGGCGGCGGGGATGAGCTTCTCGGCCAGGGTCACGTTGTAGTTGGCGGGGAACGCGACGCTGAGGCGTCCCTTCAGCCGGGCGTCGGCGTTGATCGTGGCCGCCACGGAGTTGATCAGGTAGATCGTGTCCTTGGCCATCCGGTAGCCGGGCGCGGCTTTCGCGCCGAACACGACGGTGCGCGGCAGGATCGTGGCGGGGTCGACCCGGCCCGAGATGAGCTGGTCGTACAGCGTGACCACGTGGAGCAGCTTCAGGGTCTGCCGCTTGTACTCGTGGAGGCGCTTCACCATCACGTCCAGCAGGTGCCCGTCGGGGAGGTCGATCCCGTCCCTGCTGCGCAGCAGGTTGTACAGCCGGGCCTTGTTCAGTTCCTTGGCCTTGCGGAAGGCGCGCCGGAAGTCCTCGTCCTCCGCATAGGGCTCGAGCTCGGCGAGCCGGTCCAGGTCGGTCACCCACCCGGGACCGACCGTGTCGGTGATCAGTTCGGAGAGCATGGGGTTCGCCATCTTGACGAACCGGCGCGGCGTGACCCCGTTGGTGACGTTGGTGAACTTGTCCGGCCAGTACTCCGAGAAGTCGGGGAGCACCTTCTCCGCGAGCAGTTGGGAGTGCAGTGCGGCGACGCCGTTCACCTTGATGCCGGCGACCGTGGCCAGATTGGCCATCCGCACCGAGCGCTCGGGGTAGTCCGCCACGATCGACATCCGGCGCGCCTTCAGCTCGTCGTCGGGGTAGGCGGCCCGGACGCCGGCGAGGAACTCGTCGTTGATCCGGTAGATGATCTCGAGGTGCCGCGGCAGCAGCCGTCCGAGCAGGTCGGTCGACCAGGTCTCCAGTGCTTCGGGGAGGAGCGTGTGGCAGGTGTAGGCGAAGCACTGGCTGGTGACGGCCCATGCCTCGTCCCAGTCCCACTTCTTCTCGTCGACCAGGATGCGCATCAGTTCCGGCACCCCGATCACCGGGTGGGTGTCGTTGAGCTGGAAGATGATCCGCTCGGGCAGGTGGTGCAGGTCGAACTCCGGCTCGAGGATCTGGTCGATGAAGTCGCGGACCGAGCAGGCGACGAAGAAGTACTGCTGCTGCAGGCGCAGTTCCTTGCCCTGGGGCGTGGAGTCCTCGGGGTAGAGCACCTTGGTGATGTTCTCGGCGAAGGTCTGGGCGCGGACGGCCTCCGCGTAGTCGCCCGCGTTGAAGATCGACAGGTCGAAGGCCTTGGTCGCCTGGGCGCTCCACAGCCGAAGCGTGTTCACCCGCCCGTTCTGGTAGCCGGGGACCATGTAGTTGTACGGGATGCCGAGGACGTTCCAGGCCGGTACCCAGCGGGTGCGCGGGGTGCCGTTGTCGTCCCAGGTCTCGGTGTGGCCGCCGAAGTCGACCCGGACCGCGGCCTCCGGGTGCGGGAACTCCCACGGCGCACCCAACGCCAGCCAGGTGTCCGGCTGCTCGACCTGCCGCCCATCCACGAACGTCTGGCGGAAGATGCCGTACTCGTAGCGGATGCCGTAACCGATGCACGGGACGCTCATCGTGGCCAGCGAGTCGATGAAGCACGCGGCGAGGCGGCCGAGGCCACCATTGCCGAGGCCGGGCTCCACCTCCTGCGCGCGCAGGGTGGCCAGGTCGAGCCCACAGCTCTGGAGGGCCTTGGCCGCGACCTCGTTCAGGTCGGTCGCCATCAGGGCGTTCCCGAGCTGGCGGCCGAGCAGGTACTCCGCGGACAGGTAGCCGACGTACTTCGCCTCGGACTGGCGGTTGTGGCGCAGCGTCTCCAGCCAGCGCGCCATCAGGTAGTGCCGGACGGTGCGCGCCAGCGCGAGGTACTGGTCGTTGACGCTGGAACGCGAGAGCGCGACGCCCTGGCCCGTGTTCAGCTCGCGCAGGAATTCCCTGACGAAGCCGTCGACCGAGTGCGGCGGGGCGGCGACGGGGGCGAGCGCCAGCGGGTGCGTGGGCTTGATCACGGGGCCGAGGGTGGTCAGGCCAGTGGTCGGCTGCTCGTCGGCCGGTGCCTCGGCCTCGGGAACGACGGGATCTGAAACGGTGTCAGCGCTCATTGCGTCACCGTAACGCGGTCGCGTTACGGGCAGGCAACTTGCCCACCCTCGGCCGGGGGGTTGACAGTGTCCGGACGAAGGCAAACGAAGGTGATCGCAGATGGTCCCGCGGGGTCAGCTCCGGTGGTCGAGCCCGATGTCGAGGACGCGGGCGCTGTGGGTCAGCCAGCCGACCGAGATGAGGTCGACCCCCGCCTCGGCGATCGGGACCGCGCTCGCCGGCGTGATCCGTCCGGACGCCTCGGTGACCAGCCGCCGGTCCACCATGGCGACCGCCTCGCGGAGGAGGTCGGGTGCCATGTTGTCGAGCAGGACGGCGTCGACGCCGAGGGGCAGCAGCTCTTCCAGTTGGGCCAGCGAGTCGACCTCCACCTCGATCTTCACCAGGTGACCGACGTGGGCCTTCGCCGCGGCGACGGCTGCCGCGACGCCGCCTGCGACGGCGATGTGGTTGTCCTTGATCAGGACGGCGTCGTCGAGACCGAAGCGGTGATTGGTACCTCCCCCTGCCACCACGGCGTGCTTCTGCAGGGCGCGGAGGCCGGGGATCGTCTTGCGGGTGTCGGCGACCCTGGCGCCGGTGTGGGCGATCGCGTCGGCGATCGTGGCCGTGCCGGTGGCGACGCCCGAGAGGTGACCGAGGAAGTTGAGCGCGACCCGTTCGCCGCTGAGCAGGCCGCGCGCGGGGCCGGTGGCGGTACCGATCACGGTGCCGGGCTGGACGCGGCTGCCGTCGGCCAGCAGGTTGGTGACCTCGATTCGCGGGTCGACCAGCTCCCACGCCAGCTGCGCGCATCCGGTCCCCGCGACCACACCGGCCTCGCGGGCGACGAGGGCGACGGTGGCGGTGGCGTCCGCGGCGATGATCGCATCGGTGGTGATGTCGCCGGCCCGTCCCAGGTCCTCGCCGAGCGCGGCGCGCACGAGCGGCTCGATGACGAACCGGGGCAGCGCCCTCACCGCAGGCTCCCGGACGCCTCGACCTGGGTGCGCCCCGCGGTGGCGCCGGCCTCCACCAGGACGTGGCCGGCGAGCGGGGCGGTCTCGGGGAAGTCCAGCCGGGTGTGACCGCCCCGCGACTCCTCGCGACGCAGGGCAGCCTCGACCAGAAGGGCGCCGACCAGGCCGGCATCGTGCGCCCGGTGCGGCTCGAGGGCGTGGAGGGCCGCTCGCAGACCGGCCGCGTCGCGAAGGACACCGGCGCCCCTGCTCACGATGCCGCGCACCGCCGCCACATCCGGGTCCGGCGTCCACGACGGCCGATCGGGATAGGTGCGCGCCGGAGCCGGCGTGCCGGCGGACGCGCGCGTGTCCCGCCAGTGCCGGGCCACCCGGCGCCCGCACACGACCGCCTCGAGCAGGGAGTTGCTGGCCAGCCGGTTTGCGCCGTGCAGCCCGGTGGACGCCACCTCGCCCGCGGCGAACAGGCCCGGCACAGTGGTGGCGCCGTCGAGGTCCACGAGTACTCCGCCCATGTGGTAGTGGGCGGCCGGCCGCACCGGCAGGAGGTCCTTCGCCGGGTCGAGGCCCGCCTGGACTGCCGTGGCGTAGATCGATCCGAACAGCTCGGCGAACCGGTCGCCCGGGTCCTTGGTCGCGTCGAGGAAGACCCGGTGGCCGGACTGGAGCTGTGCCCACTCGGCGCGGGAGACGATGTCACGGGCCGAGAGCGGGTTGCGCAGCACCCACTCGCCGAGTTCGTTGACCAGGATCGCGCCCTCGCCCCGCACGGCCTCGCTGACCAGCGGCATCGGGTCGACCCCCACGGCGAGCGCTGTCGGGTGGAACTGCACCATCTCGATGTCGCGCAGGACGGCACCCGCGCGATGGGCGAGCGCGAGCCCCTGTCCGCGCGACGACAAGGGGTTGGTGGTGTGCAGGAAGAGCCCGCCCACGCCGCCGGTGGCCAGCAGCACCGTGTCGGTGCGCAGGTCGACCGGGCCGTCAGGGGTCTCGACGAGCACGCCGACCACCCGTCCGGCCTCGGTGAGGATCTCGCGGGCGGGGCTGTGGTCCCACAGCGAGACGGATTCCAGCCGGCGGGCGGCGCTCACCACCGTCTCCAGCAGTTCGGCGCCCGTCCGGTCACCGTGGGCGTGCACGATCCGCCTGCGGCTGTGCGCTCCCTCCAGGCCCAGCCGCAGCCGGCCGGCACCGTCGCCGTCGAAGCCGGCGCCGCGCGCGGCCAGCCAGGCGATGGCGTCCGGGCCGGCGGCGGTGACGTACCGCACGACATCGGGTTCGCACAGGCCGGCGCCGGCGGCGAGGGTGTCCTGGGCGTGGAGTTCCGGGGAGTCGTCCGGACCGACGGCCGCGGCGATCCCGCCCTGCGCCCACCCGGTGGACGTGCCGGTGCTCACGGCCCCGGCGCTGAGCACCACGCAGGGGAGCGGGCTGAGTTCGATGGCCGCGGTGAGCCCGGCGAGACCGGCCCCGACGATGACCGGTCCGCCGGCCTCGACCACGGTGGTCACTTCGCCACCCTGACGGCCAGCATCCGGTCGACCGAGCGCCGTGCGCGCTCGGCGACGTCCGCGGGGATCGTCACCTCGTTGGTCATGGTCTCCAACGCGTGCCGGATGCTGCCCAGCGTGTTGCGCTTCATGTGCGGGCACAGGTTGCAGGGCCGGATGAAGTCGATGTCGGGGTAGGCCTGTGCGACGTTGTCGCTCATCGAGCACTCGGTGATCAGGGCCACGCTGCGCGGGCGCTTCGCGTCCACGAAGCCGACCATCTGGGCCGTGGAGCCGGCGAAGTCCGCCTCGTCGACGACCTCGGGCGGGCACTCCGGGTGTGCGAGCACGGTGACGCCGGGGTGGTCGGCGCGCACCTGGCGGATGTCCTCGGGAGTGAACCGCTCATGCACCTCGCACGCCCCGGGATGCACCACGACCTCGATCCCGGTCTGCCGGGCCACGTTCGCGGCCAGGAACCGATCGGGGATCATGATCACCTTCGGCACCCCGAGGCTCTCGATCACCGCCACCGCATTGCCGGAGGTGCAGCAGATGTCCGACTCGGCCTTGACCGCCGCGGAGGTGTTCACATAGGTGACCACAGGGACGCCTGGGTGCGCGGCGCGCAGCGCGCGGACATCCTGCGGGGTGATCGACTCGGCCAGCGAGCAGCCGGAGCGCAGGTCGGGGATGAGGACCGTCCTGCCGGGGTTCAGCAGCTTGGCCGTCTCGGCCATGAAGTGCACGCCGGCAAGGACGATCACGTCGGCTTCCACGTCGACGGCCTCGCGGGCCAGCGCGAGCGAGTCTCCGACGATGTCGGAGACGCCGTGGAAGATCTCGGGGGTCATGTAGTTGTGGGCGAGGATCACGGCGTTGCGCTCGCGCTTGAGCCGCATGATCGCGTCGACGTCGTCGGCCATGGTCGCCCACTCGACGGACGGAATCACATGGGCGACCTTCCCGTACAGGTCGGCAGCGGTGTGCAGGATGGTGGTCATCGGGCGCGTCCCTTCATCGGTGGCCTTATGCTACGTCTGAGCAAAAGCACGGAGCCGAGTATTCCACGTTCTGAGCAAAAGTCCCAAACCGGACTGCTGGCGGCGCTGGCGGCCCCCGTCCCGCTCCCGGCGGCCCCGTCTCACCCGTCCCTCAGCTTCGGTTTGCTCCCGAAAGGCGGTCTTGCTCCCCGAATTCCGGGAGCAAGACCGCCTTTCGGGAGCAAACGTGGGTGGGCGGGGGCGGACGGGGCGGGGGCGGGCGCCGCGCGTCAGCGTCCGCGAGCGGTCGGCAGCTTGGTGCCTGCGACCTGGCGCTCCTGCAGCACCTGGCGGCGGAACCGGTACAGCCGGGCGGGACGGCCGCCGGTCTCCAGCAGGGCACCGGTGTCCTCGACCAGGTCCTGCTGCTCGATCAGCCGGCGAAAGTTCTGGGTGTGCACGGCGTGGCCGGAGAGCGCCTCGACGCAGTCCTGCAGCTGGCGCAGGGTGAACGCCGCCGGCATCAGCTCGAACACCACCGGCCGGTAGCCGATCTTCGCCCGCAGCCGGGCGACACCGGTGGCCAGCGCCCTGCGGTGGTCGCCGAGCATGCGTCCCCCGGGCGCCAGCCCGTCGTCGGGTTGGCGGGTCTCCTCCGGTGCCTCGGGGACCAGGCCCGCCTCGTACAACAGTTCGTAGCGCTGCAGGGTGAGTTCCGGCTGCCACCCCCTCCCGCCCAGGCCGAAGCTGATCGCCACCCGCTGGAGCCGGTCGTCGCGGTGCTCCGGGTCGGCGTCGGCCCACTCCCGCAAGCGTTCGACGACGGTCCGGGTCTCCTCGCCGCTCGACCCGCGGTGGTCCTCCCAGGCGAACAGGTCGTACCACGCGGTCCAGCCGCCGATGCCCGGCTCGCCGGGCGTGGTCAGGCCGAGGTAGGAGATGGAGATCCGCCTGCCCCGGTCGTCCCGGTCCAGGTCGGCGAAGGTGTACAGCTGTTCCAGGTAGCCGAGCCGGCGTCCGGTCTGTTCCTCCACCCACGCCCGGGTCGCCGCCTGCAGTGAGCGGTGGCTCGGCAGCAGCGGGCCCGCGGGCAGCCGTGGCGGATCGCCGAGGGTCAGGACGGACGGCCGCCCGTCCACCATGGCGACGACGACGGCCAGGAGTTCGGCTGTCACCGCCTGCCCGGTCATGTCGCCCCCTGCCTCTTCCGCGTCAGGATAGCGATGCCTCCCCCTGCTGTCTGGTGCCGCCTTGTTAGGCTCGGACCATGAAGCGCCTGTGGATGACGCTGTTGGTCCTGCTGCTCGTCGTCGCGCCGCTCGCCGTGGCGCCGACGCCGGCGCGCGCGGACAGCGGGGACGGCCGGATCACCGACTACCGCGTCGTGGCGAGCGTGGACGCCGGGGGCACGACATCGGTGCAGTTGGGGATCACCTATTCGTTCGACTCCACCGGCCACGGCATCTACCTCACGTTCCCGCTGCGCCAGGCGATCGCGGACGATCCCGACCACTGGCGGATGCTCGACATGACGATCGGCGCGGTGACCAGCCCCAGCGGAGCGAACACCGAGACCAGCACCGAGGAGAAGGACGGCAACCTGCTGGTCCGGGTCGGGTCGGAAGCGGAGTCGTACAGCGGAGTACAGACCTACGAGGTGAACTACACGATTCGCGGGCTGATCGCGCCCGGGCAGGCGCAGTCGGGCCTCGACGAGTTCAACTGGAACGCCATCGGCACGGGCTGGGAGGTCCCGATCGACGCGGCGAGGGTCAGCCTGACCGGTCCGACCGCGGTGTCGAGGGTGAGCTGCTTCACCGGAGCCGATTTCGATCGGCCCTGTCCGGCGACCAGCGACGGTTCCGCCGCGACCTTCTCCGCCACCGGCGTCGGCGACGGGGAAGGGATGCAGGTCACCGCCGGCTTCCCCGCCGGCACCTTCGCCGGCGCGGACGCCCGCCTGACCCGGCGCTTCACCATCGGCAACATGTTCCCGTTGACGCCGCTCACCGGCGGGGTCACCGCGGCGCTCGCCGCCCTCGGTCTCGGTGCGGTGTTCCAGCGAACCCGGCGGAGCCGGCGCGACCAGGTGTACCTGGGCCTCACCCCCGGCGTCCTGCCCGCGCCCGGCCAGGAGAGCACCATCGGGTACGACACGACCAACGCGCCGGTCGCCGTCCAGTTCACGCCGCCTCAGGGTGCCCGTCCCGGTGAGCTGGGGACGCTCACGGACGCGACGGCCGACGACCGGGACGTCACCGCCACGCTGATCGACCTGGCCGTCCGCGGCCACCTGAAGATCACCCAGACCGGGAAGAAGGACTGGACGCTGACCAGCCTCGGCAGACCCGACCGGCTCGTCGACTACGAGGCCGCTCTGCTGGGAAAGATCTTCTCCCGGGGCAACGAGGTGACCACCGACGACCTCAGGGACTCCCGCTACTCCGACGCCCTCTCGGCCACCAAGGACGCGCTCCACGCCAGGGTGAAGACCGACCTGAAGTGGTTCACGGCCAATCCCGCCCACGTGCGCGCAGGGGCGGCCGCGATCGGTGTCCTGATCGCGCTGGCCGGGGCGGGCGCGGGCCTGCTGCTCGGCCTGGTCGGGTGGGGGCTGGTCGGTGTGGCCGGCGTGCTGACCGGCCTGTTCGTCCTGGCGCGCAGCAACCACTTCGGTGCCCGCACGGCGACCGGCTCGGCCGTCCTCGCCCAGACCAGGGGCTTCGAGCTGTATCTGCGCACCGCCGAGGCCGACCAGATCCGGTTCGAGGAGGGCGTGGACGTGTTCTCCCGGTACCTGCCCTACGCGGTCATGTTCGGGGTGGCCGAACGCTGGACCAAGGTGTTCGCCGAGCTCGCCGACCAGGGCCGCTACACCTTCAACACCGCCGGCTGGTACGTGGGCTACGGCTACGGGTTCAGCTACCACGGCTTCGCGTCCTCGCTGGACTCACTCGCCAGCACGATGTCGAGCTCGCTGCAGCACGCGACGGCCGCCACCAGCGGCGGCTCCGGCTTCTCCGGCGGCGGCGGCTTCGGCGGCGGTGGCGGCGGCGGCTGGTGATGCCGCGCCGATAGGCTCGGTGGGCATGACGGGCAGGTGGGGTTCGTGGGCGGTGCCGCGCGGGGTGCTGCTGCTCTGCACGGCCGTCGCGCTCGCCCTGCTCGCTCCGCTGATCGGCGGGTACCTGCTCGGAGGTGTGCCCGCCGCGCTGGCGATCGGACTGGGATACATCGCGTGCGCCGGGCCCGCGCTGGCGCTGCGCCCGCGGCATGCCCTCGCCCTGGCCGTGCCTGCCGCGATGGCGGGCGCCGTGGCCGTCGCCCTGCGCGGACAACCGCTCGCGGCGTCGTGTTTCGTCGCGCTGTGCTGCCTGCTCGTCGCGCCAGCGAGCATGGTGTCGGACGCATTGATGGTCGGCCTGCCCAGTGTCGCCGCCGTTCTCGTGTCAGTTCCCGGTGATCTCGAGCCGGGCCCGGTCGCGCTGTGGCTGCTGGCGGGGGGTGCGGTGGTGGTCGCGGTCGCGTCCCGGCTGCCTGCGCTCCGTCCGCCGGCTGGAGGACTTCCCGCTCCTCGGGCGTGGCTGCACGCGAGCGTGATGGCGGTGGCGGTGGGGACGGCCGTCGGTACGGTCGCGTTGCTCGACTGGCCGCACGGCTACTGGCTTCCGCTCACCTTGAGCATCGTGCTCCGTCCCTACGACGACGAGACGCTGCGGCGGTCCTGGCAGCGCGTGGTCGGGACCGTGGCCGGCGCCATCCTTGCGGTCATGCTGTCCCTGGTCCTGCCTCTTCCCTGGGTGGCGGTGGCCGTCGGCGCCTGCTTGGTGCTCGCCCTGTGCTACCTGGTCATGGCCGACTACTCCCGCCAGGTTGTCTTTCTGACCCCGGTGGTGGTGCTGCTCGGATCTGCAGGCAGCCTGGGCGGCGTGGCGGCGGAACGGGTGATCTTCACCGTGCTGGGAGCAGTGCTCGCAGGGACGATCGCGCTCGGGCTGGCATGGTTCGACCGGCGACGGCTGAAGGAGGGCTGATGGGCGCTGTGTTCCTCGCGGGGGTGCCGTTGTGGGCGGTCGCGCTCGCGCTGCCGCTGGTGCTGCTGGAGGGCTGGCTGCTCGGATCGGCGGCACGCTGGCTGCTGCGGGGCAGGGCGAGGCTCGGCGTGTCGACGTCGATCGTGATCGCCGTCCTCGGCACATCGATCGGGCTGCTGGTCGCGGGCTGGCTCGCCCCCGACTCGCTGCTGTGGAGCCCGCTCACGCTGCTGCTGGCCCTGGGTACCACCGTGGTGGCGATGGCCGGGTACGGAGCGGTCGCCGCCCACTTCCAGCGTCCGCAGCGCCAGACCGCGGCCGAACTGCTCCGCGCTGGGGAGTCCGAGCGGGTCGAGTTCAAGTCCACCGCCAGGGTGAACCTGCGCACGGGGGCGAAGGACGAACGCATGGAGCAGGTGGTCGCGAAGACCGCCTGCGCGTTTCTCAACGCCGACGGCGGCACCCTCGTCGTCGGAGTGGACGACCGGGGAGCGCCGCTCGGCCTGAGCGCCGACCTGGCCACCATGAAGAGCCCGGACGTGGACCGCTACGAGCTGTGGCTCCGCGACCTGTTCACCACCACGCTGGGGCAGGCCGCCGCGGCGGGCATCCAGATCCAGTTCCCCGAGGTTCCCGGGGACAGCCAGGATGCGGTCACGATCTGCACGGTGACCTGTACCCCTTCGCCCCGGCCGGTCTACCTGCGGCCGAGCCGCGGCGCGGCGCCGGAGCTGTGGGTGCGGTCGGGCAACTCGACGCGACAACTGGCCGTCGACGCGGCCGCGGAGTACGTCATGCACCGCTGGCCGCTCGGCACCGGGTCGAACCTCGCCGCGCAGCTGCGGGCGGCCGTCCGCTTCTCGGAGGAGCACTGAGCTCCCGCGGCCGTAACGTTGCCGATCAGGGGTTTCGTCTCGCACCGGCTAGGCTGGCGGCCACATCGCTCCTCACCGACAGGCCGGAATGACCCCATCGACACCGCTGTTCATCCCGGGGTTCTCGCTGTTCCAGCAGAACATTCCGCTCGCCATCGGCATCGTGGTCGTGGCGTCGTTCCTCTTCGCCGGTGGTTCGACGATCCAGCACCTCGCGGTGAGCCGGAGCGTCGACAAGGATGCGGAGAACCGCTCGATGGGGCTCGGGCAGGTGCTCGACCTGTTGCGCAATCCCCGCTGGTTGCTCGGCCTGGCCACGGTGGTGCTCGGCGCGAGCATCCACATCGTCGGGTTGATGATGGCCCCGGTCACGGTGGTCCAGCCGGTCGGGATCCTCGCCGTGCCCTGGGCGGTGCTGCTGGCGGCCAAGATCCACGGGATCCGTCCGACCAGGGCGACCTGGGTGGCGGTGGCCATGACTATCGCCGGCATCGTGGTGTTCACCCTGTTCTCGGCCCACAAGGCCGCACCGGACACCGAGCTGCCGCCGGCGCGGATCGTCGTCGCCTGTCTGATCGTGTTCGCCGTCGGCGGCCTGCTCGGGTACCTGGGTCGCTTCGGGACGCCGGCGCTGCGCTGCCTGATGTGGGCCTCCGGCGGCGCGTTCTTCTACGGGCTCAGCTCGGCGATCATCAAGACGCTGAGCGAGTTGGTGCGGCTGGGTGACTTCACCTCCCGGCCGCTGTTCTGGACGATGATCCCGTTCCTGCTGACCTGCTACCTCGTCGGCGGGTGGATGGTGCAGCAGGGCTACGCCAACGGGCCGGCGGAGATCGTGGTCGGCTCGATGACCACCACCGATCCCATCGTCGCGGTCACCTTCGGGCTGGCCGTCCTCGGCGAGGGCGTCCGGCTCGGGCCGCTCGACGCCCTGGGCATGGCGATCAGCGGTGCCGTGGCCGTGGCCGGGGTGTTCCTGCTGTCCAAGTACCACCCCGAGGCGCAGCGCGCCCGGACCGTCCCCGGCCCCCAGCTCGCCACCGAGTAGGCGGATTCAGCCGACAGACGCGTCCGCGTGGGTGCGGATCGCCTCGGTGTAGACCGCCACGTAGGCCTCGCGCATCGCAGCCGCGGTGAGCGAGCCGACCAGGTCGCCGGACGCGGCCGACATCGCCAGCAGGCGGGCGGGGTTCCCGGCGAGTTCGGCCATGCCGGCTGCCAGCGACGCCGCGTCCGGTCCGGTGAGCAGTGCGTTGTCGGGGCCCACGCCGACCGTGAGCCGGTCGTCGCAGTACAGGATCGGGGTGCCGGTCGCCGCGGCCTCGGCGAGGACCAGGCCCTGGGTGTCGAAGCGGTAGGACGCGAGCACGAACACGTCGGCGTCGGCGATCTCCTGCGCGATCAGGTCCGCGTCGTCGAAGTGGCCGAGGAACCTCACCGTCCCGTGTCGCACCCGTGCCGCCGCCTGGCGCAGCCCGGCCTCGGACGAACCGGTCCCGACGATGTGCAGTTCCGCGTCGTCGCGGCCGAGCCGGCCGAACGCCTCGACGATGGTCTCGACCCGCTTCTCCGGGCCGAGCCGACCACAGCTGAGGAACCGGATCGGGCCACCGCGTGGCCGCTGCCGTCGCGCGCGGACGAACGCGTCGGCCACCCCGGACGCGACCACGTGGCCGCGTCCGGCGAGTGCTCCGCCGGACGCGGCGGTGATCGCGTCCACGACGAAGCCGGCCGGCGAGGTGAACGCGTCGACGGCGGACGCCATCCGGGCCAGGCTGCGCCAGTCGCGGGCGGCGAGCCGGGAGTCGGCGGTGAGCTCGGGATGGTCGGTGAGCGCAGCAGGGCTGCCCCCCGTCCTGTGCGCGACGCGGCGGAGCCAGCGTCCGGACCAGTCCAGGTAGGTCAGGGAGTTCAGGCTCGAGGCGAGCGGCGTCGTCCGGTGCGTACCGACGTAGTTGGAGTGGAAGGTGTGCACGTGCGGCACGCCGAGCAGGCGGGCCACCTCGGAGGCCAGGAACACCGATCCGCGCTCGTTCTGCGAGTGCACGACATCGAGCTGGTGGCCGGCGGCGATCCTGCGCGCGAGCGCAGGGGTGCATTGCAACGAGCACAGGTAGCTCGGCGTCCCGGGAACCCGCCAGACCGGCAGGCCCTGCCACGCGTTGTCGGCCGGTGGGGTGAGCTTCACCCGCGGCGCGAAGAGGGTGACCCGGTGGCCGGCGAGGTGCAACTGCTCGAGTTGCAGCTGGACGGATCGCGCGACGCCCCCGGACTCGGGGTAGAAGTCGTCGGTGAAGATGCCGACCTGCAGTGCGGCTGCCGACGTCGTCACCCGGTCACTGTAGCGTCCGGCCGGTGCGCGGCCGCTCAGCCTGCGACCGGCAGCGCGGACACCTGGTTTCCGCTCGCCGTGTACAACATGATCGTGCTGGCTCCGCGCTGCAGCGGGAAGAAGACCCAGCCGGTCTCGGAGCCCCCGGTGTCGATGGGGCGCCCGGAGAACCGCGGGTTCTGCGACCCGGGCTCGGACGCGGTGGCCTGGACGTCGTCGTTGCCGAACGCCATGAAGGAGTAGGTCACCGGCCCCTGGTCGGCGTACACACGGATCTCGACCTCGAGCCCAGAGTCGGTCCAGCGGTGTTCGAGGATCTCCCACCGTCCGGACACGCTCTGGTCCGGAGTGACGAACGGCAGTCCCGGAGCGGACGCGGTGGCCGTCGGTGTCGCGCCGGCGCTCGGGCCCGTGGACGGGGACGCCTGCGGAGCGCGCAGCGAGGTGCCCGCCCAGATCAGCCCCGCCACGACGATGGCGATCACGGCGACCAGCAGGGGAAGCCGTGACCTCGGCGGCGCGTACTCCTCGATCGTCACCGACGGCAACGAGGAGCCACCCAGCGGCCGGTCGCTCGGCTGCGACGGGGGAGTCGCTGCGCCGAAGGACGGACGGCCGCCGTCCGAGAGCGGCGCCGGCGACCAACCGGTCGGTGGGGCGGAACGCCCGGTGCGGTCCGGGTCGCCGTTCGGGGTGGTCGGGGGAAGCTGGTCGGTCATCGCGGCCAAGGCTACCCCGCCCCCCACCGGCGATGCTGTGGACGATCCGGAGCGACCCGGCATGCCTGTGGACAGGTGAGCGGTGCCTGAGCCGGCTGCCGAGGATGGCAGGGCGTGAGCGTCTCAGAACAGCCGGCCCGACTGGCCGTGCACAGTGTCGACGACCTGGTCGGTCTGGTGCCCTATCTGCTGGGCTTCCATCCCGAGGAGTCCCTGGTGGTGCTCGTGCTCGAGCGGGGTTGTGTGGCCGTCACCGCACGCATGGACCTTCCGCCGCCGGAGTGCGCGCACGGGCTGGACCGCGTCCTGACCCGCCTCTTCGGCCGCTTCCCGACCGCGGAGGGCTGGTTCCTCGCGTTCACCGACGACGACCGCCTCGCCTGGGAGGTCCTGGCCACCTGCGTCGAGGTGGTCGGTATCGCCCGGCTCGGGCGCCTGATCCAGGTCGGCGCCACCCACTGGACGGCCGATCGTCCCGGCGGCGTCAGCCACGTGCACGGCGGCGGGGCGAGCACGGCGGCGGCGGAGGCCACGCTGCTGGGGCTTCCCGCCCGACGTTCTCGCAGCGACCTGGCCGCCAGCATCGCCGGGCCGCCGGACACGGAGGTCGAAGCCCTGCTGGCCGAGTTCGACCTGCGCGCGCCCGAGGTCGACGGTCTCGGCGCGAGGGGACGCCGACGGCTGTTGCGGCGACTGCTGCGCACCCCCGGCCACCTCGGCGTCGCGGACTGCGTCCGCGCGGTGCTGCTGGTACGTCGCGGCGAGGCGCAGGTGGCCGCCCTGCGCGGCCTGTGCAGGGCGAACGCGGAGCAGCAACTCGAGCTGTGGACCCGGGTCGCGCGACACAGCCTCCTCCAGGATCGGCCGACGGTACTCGGGCTGCTGGCCATGGCTGCCTGGCAGACCGGGGACGGTGCCCTGCAGGTGGTGTGCCTGGAGGAGATCGACCGACTCGATCCCGACCTGCCCCTGGGGGCCCTGTTGGAACTCCTGAACGCCGAGGTGGTTCCGCCGTACGAGTGGGACGGGCTGCGCGAGTCGCTGCTGGCCGGATTGGCGGAGGCGCTCAGAGGTGTTGACCAACCAGTGCACCGACCAGATAGGTGAGCCCCATGGCCAGGCTGCCGACCACGAGGTTGCGCACGACGGCCGGCAGCACGCGGGCTCCGCCGAGCCGCGCGCTGACCAGGCCGGTCGCCAGCAGCGCCACCAGGACGGCGATCACCGTCAGCGGGAGCCGCACCGCGACCGGGGCGGCGACGAGCGCCACCAGGGGGATCGCCGAGCCGGTGACGAAGGAGACCAGCGACGCGCGGGCCGCCGCCCAGGCGGAGACGTGGTCCTCGGCGTCGAGGTTGAGGAACACCTCCGCGTGCGCGTCGAGCGCGTCGTGCCGGGTGAGTTCGGCGGCGACCTCGCCGGCGAGGGCGGGGGACAGACCCCTGGCCGCGTAGTGGTCGGCCAGCTCGCGCAGTTTGCCTTCGGGGTTGGTGGACAGTTCGCTCTCCTGCCTGCGCAGCGCCGCGACCTCGCTGTCCCTCTGGCTGCTCACCGACACGTACTCGCCACCGGCCATGGACAGGGCGCCGGCCACCATGCCGGCGAGCCCTGCGACGAGCACGGCGCCGCTGTCGGTGGTGGCACCTGCGACACCGAAGACCAGGCCCGCGGTCGACACGATGCCGTCGTTCGCGCCGAGCACGCCTGCGCGCAGCCGGTTCAGCCGCTGCGGCAGCGACTGCTGTTGCACCGAGGTGGACCGGGTAGTGAGCGTCATGCAACCCATCGTTCTGGTGCATCACCCCTAGTCGCAAGCTAGGAGAGGCTTCCCTAACCGCTGTTTTCGAGGCGGGCCGAACCCCTCGGATACTGAATTGTGAGTAGCCGCCGACGCCGGCCGACGCCGGGCTCGGGCCGGTCGGCGAGGCGCCTGCCGATCCGATAACATGGGTTTCGTGCACCACGCATCCCTGTTGCTTGGATAGCCGCGATCACGTCGAGTGGTCGCGGCGGCCCCTGGCGAGCCTCAAGGCCCGCGGGGGCTTTTTCATGCCGTAGCGGGATGTGCGCGAGAGGACGAAGGAGACACCGGAAGTGACCGCCGAAGCAGAACGCAAGGGGTACGACGCCGCCGCGGCGCAGGAGAAGTGGCAGCGGTTCTGGGAGGAGGACGGCACCTTCACGCCGCTCGACGACGGCACCAGGGAGCGCCGCTACGTCCTCGACATGTTCCCCTACCCGTCCGGCGACCTGCACATGGGTCACGCGGAGGCGTTCGTGATGGGTGACGTGGTCGCGCGCTACTGGAAGCTGCGTGGCTTCGACGTGATGCACCCGATCGGCTGGGACTCCTTCGGCCTGCCCGCGGAGAACGCCGCGATCGCGCGCGACGCGCACCCCGCCGACTGGACCTATGCCAACATCGAGACCCAGGCGCGGTCGTTCAAGCGCTACGGGCTGAGCCTGGACTGGTCGCGGCGGCTGCACACCTCGGACCCGGAGTACTACCGGTGGACGCAGTGGCTCTTCCTGCGCTTCTACGAGCGCGGGCTGGCCTACCGCAAGGACTCCTACGTCAACTGGTGCCCGAACGACCAGACCGTGCTGGCGAACGAACAGGTCGTCCAGGGGCTGTGCGAGCGGTGCGGTGCCGTTGTCACCAAGCGCAAGCTCACCCAGTGGTACTTCCGGATCACCGAGTACGCGCAGCGGCTGCTGGACGACATGGGGCTGATCGAGGGAAGCTGGCCGGACCGGGTGCTGGCCATGCAGCGCAACTGGATCGGCCGGTCCGAGGGTGCGTGGGTCGACTTCACGGTCGAAGGCCGCGAAGAGCCCGTCCGCGTGTTCACGACCCGTCCGGACACGCTGTACGGCGCGACCTTCTTCGTGATCGCGCCCGAGGCCGCACTGGCCGCCGAGTTGGTGACCGAAGAGCATCGTGCGGCGTTCGAGGAGTACCTGGAGGTCACCAAGCGCGCCACCGAGATCGAGCGCCAGTCGTCCGAACGCCCGAAGACCGGCGTGTTCCTGGGCGTCCACGCGATCAACCCGGTCAACGGAGAGCGGCTGCCCGTCTACGCAGCCGACTATGTGCTGGCCGACTACGGCACCGGCGCGGTGATGGCGGTGCCGGCGCACGACCAGCGTGACCTCGACTTCGCGAAGGCGTTCGGGCTGCCCGTCCGCGTCGTGGTGGAGACGGGCCGGCCCGACCCGGGCGAGACCTGGGTCGCGACGCCCGGCGACGGCGCCTACGTGAACTCGCCGGCCCTGGAGGGCCTGGCCGACAAGAAGGCGGGCGTCGCGGCGATCACCGACCGGCTGGCCGCGGAGGGACGTGGCGAGGCCGCGGTCACCTTCCGCCTGCGCGACTGGCTGCTCAGCCGGCAGCGGTTCTGGGGCTGCCCGATTCCGATCGTGCACTGCCCCTCCTGTGGGGAGGTGCCGGTGCCGGACGACCAGCTGCCGGTCCGGCTGCCCGACCTGCGTGGGGCCGCCCTGGCCCCCAAGGGCACCAGCCCGCTCGCGTCCGCGACCGACTGGGTGAACGTCGAGTGCCCGAGGTGTGGCGGCCCCGCGCAGCGCGACACCGACACCATGGACACCTTCGTGGACTCGTCCTGGTACTACTTCCGCTACTGCTCCCCGAACCGCGACGACGTCGCGTTCGATCCGGCGGACGTGGCGAGGTGGATGCCGATCGCACAGTACGTCGGAGGTGTCGAGCATGCGATCCTGCACCTGCTGTACAGCCGGTTCTTCACCAAGGTGCTCCAGGACATGGGCATGGTCGACTTCCCGGAGCCCTTCCTCGCGCTGATGAACCAGGGCCAGGTGATCAACCAGGGCAAGGCGATGAGCAAGTCGCTGGGGAACGGCGTCGACCTGGGAGCGCAGATCGACACCTACGGCGTGGACGCGATCCGCACCACCGTCGTGTTCGCCGGCCCCCCGGAGGACGACATCGACTGGGCGGACGTCTCCGCCGGATCGTCGCTGAAGTTCCTGCAGCGTGCCTACCGGCTCGCCCAGGACGTGGCGAGCGAGGTCGGCACCGATCCCGAGACCGGCGACCTCGGGCTGCGCCGGGCCACCCACAAGGCCGTCGCCGAGATCACCGAGTCCCTGGAGTCGCGCCGCTTCAACGTCGCGGTCGCCCGGGTCATGGAGCTGGTCAACGCCACCCGCAAGGTGATCGACTCCGGTGCCGGTCCGGCCGATGCCGCCGTCCGCGAGGCCGTCGAGGCCGTGGCGGTCACGCTGAGCCCCGTGGCGCCGTATGTGGCGGAGGACATGTGGGAACTGCTCGGCCACGCGCCCTCCGTGGCCGGTGCGGTGTGGCCGGTCGTCGACCCCAAGCTGCTCGTGGCCGAGTCGGTGACCTGTGTCGTGCAGGTGCAGGGCAAGGTGCGCGCCAAGCTGGACGTGGCCCCCTCGATCACCGAGGCCGAGCTCACCGAGGCGGCGCTCGCTGACCCGGGTGTGCAGCGGGCCCTGGCCGGACGCGATGTGCGCCAGGTGATCGTCCGCGCCCCTCGGCTGGTCAGCATCGTCCCGGCCTGACGGCGTCGGGGCTGTCCGGGCCGGGAGGGGCGGCCGAGCCCCGGATCCGGCGCTCCGGCCTCAGGGCGCCAGGGCCAGGTCGACCAGCAGCCCGAGGTGGTCGGTCCCGGCCACCCGGATCGTCCGGGAGCCGGTCGAGGTGAACTGCCCGGACGCCAGCACATGGTCGATCTGGATCAGCGGCGGGTACCAGGCGTCCGCGGGGAAGGTGGGCTGCCAGCCGCCGGTCATGCTCCTCAGGCCCGCCTTCGCCGAGAGCTCGCGAAGGGTGAGGTGCTCGGCCGTCGCGTTCAGGTCGCCGGCCACGACCAGGGGTCCATCCTGGTGGCGCAGGGCGAGCGCCGTGACGGCGTTCGCGTCGTCGAGCCACGCGTCGAGGCCGTGCACGGGGTTCGCCGGATGGGCTGCGAGCAGCGTGAACGGCGCATCCGGCACGGCCACGCGGACGGAGAAGTCGGTGAACCTGGTGTCTGGGGCGTCATCGCGCTGACTGAGCGGGTAGCGCGACAGGATCAGCGTGCCGCGCGCGTCCCCGGTTCCGGTGGCGGTGTCGTAGTCGGTTCCCGCGGTACCGGCCTGGTAGGGGAGGAGGCGGGTCCACCCGGCCCGCCGGAACACCTTCGCGTCCGCTCTGGTCACCTCCGAGAGCACGACGACGTCGGGATGGTGCCGCTCCGCGTCGTCCCGCAACTGGTCGAGATCGGCCAGCCCGAAGCGGAGGTTGAGCGCCAGCACCGACACCGAGGTGGATCCTGGCACCCGCGGGGCCTGGGCCGCGGGCAGGTAGGCCCGCAGAACTCCCAGGTGCAACGCGAGTCCGAGCGCCAGCGGCGCGGCGACGAGCCGGGTGCGGCCCCGCGCGCCGGCCAGCGCGAGGACGACCGACAGCAGCCAGAGCAGCGCGCCGTAGGGCGCGAACGAGGCGGCCATGGCCAGCCACGCGTGCAGCGCCTGCAGCTGCGGGGCCGCGACGAGCAGGAGCAGCGCTAACCCGAGGAACCCGCAGACGAAGGAGCTGACCAGGAGCCAGCGGATGCTGCGGGGGGCGGCGGCCGTGCCCGACGGACGACGGATCCTGCTCTTCTTCCGCGTCGATGTGCGACCAGTGGCCGGGCGCGCCTTGTCCGACCGCTGGTTGCGCTGCGGGGTGGCCTGCTTCACGCGGTCCAGCTTCCCCGGTCCGACAAGGCCGACTGTCCTCGGCTCAGCGCCGGGTGAACTCCAGCCGGAAGACGGCGGGTCCGCGCTCGAGGTAGGCCAGGTCGAGCGCCCCGGGTGCTACCCGGTTCAGCTGGGTGAGCAGAGGCAGCGGATCGTGGTCGACCACGAGGACGACCTTCTGGCCGGGCTTCATGCTGGTCAGGCCGCCGATGATGGCGCCGTGCCGCAGCACCTTCGGCAGCGAGCTGGCGAGAAGTTCCGGAGTGTTCTCGGAGGACCCGCAACCGCAGCCGCAGCCTCCCGCACTGGCCGGGGGCTTGGCGAGGTTCAGCTGGGTGGCCACGGGGTTTCCTCCTGCGGGTCGAGGTTATGGCCGTAGGCTACCCGCCGCCCGCGGGCCCGAACGAATCCTCCTGTGGACAGGGCGTTGCCGAGGCAGGGTTTTCCACAGCCGGCTGGAGCCGGTGAACGGTGCTGGCGGACGCTGCCGATAGTGAGGACATGAAGGTGGCTCCGGATCCGGTGATGAGCGAGGTCGTGCGGCAACGCCTCGAACTCCTGCTCGCTGAGCTGCAGCCGCGGCATGCGATCGAGGACGACCCGTGGGGCGTGCCGTCCGGCACCGGCGGCGACCCGCCGGGGCAGGGCGAGTTCGGAGTGCCCGCGACGCGAGACGATCCCTCGGGTACGGGGGAGGCAGCCGGATCAGCGAGCCCACCGCCGCGGGCTGGTCGTCCCGGGCAGCGGGTCGCGCTGGAGACGGGGGGAGTCGTCGCCAGGGCGGCTGAGCGTGTCGCCGGCTTCACCAGGGAGCACCTCGCAGCGGTGGTGGTGCTCCTGCTCGTCGGCTGCGGCTGGACGGTCTACACCATGCTGCAGGCACGTTCGACGCCGGTCGCGGTCGCGACCGCACCGTCGGTGGCGGACGCGCCGTCGGTCGCCGTCAGCCCGACCCCGTCCGCGACCCCACCGGCGAAGGTCCTGGTCCACGTGATCGGGGCGGTCCGGTCGCCCGGGGTCGTCGAACTGGCCGAGGGCAGCAGGGTGACGGATGCGATCGCCGCTGCCGGCGGCCTGACCCGCACCGCCGACACGGGCCAGCTCAACCTCGCCGCGGTGGTCGCCGACGGGTCCCAGGTCGTCGTGGGCACGCGCTCGAAGCCCGGTGGCGAGATCCGCGGTGCCGGTGGCGAGACCGGTGGCGGCGACGGGGGCACGGCGAAGGTCTCGCTCAACACCGCAACTCTTGAACAGCTGGACACCCTGCCCGGAGTCGGTCCGGTCACGGCGCAGCGGATCCTCGACTGGAGGAAGGAGCACGGGCGCTTCGCCGCGGTGACGGAGTTGCAGGAGGTCGAAGGGATCGGGCCCAAGACCTACGCGGACCTCGCCCCGAACGTCCGTGTCTAGGAGACTGCGGAACAATCATGTCCCGGCTGCGGCGCGCCGGATCGGGCGATCTGCTGCGGCCACACCTTGGGGCATAGGGCCAGGATCACCCACAAGATGTGGCCTTGCCGCTCATCCCGCCCGGCCCGTCCTCGCTCGGAACAGCGTTGTTCAGCAGCCTCCTAGGACGCCGCTGAACAATCGCGCTCGGGCGGTTCTGCTCTCGGGCCCCGCTCCGGAAGCCCGGCGGTCAGTCGCGGGCGCCGCCGTGATTGGGGGGTGACGTGAGTGGACGCATCCGTGCAGGCCGCGCGGAACGAGCCGGGCGCGGTCCCCGACGGGCGGCCGCCCCTGCTGGCCGCGGCGGTCTGGCTGGGCGCGTGGGGTGGGACCGGCGGGGACGGCGGGGCGCTCGCGGTCGTCCTCGGCCTTGGCCTGGCTCTCGGGTTG
>NZ_JASGES010000186.1:0-27836 GCF_047606205.1 Propionicimonas sp. | reverse complement strand
CCGGCACAGCGCCCGCGGGGGGGCCTGCGGGCCGGCTCGCTGCGCGGCGCCGGCGCGGCGGCTGGGCAGGAGTCGTGTCTGCACCGTCCTGAGCGGACTGGTCAGTATTCGGGTGTTCGGAATCGAGCACTGTTGCTCTCCTTCAGCGGCGGGGGTGCGCCGCAAACGTGGCTGCCACAGGCAGCGAAGCCTCATCTGGTCGGGCGCCGCAGCGCTGTCGCCCCCGCGGTCGTCTGGCGTCGCGGTGAGGCTCCATGCGCTTGGCCGGCCTGTCACACCGGTCAGTGGGCACTCGCGGGTCGGGGGTCTGGATGACTCCGACCTGGGTCCAGTATTCCACACTCCCCGGAAGGCTCCCAGCGCATCGGGGTGCGCGTGGCGCGGGCTCAGGCCAACGGGTCGAGGATCCGGGTGCCGTCCCAGGTGCCGTGTTCGAGCCGGTTCAGCAGGGCCGGACTCGTCGTCCGCAGAGAGGGACGCAGCTGTTGCAGCGCCTGGACGACGTCGTCGGGGCGCACCAGCGGCTGGGCGATCGCCGAGACCAGGTCCAGCCCGTCGCCCTGCGCCGACAGGGCGATCACGGCCGGCCGCACGTCGAAGCGGCGCAGCCCGGTCTTGGTCATCCGTTCCACGCCGACCTGTTCGCTGCCCAGCAGGTCGGCCGCGCCGGCCGCCAGCTCGGCCGGGTCGACCCCGGTCATGGTGATCTCCCAGCGGGAGGCGGTGAGCCGGTCGGCGAGGGCCCCCGGCAGGGCCTCGACCACCCGCACCACAACCAGGCCGTCCGGCATGGCCGCGTTCAGCGCGTCCCTGACCAGGGTGGGGTCGAGGACGGCGGCCAGGCCGAGCTCGAGGTACTCCGCCTCGGTCGCGGCGCCGGTCGGCGCCGCGTTGGCGTAGCTGATCCGCGGATGCGGCGAGAACCCGGAGGAGAACGCCATCGGGATGCCCGCCCTCCGCAGGGCCCGCTCCAGGGCCCGTCCGAAGTCGCGGTGGGACGCGAACCGGGCGCGTCCGCGCTTGGCGTACTGCACGCGCAGCCGCTGGACGGGCGGAGCCTGCTGCTCTGGCTGTCGGGAGGGCGTCACGACCGTGCATCCTACGTGGCTGACCCGCCCGAGCCGGTCAGGTGATGCAGAACTCGTTGCCCTCCGGGTCGGCCATCGTGTACCAGCGGTGCGGGCCCTCCGACCCCTCCCACAGGAAGGTCGCCCCGCGGGCGAGGAGGTCGTCCCTGACGGCGTCCAGATCGGTGCCCTCCTTCGTCGCGCGCACGTCGAGATGGACGCGGTTCTTGACCGCTCTCGGCTCCGGCACCGCCATGAAGAGGACCCGCGTGCACGGTGCCCCCTCCGGCGCGTCGGGCAGCGAGATCGCCTGGCCCTCGGCCCAGACCAGCTGTCCGTTGTGGACCCGCGTGTCCGCCTGGGTGGCGTGCCCCTCTGCGACCATCCGGCGGATGAACTCCTCGTCGGTGGGCTCGACCGGCCACCCGAGTGTCTGCGACCACCACTCCGCGAGCACGTGCGGGTCGGCGCAGTCGATCGTCACCTGGAATGTCAACGGCATGGTGCCCCTTCCTCGAAGCTCTTCCTCAGGTCCCGGTCGCTTCCGGAGTACCCGGCGGGCGGGTTCCGTACTCGGCCTCGTGCCAGGCAGCGTAGGCTGCCACGGCGGTGGGCAGGGTCGCGAAGATGCGTTCCTCCCCGACGGCGTCGACGAACCCGGCGGCCTCCAGCTGTTCGCGCACCTCCCATTTCACCCTGGCCAGGGCGAACTCGACGCCCTCGGCGGCGAGTGTGTCGCGGAGCTGGACGAGCACGTCGACCGCGGTGAGGTCGACCTCGATGTTCGCCTCGGCGTTGAGCAGGAACCAGCGCGCCGGAGGGTCCGCCTCACCGACGGCGGCGAGCGCGCGGGTGAGGAAGTCGTCGGCGTTCGCGAAGAAGAGCGGGGAGTCGTAGCGGTAGACCACCAGACCCGGCACCTGGCTCGCCCGCGGGTAGTCCTCGACGTCGTGCATGCCGGCCACGCCGGGAACGTAGCCGAGCACGCCGTCGTGCGGGTGCGCGATCCTCCTGATCAGGTCGAGCAGGGAGAGCGCGACCGCGATCCCGATGCCGTACAGCAGTCCGGCGGCGAGGACCGCGGCGAAAGTGAGCAGCGCGAGGGCCAGCTCGCTGAGCCGGAACCGGGCCAGCCGGCGGAGTTCCGGCACGTCGATCAGGCGCAGCCCGGCGTAGAGCACGACACCGCCGAGGGCTGCCCGCGGGAACGCCGCCAGAACCGGCGAGAACACGAAGATGGACGCCACCACCGTCGCGGCGGCGACCAGAGAATGGAGCTGCGTCCGGCTGCCCGCCGCGTCCGCAACCACCGTGCGGCTCGCCGACGAGGACACCGGGAAGCCGACGAAGAAGCCGTTCGCGATGTTCGCCGCGCCCATCGCCAGCAGCTCGCGGTTGGCATCGACGCGCTCCCCGCGCCGGGCGGCGAACGCGCGTCCGGTGAGGATCACGTCGCTGTAGCCGACCACAGCGATGCCGACGCCGGCCAGGGCGAGTTGCGGCAGGTCGACGCCGCCCGGGTTCGGCAGGACGAGGCGAGGCAGCTCCGCAGGCACCGCGCCGATCACGGCGACGTCGGAGAAGACCGGCCCGCCGAGCGTCACCAGGGCGGCGGCGACGAGCATGACCAGCAGCGCCCCGGGCCAGGTGGGCGCCCACCGCCGCAGCGCGAACAGCACCACGGCCACGCCGACGCCGAGCGTGAGCGTGGGAACGTGGACGGCGCCGGCCTGCGCCACCAGCGACAGGGTTCTCGCCCACGGCCCCTCACCGGAGACCTGCAGCCCGGTGAGGGTCCCGTACTGGCTGACGACCATCAGCACGCCGGTTCCGCCCATGTAGCCGACGAGCACCGGCTTCGACAGCAGGCGGGCGACGAAGCCGAGCCGGGCGAGCCAACCGGCGAGGCAGACCAGGCCCACCGTGACCGCCACCAGGCCCGCCACCTCGACCCGCCGCGGCCCCTCGACCGTCCCCGCCAACGCAGCGATCGCTGCCGCCGTCATCAGCGCCGTGGTCGACTCCGGGCCGATCGACAGCTGGCGGGAGCTGCCCAGCACCGCGTAGAGCACCATCGGCAGGAGCACCGCCCACAGCCCCGACACCGGTGCGAGCCCGACGATCTCCGCGTACGCCATCACCTGCGGCACGAGGTAGGCCGCCACGGTCACGCCCGCGACGAGGTCGCCGCGCAGCCATGCCCGGTCGTAACTGCGGAGCACGGCGAGCCCCGGCACCCACCGCCGCCAGCCGACCGCCTCGTCCACCATGACGACACGCTAACGAACCGGACCCGCCGCTGGACCGGATTGGGAACCGTCCCCTCGATCCCGGCACCCGGGGACCGGATTGGGAACCGTCCCCTCGATCCCGGCACCCGGGGACGGTTCTCGTACCTCCGCGCGGGGACGGACCTCTGGTCCGTGGGCCGGTCGACCTACTTCGCGGTGATCGAGGTCAGCCAGGGGGCGGGAACACCGAGCGCGCTCGTCCACGCTGCGGCCGTCTTCGTCACGCTGGACGTGTCGCCGTTGGCTGCGGTGGCCGTGAGCGTCTTGACCAGACCGCCTGGATAGGTCGCCGTGACCCGGATCGCGATCACCTTCTTCTGGCCGAAGATGCGCGCGACCTTCGTCTGGCTGAGGGTGCGCTTCCAGCTCTGGTAGGGGTTGCCGGGGGCCTCGACCGAGTACGGATCGTCGACGCCGACCAGGTAGCTGATCGGGGTGGTGCCGAAGACGTCGGCGTTGGAGCCCGTGCCCCCGGTCCGGCCGGACGAGGCGAAGTACGGGGTCTCCGCGATCACCCCGGGGCTTCCGGTCGGACGCACGACGTCGACCGTCGTGTCGTGGATGGTGGCGTCGACGGCGTCGAGCCACGGCTGGTTGGCCTTCTTGCCCGCCTTCTTCCACCCGGTGTAGTTCTGGCTGCGCTCGTCGTCGAACACGTGGCAGTCGCAGTCGGCCCGCCCGGCGTCCGCCGGCTGTTCGGAGCTGGTGAGGTGGGACAGGATCTGGGTGATCACCCAGCTGCGCGCGGCGATCACCTGTGCCTGGAGCGCCGCCGCGCCGTCGTTCTTCGCCCAGGACGCCGGCATCTCGTCCAGCCCGTAGAGTTAGTCGGTGTTCATGGCGACCTGGTTGACCACGTTGAGCCGTTTGCCGATCACGGTCGCCTGCAGCGTGCCCGCGTGGTAGCTGCCCTGCGCACCGGACACCGTGGCGACGCCGGAGGTGGAGACCACCAGCCGGGCCGCCTTGACGGTCTTCCTCCCGATCCTCGCCGTGACCTTGGAGCCCTTCACGCCGAGCGTGGCCTTCCCCGCCTTGAAGCTGCCGAGCACCGTGCCGGTCCCGTCGCTCAGTGTGAAGCGTCCGCCGGCCACGGTCAGGGTGGCCTTCTTGCGGTTGTCCGGCTCGGGCCCGAGCACCTGCACCTTGATCGTGCGGGGGTTGTTGACGGCCGACCCCACGGTGGTGCCGGAGTAGTAGTAGCCGAGGATCTGTGCAGCGGTACTGCCCGTCCGTGCCAGCTGGTACGCGCCGTACTGCGACATGCCGACCCCGTGCCCCGCCCCCGACCCGCGGACGACGAACGCGCTCGGCACGGTGACCGCCTGCGCGGACGGGGCAGCGAGCAGCAGGGTCACCAGCCCAGCCGCAAGGCCGAGGACGATCCGGCTCAACGTGCGCACTCCCCCAGCCTGCCACGCCGCGAAGAACCGCGCGGCCGATCCGGCGTCAGCCGACCCTGCGCGGCAGGACGGTGAGTGGGAGCAGCGAGCGGCCGGTGGGGCCGATCTGGATCTCGGTGCCGAACTCGGGGCAGACGCCGCAGTCGTAGCAGCCCGACCAGCGGCAGTCCTCCACCTCGGCACCCAGAACGGCGTCCTGGTAGTCCTGCCACAGCCAGTCCCGGTCGAGGCCGGCGTCGAGGTGATCCCAGGGCAGGATCTCCGCCTGCGGGCGCTCGCGGGTGGTGAACCACCAGATGTCCACGCCGAGCGGGGCGAGCGCGCGCTGCGCCGCAGCCATCCAGCGATCGAAGGAGAAGTGCTCGCTCCAGCCGTCCAGGACCCCGCCGTCGCGCCACACCTCCTCGATGACCCGACCGACCCTGCGGTCGCCGCGGCTGAGCAGCCCCTCGACCAGGCCCGGCTTGCCGTCGTGGTAGCGCATGCCGATCGCCCTGCCGTAGCGGCGGTCGTTGCGGATCTTGTCCTTGAGCAGCCGCAGCCGGTTGTCGATCGTGTCCGGGTCGGCCTGCGCCACCCACTGGAACGGCGTGTGCGGCTTGGGCACGAACCCGCCGATGCTGATCGTGCACCGGATGTCGCGGGTGCCGGCCGCCCGGCGTCCGGCCTCGATGACATGGGCGGCCATGTCGGCGATGCCCAGCACGTCCTCGTCGGTCTCGGTGGGCAGCCCACACATGAAGTACAGCTTCACCTGCCGCCAGCCCTGACTGAACGCCGCGGTGATCGTGTTGATCAGGTCTTCCTCGCTGACCATCTTGTTGATCACCTTGCGCATGCGTTCCGAACCGCCCTCCGGGGCGAAGGTCAACCCCGATCGGCGCCCGTTGCGGCTCAACTCGTTGGCGAGGTCGATGTTGAACGCATCCACCCGGGTACTGGGCAGGGAGAGCGACACGAAGCTGCCCTCGTAGCGGTCGGCCAACTGTTTGGTGACCGGTGCGATCTCGGAGTGGTCGGCGCTGGAGAGGCTGAGCAGGCCCACCTCGTCGAGCCCGGTCGCGGCGATCCCGCCCTCGACCATTCTCCCGATCGTCTCGATGTTCCGCTCGCGCACGGGCCGCGTGATCATCCCGGCCTGGCAGAACCGGCAGCCGCGGGTACAGCCGCGGAAGATCTCCACCGAGTACCGCTCGTGCACGGTCTCGGCCAGCGGCACGATCGGGCGCGCCGGGTAGGGCCACTCGTCGAGCTCCATCAGCGTGTGCTTGGCCACCCTGTCCGGCACGCCCGGCGTGTTCGGTCGGACGGACGCGATCGCTCCGTTCTCGCCGTAGTCGACGTCGTACAGCGACGGGACGTACGCCACCCCGGACCCCGCCAACCGCAGCAGCAGGCCCCTGCGGCCGCCCGGCCGCCCGGACGCCTTCCACTCGCGGACGATCCCGGACACGGTGAGCGCGGCCTCCTCGCCGTCGCCGAGCACCGCGGCGTCGATGAAGTCGGCGATCGGCTCGGGGTTGAAGGCCGCGTGGCCGCCGGCGATCACGATCGGCTCGTCGTCACCGCGGTCGGCGGCGTGCAGCGCCATGCCGGCGAGGTCCAGGGCTTCCAGCAGATTGGTGTAGCCCAGTTCGGTGGAGAAGCTCACCCCCAGCAGGTCGAACTCCCGCACCGGCAGGTGGCTCTCCAGCGTGAACTGCGGCAGGCCGTGCGCGCGCATCAGCTTCGCCATGTCCGGCCAGATCGAGAACGTGCGCTCGGCCAGCATCCAGTCGCGCTCGTTGAGCAGTTCGTAGAGGATCGCCAGGCCCTGGTTCGGCTGGCCGACCTCGTACGCGTCCGGGTACATCAGCGCCCAGCGCACCTCGGCGGCGGCGAAGTCCTTGCTGAAGGAGTTCACCTCTCCGCCGGTGTACTGCACCGGCTTGGTGACCTGGGCCAGCAGGGGCTCCAGGCGCGGGTAGAGCGATCCGATGGTCGTCGTCATGATCTGACAAGCCTAATCAATGCGGCCGGTGACACCGAACCCGCAGGACTACTGACCTGCCGCTGCCCGCCCGACCCGGCGCAGCACCGCGTCGCTGCGCAGTTCACGCAGGGCGTCGCGGGCGATCCAGCGGGCCGCCGGCGAGTCCGGATGGGCGGCGAGGATCCGTTCCGCGCTGGCGATGGCCGCGCTGTGGCAGCCCGACGACCGCTTGCCGACCTGACGCAGCGTCCAGTTGACGGCCTTCTTCACCGAGTTGCGCGCGTCCGTGGCCTCACGCTCCACCGGCACCAGGAAGCCGGCGATCGACCGATCGTCCGCCGCCTTGTCGTGCACGGTGAGGGTGCACGCGACCACGAAGCCCGCGCGTTTGACGAACTCCTCCTCCGCCGCCGTCCAGCCGGCGACCAGTTCGCGGGCGAAGGCTGTGGACGCGAACAGCGCGCAGAGCTGGTCACACACGTCCCAGGAGTCGAGGTCGGACGCCCAGGCGTCGGCCTGGGCGCGGGTGACCAGCGCGGGCACGTCGATCAACCCGGCGAGGATGCGGGCCTCGTGGATGCCGGAGTCCCACAGCAGGGCCGCGACCCGGTGCGCCGCGACGGGGTCGTTCCTGCGGAGCGGACGCTGCTCCTTCGCGATCCCCCGCAGCGCCGTCACCGGGACTCCGAGGGTGCCCTCGGGGTTGATCCCGAACCGCGCCATGCCCGCGACGTTGTCGGGGTTGCGCATCGCCACCAGCCGGGCGAGCAGCGACGCGGCGAGCGTCGCGGGATCGGGCGGACCCGCCACGGGAGGTCAGTCGATGACCGGCGAGTGTGGCGCGACGTTCTCCACGACGATGTCCGCCCTGGCCGCCGGATCGCATTTCTGCAGATAGATCAGCTGGCCCTGGTAGTAGCGCGCGTTGCGTGGGTCCTCCGGGTCGTCGACGATCTTCCCCTGCCGTTCGGACATGCGGTGGAACGACTCCTCGAACGGCACCTCGAGCCAGACCGAGAAGTCCCAGACCTTCTTCCTGCGGCTCGCACACAGCTCGTCACGGTGGATGAACATGCCGTCGATGATCACCACGGCGTCGTCGGGGGCGATCCGCCAGGGCGAACGCACCTCCGACTCGGAGTCGAGGTCGTAGGCAGCCGTGCGGTAGCGACCCGAACCGCCGTGTCCCAGAGGCTCCAGCACCTCGGCGGTGAACCGCTCGTAGTCGTAGCTGTCCTCGAAGTAGCCCTTGGCGGACGCCCTGCCCTGGGCGTACCGCTTCGACTGGGGGTTGAGGTAGTGATCCATCGAGATCCGGATCACCTCGGCCCCGGACTCGCGCAGCAGGTCGGCGAGTTCGTCGGCGAAGGTGGTCTTGCCGGCGCCGTCGACGCCGTCCACACCGATCAGGATGCGCCCCGATCGCGGCCGCACCTGCGCCCGCAGCCACTTCAGGGCAGGGCCCGCATCGAGCCTGTTCATCACGTCGTTGGTCATCTCACGCCCTTGTCAAGCGATCATGTCGAAGACTTCCACCATACCCCGCCGGGGAAAGGAAGGATCCTCACCGCGGCGTGGCGGCCGGAGCCGCGGTCCGCTGGAGCTTCAGTCTGCGTGCCTGCCAGAGCATCAACCCGGCCACCAGCACGACCGCCGCCATCTGCCAGAGGGTCTCCGGGCCGGCGGTGCCCGCCTGCCTGTCGAACAGGCCGCTGATGTCGCTGAACGGCATGAACGCCTCACTGATCATGTTGTTGCACACGTGCAGGGCGATCGAGGCCTCCAGCCCGCCGGTCCGCCAGACCAGCACGGAACTGGTGCCGGCGAAGAGCAGGTAGAAGGCGTTGAGCCAGGGGTCGCCGGCACCGTGCAGCAGCATGAAGACCACGGAGGTCACCGCGGTCGCGACCGCCAGCCCTGCCCTGCGCCAGCTGAACCACGACCCGATGCAGCGGGCGGCGATACCGCGCAGCGAGTACTCCTCCCCCGCGCACTGGAACGGGGTGGTGATCAGGATCGTGAGGATCAGGAACAGCGAGTCGGGATTCCAAGCCAGATCGCCGACGCCGCCGCTGAGCACGATCTCGATGCCCGTCGAGGTCCCCAGCACGAGGAAGGCGATCAGGGCGAACCGTCCGAACAGCCGCCACCGGAAGCCGCCCGCGATCGAGGACAGCCATTTCGGGCGCTGCCCGAACACGGCCCAGCCCGACAGCATGGCGAGCGGCACCCAGACGGCGATGCCGAGGTTGTTCGCGAGGAACAGCATCGGTGTGGTCGGCAGGTTCCCCGACGTCAGGTCGCCGAGGTCGATGCGTCCGTTCGCCACGTCGATGAGCACCAGCATCGAGAGCAGCGTGGTCGCGATCAGGGCGGACGCGCCGAACATCGCGAGTGCGGCCAGCGGTTTCCACCAGCGCAGACGTGGCGTCCGGTAGAACTCGTGGTACTCGCGGGCGACGGTCGGCAGGGCGGACGGCTTGGGCGGGGGGGCGGCCTGCCACGAGCCGGGGCCGTACCCGTAGGGAGGCGGGTAGGGGGCGCCCGGGTAGGCAGGGACGCCCACCGGTGGCGGGGCGTAGCCGCCCACGGGCGGCGGCCAGCCGGGGTAGCCCGGTCCGGGCACCGCGGCCTGCGGCGGGGCTGTCTGTGGCGGGGCGGGCGTGCCCTGCGGCTCGTTCAGCCCAGGCTCGGGAACCACAGCGCGATCTCCCTCGCCGCGGACTCCGCCGAGTCCGACGCGTGCACGAGGTTCTCCCGGTTCGACACCGAGTAGTCGCCCCGGATCGTCCCGGGAGCGGCCACGGCGGAGTTGGTGGCGCCGTTCATCTGGCGCACGACGTCGATCGCGGTCGGGCCCTCCAGGACGAGGGCGACCAGCGGCCCGCTGGTGATGAAGTCCCGCAGCGCCGGGTACCAGGGCTGCTCGACGTGGTCGGCGTAGTGCCGGTCGGCGAGCGCGTGGTCGGCCCGGCGCAGGTCCATCGCCACGATCGAGAGGCCCTTCGCCTCGTAGCGGGCCAGGACGGCACCGGCGAGGCCGCGGCGCACGGCGTCCGGCTTGAGCAGGACGAGCGTCCGCTGCAGATCGGTCATGGCTCGCACCCTACCGTCCGCCACGACCCCCCGGCCCGGACGCACCCGCCTCGGAGCCGCAGCCGCCGGACCGAGCGGTGGACCGAGTGGGGACGGTTCCTTACTCGGTCCTGGACCGAGCGGTGGACCGAGTAGAGAACCGTCCCCTCCTTGGACCACGCTCTCGGGACCACGCCACGTGGACGAGATCAGGCGGGCGGGCCGGCCGGCGGCGTGGTCTCGATCCGGCGGCCCAGCACGAAGCAGACCACCCACAGCAGCGCGAACATGCCGCCGACGGCGAACATCATCGGTGTGGCGAGGCCGAGCCCGATCGCGACGGCCTGGGTGAGCCAGCCCAGGGGGTACCCCACCCTCGTGCGGAGCAGCGCCGCGGCCAGCAGGGCGAGGACGGCGGCCCCCGCACCGAGCAGGAAGGCCGTGGTCACGGCAACGTCGGAGACCTGGATCATGCCGGCGATCGCCAGTCCGAACACGATCGCCTCGAAGGCGAGGATGCTCAGCATCACCCGGCCCATCGGGTTCCCGGTCGCCAGCTTCACGACTCCTCCACGTCCCGCACGAGCAGGGCCCTGGCCTCGCCCGCCGCGTACACGGAGCCGGCGACGAGGACGCCCGCGCCCGGGCCGGCCTCGTCGGCCAGCCGCACGGCCTCCTCGATCGCCTCGGCCATGGACGCGGCCACGACCACCCGGTCGGACCCGAACACCTCCGCCGCCCGCTCGGCCAGCCCCGTCGCAGGCAGGGCCCTGCTGGTCGAGGCGATCGTCGTGCAGACCACCGTGGTCATCGCCTCGGCGAAGATCGACAGCACCCCGTTGACGTCCTTGTCGGCCATCATCGCCACCACCCCGATCAGCGGGGTGAAGCCGAACGCCTCGGTGATGCCGTCGATCGTCGCGCGCGCACCGTGCGGGTTGTGACAGGTGTCCAGCACCACGGTCGGCGACCGACGGACCACCTCCAGCCGCCCGGGGGCCCGGACCTGCTCGAGCCCCTCCGCGATCACCTCCGCGGGCAGCGGCTTGCCGCCGAGGAAGGCCTCGACGGCCGCGACGGCGAGCGCGGCGTTGTGAGCCATGTGCGCGCCGAACAGTGGCAGTGCGAGGTCGCCGAGCGGCCCCTCGGCCGTCTCCAGCCGCAGGATCTGCCCTCCGACCGCGGGGGTGCGGCTGATCAGTCCGAACTCCATGCCCTCGCGGATCACCTCCGCGCCCACCTCGGCGCAGCGGGCCAGCAGGACGCGCGCGGCGTCGGGCTGCTGGGCGGCGAGGACCGCTTTCGATCCGGCCTTGATGATGCCGGCCTTCTCCGCGGCGATCTCCGCCACCGTGTTGCCCAGCAGGTGGGTGTGGTCGAGGTCGACGGGGCAGACCACCGCGACCTGCGCGGCCACGATGTTGGTGGCGTCCCAGCGTCCGCCGAGGCCGACCTCCACCACCGCCACGTCGACCGGGGCGTCCGCGAACGCCGCGTAGGCCAGGGCGGTCATGACTTCGAAGAAGGTCATCCGGACGCCGTCGATGAGCTGGTCGTCGACGAGCTCGACCAGCGGGGCGACCTGCTCGAGGAGTTCGTCGAAACGATCGGCGGCGATCGGCTCGCCGTCGATGCTGATCCGCTCGGTGACCTCGACCAGGTGCGGGCTGGCGTACCGGCCCACCCGCAGGCCCAGCGAGCGCAGCAGCGAGTCGATCATCAGGGCCGTGCTGCCCTTGCCGTTGGTGCCGGCGATCAGGATGACCGGGCAGGACAGCTCGGGCGAGCCGAGCAGGTCGCACAGCGCCTGCACGCGCGCCTGGCTGGGCGCCACCCTGTGCTCGGGCCACCGTGACTGCAGTTCAGCGACGATCTGTGCATGGGTTCGGCTCATAGTGCGCCCAGCCTAACGGCACACCACCGGGGGTCGGGATCGCCCGAACCCCGCTCGATATACTGACGCGGTGTCCGACTCCGCCGCTGCGCCGTTCCGGCGTCCCTGGCCGGAGTGGGTGACACTGGCGACCCGCCTGATCCTCGGTGGGGTCCTGCTCGTCGCCGGCCTGCTCAAGGTGACCCGGCTGGAAGCGTCCGTACAGTCGGTGCGGCTGTACCAGCTCCTCCCCTGGGAGGTCACCGCCGCGGTCGGGTCGGCGCTGCCGATCATCGAGATCGCCACCGGCCTGCTGCTGATCACCGGGACGTTCACCCGGATCTCGGCCGTGATCGGGTCGCTGCTGATGGTGGCGTTCATCGTCGGCATCGCATCGGTGTGGGCGCGTGGCATCTCGATCGACTGCGGATGCTTCGGCGGCGGCGGCGAGATCGACGCCTCGAAGACCCAGTACCCGCTCGAGATCGCGCGGGACACCGGCCTGCTGCTCGCCGGGGCATGGACGGCGTGGCGACCGCGGTCGCCCTGGGCGGTTGACAACTGGCTGTTCGGTCCCGTGGACGCGGGCGATTCCCTCTCCATCGACGAAGACGACAAGGAGCCCACCAGATGAGCCAGAACAACCGCGAACGGCTGCGCCAGGCCCAGGCCGCGGCAGCCAGACAGCAGCGGCTGACCAGGATCATCGGTGTCGGCGCCGCCGTCCTCGCCCTGGTGGTCGTGGGCGTGATCATCGGCGTGGTGGTGCAGCAGCGGAACACCACCGCCGCGTCGGACGCGGCCGCGATCACCCCGCCCAACGCGACATCCGACGGCAAGGCCATCGTCCAGAACCCCGGCAAGGCGAAGGACGGCGCGCCGGTCGTCGAGCTGTTCTTCGACTACCAGTGCCCGGTCTGCAAGCAGTTCGAGAGCGCGTACGGCAGCGCCCTGACCGCCCTCGCCGCGTCCGGTGACATCGAGCTCCACTACCGCAACATGACCTTCCTCGACCAGAACCTGAACAACGACGCCTCCACCAGGGCCGGCATCGCCGCAGCCTGCGCGGACGTCGTGGGCGCGTACTCCGACTTCCACAACGCGATCTACGCAAACCAGCCCGCCACCGAGGGCGCCGGGTACACCGACACCGTGCTGCGGGACACGATCCCCGCATCGGTCGGGCTGACCGGCACCGACCTGGCCACCTTCCAGTCCTGCTACGACAACCAGTCCACCAAGTCGTTCGTGAACGGGACGAACGAGTTGGGCCAGCAGGACATGCTGTCGATCAACAAGCAGGTCTCGACCCCGACCGTTCACGTCAACGGCAAGGATCTCCCGATCAACACGATCGCCGAAGTCTCCCCGGATGACCTTGGTGAACTGATCACGAAGAACGCCTGACCCAGCCGTGCCCGGAGAGAGCCAGCGCCAGCGGATGCGCCAGGCGCAGTTGGCCAACCAGCGCGCGGCGCGACTGCGCCGAATCATCATCGCCGGGTCGCTGGTCCTGGCCGCCGTCCTGATCGCCGTCATGGCGGTCGTGTTCGTCCAGCAGTCGCAGCGCACCGCCGCGGACGCGACGGCCTCGGCGACGGCGGGCATCCCCTACCCGCCGAACGCCACCGAGGACCGCGCCGGGATCGTGGTGAACTCCAACGAGGGCAAGCCCGTGGTCGGCCTCTACTTCGACTACCAGTGCAAGGGCTGCTACCAGTTCGACTCCAGCTTCGGCGCTGCCCTGAACATCCTCGGCCAGACCAAGGCGATCACGCTCGTCTACCACACCCGGGTGTTCCTCGACCAGGGCAACGCGGACGGGCTGTCGCACAAAGCCGCCATCGCCGCCGCCTGTGCGGACGTGGTCGGCTACTACGAGGCCTACCACGAGGCGATCTGGGCGGCGGCGGCGGACGGGCCGTACACCGACCAGCTGTTCCTGGAGACCATCCCGGACAAGGTGGGGATCGCCAGTGCAGACCTGACCGCGTTCCGGGCCTGCTACAGCAACGGGAACCTGAAGGCGTTCGTCCAGGGCGTGGAGGACGCCGCGACCAAGGCCGGCCTGACCGAGACCCCGCTGCTCACCGTCAACGGCAAGGCGATCCCCAACAGCGACTTCACCGGCAAGAGCGGCGACGACCTCAAGAAGATCATCGACGACGCCGCCAAGGGTTGATCCCCACTCCTCCGGCCGGTCGGAATCCGGGCCGCCCACGACCGGCTGAGAGTCCGACGAGCCGGCGGGTGCGGGTGGCGGATTCTGCTCTCGCGGGCGGGCTCAATAGGATGCCTCCCATGACCGAGCAGCCCCAGACCGTCACGCCCGCACCGTCCCCGGCCGCGGGCGCCGTACCGGAGCGCCCGGTGCTGGAGGGCCTGGAGGCCAAGTGGTCGGCCGCCTGGCGCGAGCAGGACACTTACGCCTTCGTGCGTCCGGCCTCTCGCGAGCAGGTGTTCAGCATCGACACCCCGCCGCCCACGGTGTCCGGATCGCTGCACGTGGGCCACGTGTTCAGCTACACCCACACCGACCTGATCGCGCGCTACCAGCGGATGAACGGCCTGCACGTCTTCTACCCGATGGGCTGGGACGACAATGGTCTGCCCACCGAGCGGCGCGTCCAGAACTTCTACGGGGTGCGCTGCGACCCGTCGCTGCCGTACGACCCCGACTTCACCCCGCCGGAGAAGCCGGACCCCAAGCGGCAACTGCCGATCAGCAGGCGCAACTTCGTCGAGCTGTGCCACGAACTGACCGCGGTGGACGAGCAGGCGTTCGAGAACCTGTGGCGCACCCTCGGCCTCAGTGTGGACTGGACCGCCCTGTACACGACGATCTCGGACGAGGCGCAGCGGGTCGCCCAGCGAGCCTTCCTGCGCAACCTCGGCCGCGGCGAGGCCTACCTGTCCGAGGCTCCCACGCTGTGGGACATCACGTTCCAGACCGCCGTGGCGCAGGCCGAACTGGAGGCGCGGGACTACCCCGGCGCCTACCACAGGGTCGCGTTCCACCGTCCCGACGGCGAGCCGATCCACATCGAGACGACCCGTCCGGAGCTGATCCCGGCCGTGTGTGCGCTGATCGCCCATCCCGACGACGCCCGCTACGCCCCCCTGTTCGGCACCACGGTGACCTCTCCGGTGTTCGGGGTGGAGATCCCCGTGCTCGCCCACCCCGCGGCCGAACCCGACAAGGGCGCGGGCATCGCGATGTGCTGCACCTTCGGCGACCTCACCGACGTGCAGTGGTGGCGTGAACTTCGCCTGCCCACCCGCACGGTGATCGGACGCGACGGTCGCCTGCACGCGGAGACCCCGGAATGGCTGGTCAACGCCGCCCCCTACGCCGAACTGGCCGGCAAGACCACGTTCAGCGCCCGCGAGGCGATGGTCGGGCTGCTGCGCGCGTCCGGCGACCTGGACGGGGAGCCGAGGCCGACCCAGCGGATGGCGAACTTCTACGAGAAGGGCGACAAGCCGCTGGAGATCGTCTCCACCCGGCAGTGGTACATCCGCAACGGCGGCCGCGACGACGACCTCAAGGCCGCACTGCTGGCGCGCGGCGAGGAACTCACCTGGGTGCCCGACCACATGCGGCACCGCTACGCGAACTGGGTCAACGGGCTCAACGGCGACTGGCTGATCAGCAGGCAGCGGTTCTTCGGCGTGCCGTTCCCGGTCTGGTACGCACTGGACGCCGACGGCGAGCCGGACCACGCGCACCCGATCCTGCCCGGCGAGGACGAGCTGCCGATCGACCCGTCCAGCCAGTGCCCGCCCGGCTTCACCGAGGCGCAACGGGGGGTGCCCGGCGGCTTCGTCGGCGACCCCGACGTGATGGACACCTGGGCCACCTCGTCGCTGACCCCGCAGCTCGCCTGCGGCTGGGAGCGGGACGAGGAGCTGTGGCGGCTGACCTTCCCGATGGACATGGCCCCGCAGGCCCACGACATCATCCGCACCTGGCTGTTCTCGCGCGTGGTGCGCTCGCACTTCGAGCACAACTGCCTGCCGTGGCGGCTGGCCGCCATCTCCGGCTTCGTGGTCGATCCCGACCGCAAGAAGATGAGCAAGTCCAAGGGCAACGTGGTCGTGCCCACCGACATTCTCCAGAAGTTCGGTTCGGACGCGGTGCGCTGGCGCGCGGCGATGGCGCGCCCCGGCATGGACTCCCCCTTCGACGAGACCCAGATGAAGGTCGGCCGGCGGCTGGCGATGAAGGTGCTGAACGCCAGCAAGTTCATCCTCGGCATCGCCGCGGACACCCCGCCCCGCGTCCTGCCGAGCGAGCCGGTGGACCTCGCCATGCTGGCCGCCCTGTCGGAGGTGGTCGCGCAGGCGACCGCGGCGTTCGACGCGTACGACTACTCCAGCGCCCTCGAGGTCGCGGAGAAGTTCTTCTGGCAGTTCTGCGACGACTACCTGGAACTGGTCAAGGAGCGGGCCTACGGCAGCGACGCGGAGGGCGACGACGACCAGGCCGCCCGCGACTCGGCCCGCGCCGCGCTGCGTGACGCGCTCAGCGTGCTGCTGCGGCTGTTCGCACCGTTCCTCCCGTTCGTGACCGAGGAAGTGTGGTCGTGGTGGCGCAAGGGATCGGTGCACCACGCGAACTGGCCGACGCCGGGTGAGCTCAGCGCGGGCGGGAACCCCGCGCTGCTGGACGACCTCGCCGCGTCCCTGATCGGGATCCGCGGCGCCAAGTCCCAGGCGAAGGTGTCGATGAAGACCGAGGCGACCAGGGCGGTGTTCACCGGCCCCGAGGACGTGCTCGCCCGGCTCTTCGCTGCCGAGGACGATCTTCGGGCCGTCGGCCGGATCACCAGCCCGATCGAGTGGGTGTCCGGCACGGCGCCGCTGGAGGTGTCGATCGAGCTCGCCCCCGTCGAGGCCTGATGGGCTCCGTCCGGGCCGGGATGGCCGCCGCGACCGTGGCCGTGGTGGTCCTCGGCGGCTGCGCGGCCGGCGTCCGGGACAGCGCGGGACAGGTCACCGCCGCCGCGACGACCGACACCTACTCCGTGCAGGTCGGCGACTGCCTGGCCAAGCTCCCCGCGGAGAGCGCCGACGAGTTGACCCTGCTGCCGTGCAGCGAGACGCACTACTGGGAGGCGTTCGCGTCGGCGGCTCTCGACGGTGACGACTACCCGGGCGACTCCGACGTGCGCAACCAGGCCGAGAAGGCGTGCGACGACGCCTTTCCCGGCTTCGTCGGGGTCACGTCGAAGAAGTCGAAGCTGGACGTCACGATGCTCACCCCCACCAGGCAGACGTGGACGCAGGCCAACGACCGCCAGGTGGTCTGCCTGGTCGGCAGCGCCGGCGGCGGCATCACCGGCACCCTCAGGAATGCCAGGAAGTAGCCGTCCGTACCGACGTGTCCGACGCTCGGCCGGCTGAAGACAGCTGAGGTCCTGACCCGTCGGCGGCCTACACGAGGTCGCGGAGGACCGGATCGGCCATCGCGAGGACGGCCGTCTTGGCATCGGTGGCGTTGGTGCCGGCACGGGCCGCCGCGGCCATCTGCTGGCACTGCGTGAGCGTGTGCAGGCCGAGCGCCGTCCGGACGGCGGGCACCTTGCCCGGCGCCATCGACAGGCTGGAGACACCCAGCCCGGCCAGGACGAGGGCCAACGCGGGGTCACCGCCCGCTTCGCCGCAGACACCGATCGGCTTGCCCATCAGCTGGCCGCCCTCGCAGGCGAGCGCGACCACGTCCAGCAGTGCCGGCTCCCACGGGTCGAGCAGCGGGGCGAGCTCGCCCTGCATGCGGTCGGCGGCCATCGTGTACTGGGAGAGGTCGTTGGTGCCGAGAGACGCGAAGTCGACGTGGTAGAGGATGCCCTTGCTGCGGATCGCCGCCGCGGGAACCTCGATCATGATCCCGACCTTCGGCAGCCCCAGGCCGCGCACCCGATCGGCGAACCACATGGCCTCGGCCTGGGTCGCGATCATCGGCGCCATCACCCGCACATCCGCCCTGGTCGCCCGGTAGGCGGCCGCGAGTGCCTCCAGCTGGGTGTCCAGCACGTCGGTGCGGATCATGCCGAGGCGGATCCCCCGCCGGCCGAGCGCCGGGTTCTCCTCCGGGCCGAGGTCGGCGAACTTCAGCGGCTTGTCCGCGCCCGCGTCGAGCGTCCGGACGACGATGCGCCGGTCGCCGAAGGCCGTGAAGACCTCGGTGTAGGTGGCGGTCTGCTCCTCCAGCGTCGGCATGGTGTCGCGGTCGAGGAAGAGGAACTCGGTACGGAACAGCCCGACGCCCTCCACGGCCTGCGCCGCGGCCTTGTGGGCGTCCGCGGCGGTGCCGATGTTGGCCAGCAGCGCGACCGGGTAGCCGTCCTTGGTCGCGCCGTTGCCGGTACCGCCGGCGAGCGCCGCCGCCCGACGCCGCTTGCGCTCCTCGAGCAGCGCGACCTCCTGGTCGGTGGGGTTGACCGTGATCTCGCCCACGCCGCCGTCGATCGCGACGGTGGTGCCGAACGGCACCTTCAGGATCCCGGCGGCCTGGACCACGGCGGGAATGCCCAGCTGGGACGCCAGGATCGCGGTGTGGCTGGTCGGGCCGCCCGCCTCGGTGATGATGCCCAGACAGGTCTCGGTCGTGAGGGTCGCGGTCTCGGCCGGCGCGAGGTCGTGCGCGGCCAGGATGGACGGCACGCTGAGGCTCGGGACGCCCGGCTCGGGCTGCCCGAGCAGACGGGCGACCGCACGGTCGCGCACATCGCGCAGGTCCGTGACGCGCTCCGCCATGTAGCCGCCCAGGGCGGTGAACATGGCACAGATCTCCTCGACCGCATCGGTGACGGCGGTGGCCGGGCCCTTGCCCGCCTGCAGCTGGGTGTCGATGCCGGCGGCCAGCCCAGGGTCGCGGGCCATCATGACGCCGGCCTCCAGGATCGGGCGCGCGTGGTCATTGGCCACGGCGGCCCGTTCCTCCAGTCCCTTCGCGACGTCCTCGAGGACGCCGTGCACGGTCGCAGCCGCGGCGTCGGCGTCCGTCGTCGCGGGCTCGTCGGCCGGCGGCTTCGGCGGCGGAGTCACCACCACCAGCGGACCGACAGCGGTGCCGGCGCTGACACCGATGCCGTGGAAGGTGGAGTGGAGCTCGGTGTCACCGCTCATCGGTCTACTCCGCGTCGAGGTCGCGCGAGAGCAGCTCGACCAGCGAGTCGAGAGCTGCGTCCGCGCCCTCGCCCTCCGCGGAGAGCGTGACGGTCTCGCCGTTCTTCGCGCCGAGCGCCATCACCATCAGGATGCTGCGCGCGTCCACCGGGTTGCCGCCCTCCTTGGCGATCTTGACCGGCAGGCCCGTGGCCGTGGCTGCCTGGACGAACAGCGAGGCGGGGCGCGCGTGCAGACCGACGGACGAAGCGATGCTGACTTGGCGGGTGGCCATGGGGGTCTCCTTCTGACGGACGTCGGTGTCGACGGGATCCACAATGGCACAACGACGAGGTCGGCTGCGACTCCTTGTCTGCATTGATCAGGAGATTCGTCGCCGCCGCCGCGGACCGGGACGCGTGCGAACGACCCGGCCGCAGATCGGCGGTCCGGGTCGTCGGGAACGGGCGGTCAGGCGCTCTTCTCGCGCCGCTCCGAACGGGCCAGCTGGGCCCTGCTGACAAGCTGCGGGACCGCGCCGTCGTTGACGACGTCGGCACCGACGACCACCTGGGCCACGTCGTCGTCACTGGGCACGTGGTACATCACGTTGAGCAGGATCTCCTCGAGGATCGACCGCAGCCCGCGGGCCCCGATGCCGCGTCGCAACGCCATCTGCGCGATCGCCTCGATGGCCTCGTCGGTGAACTCGAGGTCGACGCCGTCGAGCTCGAACAGCTTGCGGAACTGCTTGATCAGCGCGTTCTTCGGCTCGACCAGGATCCGGACCAGCGACTCCGCGTCCAACTGCTCGACGGTCGAGATCATCGGCAGGCGCCCGATGAACTCCGGGATCAGGCCGAACTTGTGCAGATCCTCCGGGCGGACCTCGGCGAACGGGTTCAGCGTCTTCGGCCTGCGCACGGCCGCGTCGTTGTTGAAGCCCAGCGGACGCTTGCCGACGCGCGCGTTGATGATCTCCTCGAGCCCTGCGAACGCCCCGCCGACGATGAACAGGATGTTCGTGGTGTCGATCTGGATGAACTCCTGGTGCGGATGCTTGCGGCCGCCCTGCGGAGGGACGGACGCGGTGGTGCCCTCCAGGATCTTCAGCAGCGCCTGCTGGACGCCCTCGCCGGAGACGTCCCGGGTGATCGAGGGGTTCTCCGACTTGCGGGCCACCTTGTCGATCTCGTCGATGTAGATGATGCCGGTCTCGGCCTTCTTGACGTCGTAGTCGGCGGCCTGGATCAGCTTCAGCAGGATGTTCTCGACATCCTCGCCGACATAGCCGGCCTCGGTGAGCGCGGTCGCGTCCGCCATGGCGAACGGCACGTTCAGCATCCGCGCCATGGTCTGGGCGAGGTAGGTCTTGCCGCAGCCGGTCGGGCCGATCAGCAGGATGTTGGACTTGCCGAGCTCGACCAGTTCGTCGTCGGCGATCCGGCGGCCGGGCGTCGCCGCCTGCGCCTGGACCCGCTTGTAGTGGTTGTAGACCGCGACCGAGAGCGCCTTCTTGGCGGTCTCCTGACCGATCACGTACGAGTCGAGGAAGGAGCAGATCTCCTTGGGCTTGGGGAGCTCGTCGAGCAGGCCGGCGTCGCTGGTCTCGGCGAACTCCTCCTCGATGATCTCGTTGCACAGGTCGATGCACTCGTCGCAGATGTAGACCCCCGGGCCTGCGATGAGCTTCTTCACCTGCTTCTGGCTCTTCCCGCAGAACGAGCACTTCAGCAGGTCCGAGGTCTCGCCGATGCGTGCCACGTCGTGCGCCTTTCCGTGCGTGTTGCCACCAACCCTAACCCGGCCGTCCCCGCCTGAGCAGGGAGGCCGGGCGCGAAGTCAGCGGGGTGCGTCCTTCAGGGAGGTGAGGATGTCGTCGACGATGCCGTACTCGACGGCCTCCTCCGCGGTCAGGTACTTGTCCCGCTCGATGTCGGTGCTGACCTTCTCCACGCTCTGCCCGGTGCTGTCGGCCAGCATTCCCTCCATCAGCGAGCGGATCCGCAGGATCTCCCTGGCCTGGATCTCCAGGTCGGAGGACTGCCCGTAGCCGCCCTCCGTCGCCGGCTGGTGGATCAGGATCCGGCTGTTCGGGAGCGCCAGCCGCTTGCCCTTGGTGCCCGCGGCCAGCAGGACGGCCGCGGCGGAGGCGGCCTGCCCCAGGCAGACGGTCTGCACGTCCGGCTTGATGTAGCGCATCGTGTCGTAGATCGCGGTCAGCGCCGTGAACGATCCGCCGGGCGAGTTGATGTACACGCTGATCGGACGCTCCGGGTCCATCGACTGCAGGCAGAGCAGCTGGGCCATCACCGCGTTGGCGATGTCGTCGCTGATCGGCGTGCCGAGGAAGATGATCCGGTCCTCGAAGAGCTTGGTGTACGGGTCGACGCGGCGGATGCCGTAGGACGTCCGCTCCTCCCACTGGGGGATGTAGTAGTCCATGCTCGGCCCGGCAGGGGCCATTCCCCCGTCCCGAAAGGCGCTGGGCAGCGTGTTCATCTGGGTCCTCACTGGTTCGGGGCGGCGGTCTTGATCTGCGAGGCGCGCTCGTAGACGTGGTCGATGAAGCCGTAGTCGAGAGCCTGCTCGGCGGTGAACCAGCGGTCGCGATCGGAGTCTTTCTCGATCTGCTCGACGGTCTGCCCGGTGTGCTCCGCGATCAGCGACGACATCGTCTTCTTGATGTGCAGCGACTGCTCGGCCTGGATGCGGATGTCGGACGCGGTGCCACCGAGGCCGCCGGACGGCTGGTGCATCATGATCCGGCTGTGCGGCAAGGCGAACCGCTTGCCCTTCTGCCCCGCGGAGAGCAGGAACTGTCCCATGGACGCCGCCAGACCCATCGCGACGGTCGCGACGTCGTTGGAAATCCACTGCATGGTGTCGAAGATCGCCATGCCGGAGTCGACCGAACCGCCGGGGCTGTTGATGTAGAGGTAGATGTCCTTGACCGGGTCCTCGGCGTTGAGGAGCAGCATCTGCGCGCAGATCGCGTTCGCGTTCTCGTCACGTACCTCGGAGCCGAGGAAGATGATGCGGTTGGCGAGCAGCGCCTGGTACACGTTGTCGGTCATGCCGATGCCGCCGGGGCCGGCGGCCATCGACAGACCGCGCTCAATGGCTCGATGTTCGTTCACGCAGGCGAACCTACCCGCTCCCTGTGCCAAATCCCCGGGGTTTCCCGCGCTGTTCGCTGTCGGCGCACGGCTGACGCGGTCCCGCCGCTCCTCGCGTCCGACACCGCCCAGCTGTCACATTCCGGGACTCCGATGGCCGGATCGCGCCAAGGCGATCGCCGCCTGCACCAACTGGATCACCCGCAGCGGGGTCTCGCCGAGCATCTGCCAGGTGATCCGGAGCACCATCAGGCCGGCGGTGACCATCAGGTTCTGCCGCCAACGATCGCCCTCGAACTGCGCGTGGTCGCTGTGGCTCGCTTCGCCGTCGAACTCGACCACCAGGCCGAGCTCGCGGAACCAGACATCAGGGAACAGCAGCGCCGGCCCGATCCGGAGCGGCTGGTTGGCCACCCAGCCGGTGATGCCGGCACCGGTGAGCAGGTCCTGCAGCCGTGCTTCGGCGACCGACCACGGGTTGCGGATCGCCCGGGCCGCGACCCGGCGCCGCTCGGCGTTGCCCCGCGTCCCCTCGAAGGCGGGAAGCGCCGCCTCCAGCTCGGCCGGCCTGACGAGCCGGCGGCGGAGGAACTCGAAGGCGGCCTCGCCCCGATCGGTCGAGGCGACCTCGAGGCAGGCGTAGGCCGGCGTCGCCGTCCGGACTCCCCGGTAGCGGCGTCGGAACTCGGGCGGCACCTGCCCGCGCGTGACCTCCAGCCAGGGCACGGGGGCAGCGCGGTTCGGCGAGCGGAGCTGAACGGGCATCGAGATCCGCGTCCCGCAGAACAGCTCGATGGCCGTCCGGGCGTGCACCACGCCGTGCGGCGACCAGGCCGTGACGGCGACAAGCCGGGTTTCAGGTTCGCCCGCGAGGTCGCGCCGTGCATACACCCCGGGCAGGACGGGCACGACGTACCCCGCGGAGGCAGCCCTCTGGAGGGTGCGTGCGTGCTGGGGATGGGCCCGGCGAGCGAGGACGGGCGAGGAGTCAAGCAGGTCATCGATCCGCATGCCCGTCACCTTCGGCAACCGGGACCGAAAGCGTTCAGGCGAAGGGCGCGCCTGTGGACGACGGGGCGCCTGTGGAAAACGCGGCTGACGCGATCCGGCCGCGATGGCCCGCAGGTGGGACGGTACGCGAGGGGCGGGACGCGCAGAGTGGCCAGAACGCGACGGCGCCGCCACCCGGAGGTGGCGGCGCCGTCGGAAGAGGGACCTACTCGGCTTCGACGGCCTCCGTGACGGGAGCTGCCGGAGCCAGGTCGATCACGTTGCCGTCGGTGTCGGTGACCGTCGCCTCGGCGACGATCAGGCCGAGCGCCTTGTTGCGGCGGATCTCCTGCATCCAGGCGGCGACGTGGTTGTGCTCCATCATGTGCTGCGCCTCCTGCTCCGGAGACGTGCCGTTCTGCGCGGCCTTGCGGAGAAGCAGTTCGGAGAGGTCGGACTGCTCGACACCGACCTCGGCGTCGTCGGCGACCTTGTCGAGGATCAGCTGGGCGCGCAGGCTCCGCTCGGTCGAGGTCTCGATCCCGGCCCAGAACTCCTCGGCGGTGTCCGCCTCTTCCTCCTCGGCCTGCTCCAGGTAGCGCTCCAGGGTGAGGCCGGCGCGCTGCAACTGATCGGTGATCTGCTCCTTGCGGGCGGCCACCTCGGCCTCGAGAACGCGCTCGGGCACCTCGAAGTCGGTCGCGTCCACCAGCGCCTCGAGCACCTTGTCGCGTCCGTTGGAGACCTGCTCGGAGGCGGCCATCTGCTCGACAGCCTTGGTCAGGTCGGCACGCATCTCCTCGACCGTGTCGAACTCGGAGATGAGCTGGGCGAAGTCGTCGTCCACCTCGGGAAGCTTCTGCTCCGACACCTTGCCGACGGTCACCGTGATATCGGCGGGCTCGCCTTCCAGCGGGCCACCGACCAGCGTGGACGCGAACTCCGCGGTGTCACCCGCGCTGAGGCCGGTGACGGCCTCGTCGAGGCCGTCGATCATCCCGCCGGTGCCGATCACGTAGGTGACGTCGTCGGCCGTCGCGTCCTGCAGGGTCTCGCCGTCGCGCTTGCCGACGAGGCTGATCGTGACCTGGTCGCCCTCCGCCGCGGGGCGGTCCACCTCGGTGGTGGTGGCGAAGCGCTGCCGCAGCATGGCGATCCGCTCGTCCACCTCCTCGTCGACCGCGCGCTGCGGCTCGACGGTCGCGGACAGCGTCGAGAAGGCCGGCACCGTGAACTCGGGGCGGACGTCCACCTCGGCGGTCAGCTCCACGACGTCGCCGTCCTCGAGCCGGGTGACCTCCACCTCCGGCTGGCCCAGCGGGACCACGTTCGCCTCGGTGACGGCGGCCTCCAGCGCACTCGGCCACGCGTGCTCGATGGCCTCCTGGATCACCATGCCGCGGCCGAACCGCTGGTCGATCACCAGGTGCGGCACCTTCCCCTTGCGGAAGCCGGGGATCGTGACCTGCTTGGCGATCTCGCTGTAGGCCTTTTCCAGGTGCGGCTTGAGGTCGGCGAAGGGGATCTCAACGGTGAGCTTGACCCTCGAAGGGCTGAGCTGTTCGACGGTGCTGGGCAATGCAGGCTCCTGATCGGGCGTAGACAGACCTGCCAATCCTAGCTAGGCCGACCGGGTTGGTCATATCGGCGGCGATCGCAGGCGGCCGGGTCGCCCTTCGGCGGCGAGGGCGGGCGGCGACGGCAGTGTGAGTCCGTTAGTCTTGGGGCTCGCGCGGATGTAGCTCAATGGCAGAGCCCCAGCCTTCCAAGCTGGCCATGCGGGTTCGATTCCCGTCATCCGCTCCAATCCTCCGAGCGAGGGCCGGCGATCATGCCGGACGGATCAGGCAGGCCCCCGGCACCGCGAACGGCACGAGTCGGCGCGGCTCAAGGGACACGGCGTCGACGAGGCCCTGGTGGATGCCGCACACCACATCCGGGTGCCGCAGGGCGGAGGCCAGCAGCGGACATGTGCGCAGGGCCAGCCCGTCCGGGGTCTCCTCGGGGGCGAAGCCCTGGGCGGCGAGGATGCCGTACAGACCCTGCCCCGAACCGGCCGCCAGTCGCTGGCCCCAGCTCTGGCCGACCGAGTGGGCGGCGGCCACCGGATCGGGGCCGGCGGCGAGGTGCTCGGCGACCGCCTCGACCAGCGCACCTTCGGTTCCGCGTCGGGGATCCTCCAGCGCCACCTGGCGTCCGGCGACGGTGGCGACCCAGCCGCGGGCGGGGCGGCCGCGTCCGGACGGGGGCAGCGCGCGCTCGGTGACGAAGCCGTCCCGGAGCAGGTGGTCGAGGTGCATCCGGGTCGTGTTCGGGTGCCCGCCCAGCTCCGCGACCAGCGCGGCGAGGGTGGCCGGCCCGTGCTGGACGAGGGCACGCAGCACCCGCAACGACGCCTCGCGCGGACGGTCCTCCCGCGCCGGCCGCGGGCCGTTCTGATCCGGCGATGTGACCACGGGACCACTCTAGTGTTATTTTCTCCATATCGTCATGTAGATAAAGGAGGCGCCCCGTGCCGACGCCGGTTCCTGCCGCCCGCCACCGGCCCGGGAGCCCGACGTCCCCCGCGACGCGCGCCGCCCCGCCGGGCACCGCGATCCCTGCTCCGCCGGACGCCGCCCGCAGGAGGGACGCCAACAGCCGGCTACCGCTGGTCGCCCTCGGCGGCGTGAGCCTGCTGTGCGGCCTGAATGCGGGGCTGGTCCGGCTGGAGGTGTGGGCACCGGTGGCCTCGCAGCGGGCCGGGGACGTGCACGGCCTGGTCATGGTGCTCGGTTTCCTCGGCACCCTGATCTCCCTGGAGCGCGCCCAGGCGCTGGGACGGTCCTGGGCCTATCTCGCACCGGGGCTCTACGGCGCCGGTGCTCTCGCGCTGCTCAGCCCGGCCCCGGTCCGGCTCGGCCAGCTGCTGCACGTCGAGGCAGGAGTCCTGTTCGTGGCGGTCTACATCGCCTTGTGGCGCAGGGCACCGCGCCCGCTGGTCGCCGTGCAGGTGCTCTCCGCCGTGCTCGCACTCGGCGGGGCGCTGGTCGCGCTGCTGCTGGACATCCCGTCCGCCCTGGCCTGGCTGATCGGCTTCGTCGTGCTCACCATCGCGGCCGAACGGGCCGAGCTCGCCCAGCTGGTGATGGGCCTCCGCGCCGACCGCGCCCTGCTCGCCCTCTCGGCGGCGCTCACCCTGGCAATTCTCGCCGCCCTCGTGCTGCCCCTCGGCGACCGGCTCGTCGGCGTCGCGCTGGCCGTGACGGGCGGCTGGTTGCTGCGCCACGACGTGGTGCGCCACCAGGTGCGGCTGCCGGGTCAGCGCCGCTACCTTGCCGTCGCCCTGCTGGCCGGGTACCTCGACCTGATCCTGGCCGGGCTCGTTCTCGCCTCCTTCGGCCTCTACGGCGGCACCGGGGCCTATGACGTGATCGTGCACGGGGTCTTCCTCGGGTTCGCGATCTCGATGGTCATGGCGCACGCCCCGGTCATCCTGCCGGCGGTGCTCGGCCGCCCCCTGCCCTACCGTCCGGCGCTGTGGGGACCGCTGCTGCTCCTGCACGCCGGCCTTGTGCTGCGCTTCACCGGCGCCCTGGGCGGCTTCACCGCGGCCTGGCAGGCGGGCGGGGTGCTCACCGTGATAGCGATGCTGGCGTTCCTCGTCACCGCCGTCGCCCTCGTGGTGCACGGATGAGCCGCCTACCCGCCCGCGGCCGCTCCCGCCTGCGCGACCTGCCGCTGCTCGGCTGGCTCGGCGCGGCCGTGGTGATCGCGGTGTGTCACCGCTGGCTGCCGGACGCGAACTGGCTGATGCTGCACCTGGTCCTGCTCGGCGCCCTCACCCATTCGATCCTGGTGTGGAGCTTCCACTTCGCCCAGACCCTGCTGCGCAGCCCCGCGTCCGAGGAGCAGTCCCGCCGGCACACCCGCCGCCTCGGCCTGCTCACCGCCGGTGCCTCGATGGTGCTGGTGGGCGTCCCCACGACCTGGTGGCCACTCACCCTGGCCGGCGGCTGCCTGGTCGCCGGCGCCGTCGGCTGGCACGGCTACGAACTGTTCACCATGCTGCGCCGGGCCCTGCCGGCCCGGTTCCGGGTGACCGTGCGCTACTACGTGTGGGCGGCCGCGTCCCTGCTCGTCGGGGTGGGCCTCGGGGTGACACTGGCGTGGGGCTGGCCCGATCCCTGGCACGGACGGCTCCTGGTCGCCCACGCCCTGACCAACCTGCTCGGCTGGGTCGGGCTGACCCTCACCGGGACGTTGCTCACGCTCTGGCCGACCATGCTGCGCACCCCCATGGACGCCACGGCGGAGCGCTGGACCCGTCAGGCCCTGCCGGTGTTCGGCGCCGCGATCGTGGTGGCGGCCGGCGGCGCCCTGGCCGGACTGGGCTGGCTCGCCGCCGCCGGCATCGTCGGCTACCTGGCGGCGCTGGGCCTGTGGGGCCGCGGCCTGGTGCGGCCGGCACGGACCAAACCGCCCCGGGAGTTCGCCGCCGCGTCGGTGGCCGCCTCACTCGGCTGGCTCGTGATCGGCCTGGTCTGGGCAGGCTGGCTGCTGGCCACCGCCCCGGACTGGGTGGTGGTGCGGAACGGTTTCGGCTTGCCGGCCGCGGCGCTGGGCGCGGGCTTCGCCGTCCAGGTGCTCACCGGCGCCCTGTCGTACCTGCTGCCGTCGGTGCTCGGCGGCGGCCCCAGCGTCGTCCGGGCCGGGCAGGCCTGGTTCAACCGCGCCGGGGCGTTCCGGTTGATCGCGATCAACGGCGGTCTGGCCCTGTGGCTGCTGCCGACCCCGAGCTGGGTGAAGGTCACCGGCTCGCTGCTCGCGCTCGGCGCCGCCACGGCGTTCCTGCCCCTGATGGTGCTCGGGCTGCGGGCCAGCATCGCCGCCCGGCGCGACCTCGCTGCCGCCGCCGCACGGCCCGTCCCCGACCCCGCGGCCGCGGCGACCGGGG
>NZ_JASGES010000185.1:0-17199 GCF_047606205.1 Propionicimonas sp. | reverse complement strand
TCGGCCGCGGCCTCGGCGAGGACCGCGGCCAGGGCGTCGACGGCCAGGTCCAGTTCGTCCCGGGTGATCACCAGCGGCGGCGCCATCCGGATCGTCTGGCCGTGGGTGTCCTTGGCGATGACGCCGTGGCTGAGCAGCCGCTCGCAGATCTGCCGGCCGCTGCCCAGCCGTGGGTCGATGTCCACGCCCGCCCACAACCCGATGCCGCGGACCTCGGTGACGCCGCGGCCGAGCAGGGCGGCCAGCCGGTCGTGGAGGTGGCCGCCCAGGTCGCGCGACCGCGCCTGGATCTCGCCGGTCTCGAGCAGCCGCACGACCGCCAGCCCGACGGCCGCGCCGAGTGGGTTGCCCCCGAACGTCGAGCCGTGCTGGCCGGGCTTCAGCAGCCCGAGCACGTCGGCGTTGCCGACCACGGCGGAGACCGGGACGATGCCGCCGCCGAGCGCCTTGCCGAGCAGGTACAGATCGGGGACGACGCCCACCTGCTCGCAGTAGAAGGTGCTGCCCGTTCGGCCCAGGCCGGACTGGATCTCGTCGGCGATCATCAGGACGCGGTGCCGGTCGGCGATCTCGCGGACGCCCGGCAGGAACCCCGCCGGAGGTGTGATCACCCCCGCCTCGCCCTGGATCGGCTCGACCAGGATCGCGACCGTGTCGGCGTCCACCGCCCGCTCGATGGCGTCGAGGTCGCCGTAGGGCACCTTCACGAAACCGGGAGTGAACGGCCCGTAGCCGCCGGTCGCGTCGTCGTCGGAGGAGAACGAGATCACGCTGATCGTGCGGCCGTGGAAGTTGCCCTCCATGACGATGATGTTCGCCCGGTCCTCCGGCACGCCCTTCACCTCGTAGCCCCACTTGCGGGCGAGCTTGAGCGAGGACTCGACGGCCTCGACGCCGGTGTTCATGGGCAGCACCATGTCCTTGCCGCACAGGTGCGCGAGCGCTTCGACGAACGGCCCGAAGGTGGCGGAGTAGACCGCCCGGGACGTGATCGACACCTTGGCCAGTTGCGCGACGGCGACCTCGACCAGGTCCGGGTTCGAGTGCCCGAAGTTCACCGCGGAGTAGGCCGAGAGGAAGTCGAGGTAGCGGTTGCCCTCGACGTCGGTCAGCCATGCGCCCTCGCCGCTGTCCACCACCACGGGCAGCGGGTGGTAGTTGTGGGAACTGAACGTCTCGATCTGCGCGATGGCCGTCTCGGCAGCGCCGCGGGCGGTGGTCATGGGTTCCTCCTGGTGCCAGACCAGTGATCATACGGCGGCGTGAGGTCAGCCGATCGCGTTCCTGACCAGCTCGCCGAGGCGCTCCGGGTCGTGCGGGCGCAGGGCGAACCTCGCCCGCGCCACCGGCCGGTCGAGCTGAAGGACGCCGGACAGGCCGGTCCGGCTCGCGTCGATGACGGCCTCGCTCGGCGTCGCGGCCAGGGTGGCGGCCAGGTCGGCCAACAGGAGGGGATCACGCCCGAAGGCGGGCAGGATCGACTGCGCCTCCGGGTGCAGTGAGTAGACGTCGACGAGGGCGCCGACGGCCTGCGGAAGCGGGCTGATGATGCCGGAGACGCCGAGCTGGTGGGCGGCGGCCGTCCCTGCGCCGGGCCGCAGACCGCCCAGGCTGAGCGCACCCTCCTCCTCGATCACCACGACGGTGCGACCCGAGACGGCCTCGCCACCCTCGACGACCACGGGAGTGTCGGCGGTGAGCAGGTCGGCACCGGGGTTCAGTCGGCGCACGGCCCGTTCGACGCTCGCCCGCTGACCGGGGGTCGCGGTGTCGCATCCGGTGACGATCACCACGTCCGCCATCCTCAGCCCGACCTCGCCGGGCAGGTGGTCCGACGCCTCGTCGGCCCGCAGCGGGTCGGTCACCACGACGTGCAGGCTCGGCTCGACGAACGGCAGGTCGCTGTCCGCGCCGTCCCACAGCACGACGTCGGCATCCTCCTGCGCGGCTGAGAGCACCGCGCCGAAATCCAGACCGGAGAACACTCGCGCGCCCGGCACGGTACCGAACGGCTCGCTGAGCGGGGCCGCCGCGGCGTCGATGATCGCGTCGTCGAGCCTGGCCAGGTCATGCTCGTTGTCGGTGAAGGCCAGCGCACGGACGGGGTGGTGGACCACCGCGACCCGGTGTCCCCAGGAGTGCAGCAGTTCGGCCAGGTAGCCGACCGTGGGGGACTTCCCCGTCCCCGACCGTGCCGAGGTCACCGCGATCACCGGGCGGGATGCCTGCAGCATCACCCGCCGCGGACTGGCCAGGTGGAAGTCGGCGCCGGCGGCGAGGGTGCGGGCGGCGAGCCGGGCGACGTCCTCGCTGCCGATCTCGGAGTAGGCGAACACGACCTGTGCGACCGACTCCGCGGCGATGATCCGCTCCAGGTCGGCCTCGGGCAGGATGGGCAGGCCGCCGGGGTACCGCGGTCCGGAGAGGCAGGCGGGGTAGTGGCCCTCCTGCCCTGGCCCGAGGTCGGTGGAGGTGAAGGCCACTACCGTGTGGTCAGGGTCGTCGCGGTAGAGGGTGTTGAAGACGTGGAAGTCCCTGCCCGCTGTGCCGACGATCAGGATCCTCATCGCGATTCCTCCTGTTCCCATTGTCCCTCGCCGCGGCACGCGCGGCATGGCTAGAGTCGGGTCATGGCAGAGGCCCCGATCGTGATCGGCTTTGACGGCTCCGACTTCGCTGCGGAGGCGCTGCGCAAGGGCTTGTGGCTGGCGTCGAAGCTCGGTGCGCCCGCGCGGGTCGTGCGGGCGTGGACGATCAGCAACGCGCCGCGTCCACGCACCTGGGAGCCCGGCTACGTGCCTCCGGTGGACGATTTCGCCGCGGCGGTGCTCGAGCAGTTGCGGGACCAGACCGCAGCGATCGTCGCGGAGTTCCCCGGGGTGGACGTCGCCTACGAGGCACCGCACGGCGCCGCGGGGCGGGAGTTGATCCGGGCCTCCGAAGGGGCACGGATCGTCGTGGTGGGGACGCGCGGCCTCGGCGGCTTCTCCGGACTCCTGCTCGGATCGGTCAGCGACCAGGTCGTCGAGCACGCGCCCTGCGACGTCCTGGTCACCCGCCGCCGCTCCGGCGACCAGTCGCCGCCGCGCAGCCTGCAGCTCGACCAGGTGATCGCGCCGGAAGGTTCCTGAAGGCGGGGGATTCGAGTGCCTTCGCCGGACCCGGCCGGGCGAGGGCCACTCGTCGTCGCTGAGGGCCACGGTCCGGGCGAGGGCTCTTGTCTGGACAATGGCCCCCCGGTGCGAGGGGAGGCCCTCGGGTCGGGCAGCGACCGTCCGGTGTCACTCCTGTGGGGTCTCGTCCGCGCGGCGCCGGCCTTGTTACGTTGGCGACCCGCAGGGAGAAGGAGTCGCCGTTGAACCCCGATGTGCGCGCGGCAGTGGCGACCCGGGAACCTGACCGGGAGCCGGCGCCGCCGACGAAGCGGGACCTGCCGAGGGCACTGCGCGGGGCGGTTCCCTTTGGTGTGATCGCCCTCGTCGCCCTCGGCTGGTTGTTCCCTTCGCCGTCGTTGGCCGTCGGATTCGACCTGCGCGTCTACCGGGGTGCCATCGCCGCGGCTCTCTCGGACGGTGGGCTCTACACGTTCGCTCTGCCGGACGACGGCTGGTATCCCGCCTACTTCCTGTATCCGCCGTTCGCCGCACTGCTGGGAGCGCTGGCGATGTGGATTCCGCTCGGGGCGGCCGCCACGATGTGGACATTGTGCCAACTGGGAATGTCCGGTGTCCTGGTGTGGCTGCTCGCCCGTGCCACGGGCGCCAGTGGGGCCGGTCCCGGCCGTGAGCCGCTCCTGGTTCTCTGCCTGGCCTGGATCCTCTTCGTCCTCACCCGCCCCGTGATCGCAGGAATCGGCATGGGCCAGGTCAGCCTCCTGATCACCACCCTGGTGGCGGTCGACCTGTTGCTGCTGCCGCGTCGGTGGAAGGGCGTCCTGATCGGCATCGCTGCCGGGATCAAGCTCACCCCGATGCTCTTCGCCGTCCACTTCCTGCTCACCCGGCAGTGGAGAGCGGCACGCAACTCCGCGCTGAGCTTTCTGGCCTCCGTCGCTCTGGGTTTCGTCGCCTTTCCTGCGGAGTCGATCGGCTACTGGACGAGGATCGTGTTCGACTCCAGCAGGGTGCCGGGGCTCGGCTCCCAGATGAACCTCTCCATCCTGGGCCAGCTCCAGTTCTGGGGAGTGCCGGAGCCGTTCGTGAAGCCGCTGTGGATCGGGGTCTGCCTGGTGTTCGTCGCGGTGGCGCTACGGCTCGGGGTGCTTCGCCACCGCGCGGGCGATGACGCGTCCGCACTGGTGATGGTCGGTACCGCCTCGGCACTGGCGAGCCCTGTCGCCTGGGACCATTTCCTCGTGTGGCTCTCGCTCGCCGCGCTGCTGCTCGGGTTCACGATCCGGCGCTCGACGAGGGCGGCCGGGTGGCTGCTGCTCTGCCTCCTGAGTGCCCTCTCGCCGGTGTGGCCGGTCTCGTCGCCGGACGGGCTGCGGCAGTTCCTCGGCCTTGTCCCTGTCGCGGTGGCGCTCTGGGTCAGCCTGGGCGGTCTGCCGGGACGGCACCGGCATCGTCGCGACCGCGTGGACGTCGCCGGGTGAGCCGCGAGGCCGGTCGGACCGGTCGCCTCCCCGCCCATCCCGCGGTGCGGGCTACCAGCTGAGGACGGCGCCCGCCCAGAAGACGCCGAGGACGGCGCCGAGGATGAGGAACGGGCCGAAGGCGAAGGAGCCCTTCCTCCCGCGGCGGCGGGCCACCATCAGCGCCAATCCGGCGATGGCGAAGGTGATCCAGCCGGCCCCGAAGCCCAGCACCACCGCTCCCCAGCCGAACCAGCCCCCGAAGGCGCCCGCCACCGCGGCGAGCTTCACGTCGCCGAACCCCAGGTCAGGGGAGAACACCATCATCACGAAGTAGAGGACGAACAGCGCGACGGCGGCCAGCCCGGCTCGACCGAGCGCGCTCCACTCGCCCGTGGTCCACGCCGCCAGCGTGAGCAGGCCGGCGGTCAGCCCGATCAGGGGCAGCACGATCCGGTCGGGCAGCCGCTCCTCGGCGAGGTCGATCACCGTCAGCAGCCCGGACGCGACGGCGAGCACGACGAAGGCGAGCATCTCCGCCCAGCTGTGCGCGAGCCCGGCGAGGCCGCCGAGCACAGCGGCGACCGGTAGCTGCGCCCGGCTGCGGAGAATCGCCGCGTCAGAGGTCGCGCAGCTGCGCATGAAGCCGGTGAGCGCCCATGCGGCGAGGGCGGCGAGGAGTGCGCAGAGCAGGACGGCCACGACGCTCGATCCGGTCAGCCGATGCCGGCGAAGGAGTGGATGATCCCGATCACGCCGGGACCCATCACGACGATGAACATGGCCGGCATGATGAACAGGATCAGCGGGAACACGACCTTGACGGGGATCTCCATCGCCTTGCGCTCGGCGTACTGGCGACGCTCCATCCGGAGCTCGTCCGCCTGCGCCTGCAGGACGTCCGACAGCGCGATGCCGTAGGCCTCCGCCTGGATGATCGAGCGGACGAACCGGCGCAGGGTCTCCACCCCGGTGCGCTCGGCGAGGTCCTCGTAGGCCGCGCGGCGGGTCAGGCCCACCGAGATGTCCTGCAGGGTGCGGACCAGCTCGTTGGCCAGTTCGCCCTTGCCGTTCTTCGCCACCCGCATCATGGCCGCGTCGAAGCCGAGCCCGGCGTTGACTGCGATGCTCATCTGGTCGAGGGTATCGGGCAACTGCCGCTTGATCGCTTCCTTCCGGTCCTTGCCCGCGCTCTGCAGGCGGACCATCGGGAGGAAGAACCCGAGCAGGCACACCGCGATCCCGACCAGGACCCCCAGCGGGGGCTGCACCTGGCGCGAGACCAGCACGCCGACCACCGCGCCGACCAGGCCCAGCATCCCCATGTTGGCGAGGATCCGGTCCGGGGTGTTGTTCTCCGGGCGTCCGGCACCGGCCCACAACTTGGTGATCGACCCGATCAGGGGTGCGGGCAGCACCCGGCGCATCGTGACGGCCAGGCCGCCGGCCTTCTTCTCGCCGGTGAGCGAGGTCGGACCGGGGTTCTGCTTGGGCTTGTCGAGCTGCCGGCGAAGGTTGGCCAGCATCTGGCGCCGGGTCATGGTGGCGCCGCCGAACGCGAACCAGAGCAGGACGCCGATGCCGGCGACGAGGAGCACGATTCCGAGGTAGGCCTGTGGTTGCACGGGTCCTCCTTCAGTACTTCAGGTTGATGAGCTTGGTCAGCCAGAACCCGCCGATGCCCAGCATCACCACACCGGCGCCGAGCATCATCCAGCCGAGCGGGTCGGTGAACAGCCGCATGATGTAGCCCGGGTTCGAGATGAACAGGAACAGCGAGACGACGAACGGCAGCAGCATCAGGATGATCGCGGACAGCTTTCCGTCGGCGGCCAGGGCGGCCACCTGACGCTTCATCGCCGTGCGCTCGCGGATGGTCTTGCTGACGTTCTCGAGGACGTCGGCCAGGTTGCCGCCGACCTCGCGGTTGATGCCGATGGCCTGCGTGATCCAGTAGAAGTCCTCGTTGCGCATCCGGGTCGCGACGTCGTTGAGGGAGTCCATCATCGAGCGTCCGACCCGCGCCTCGTTGGTGACCCGCGCGAACTCCTGGGAGACCGGGACGCCGGCCTCCTGGGCGATCGTGGCCACGGCCTGCGGAAGGCTGTAGCCGGCCCGGAGGCTGCCGGCCATCATCTGGAGGACCTCGTCGAGCTGCTTTCCGAACTCCTTGCGCCGCCGGTCGGCGAGGGTGGACAGCAGCATCCGGCCGATGATCGGGCACAGCAGCGCGAGCAGCAGGCCGATCACCGGCTGCCCGAGAACCAGCCCGAGCGCGAACGCGGCCAGGGCCGCAGCGCCGACGATCACGATGAGGTCCTTGACCGGTGTCGTGACGCCGGCCTCCTCGAGGATGGCGTCGAACGAGGTGTTCCGCCCGCGCAGCATCTTCTCCACCGCGTCGGTGGCGGCGTTCGCCATCCGCTGGATGCCGGAGCCCTGCGGCTCGGAGCCCGGTCGGCGCCGGGAGAGCGGCAGCCGGTTGTCCGGCATCGTCACGAGCACGACCGTGGTCAGGCCGGCCAGGCCCAGCAGGACCCACCCGAAGGTGAGCGCCGCGGGCGAGGAGAGGAAGGCGTACATCAGCGGTGCCCCGCCGACCACAGCCCGCCGTTGCCGAAGACGTTCGGGGACAACTTGATGCCGTAGTCGTCGAACTTCTGCGTGAAGGTCGGACGCACGCCGGTCGGCCGGCAGCTGCCCAGGAACTTGCCGTCGGGGGACAGCCCCGCGGAGTAGTCGAACTCGAACACGTCCTGCATGGTGACGACCTGGCCCTCCATGCCGTTCACCTCGCTGACCGAGGTCACCCGGCGGGTGCCGTCGCGCAGGCGGGTGAGCTGGACGATCACGTCGATGGCGCTGCAGACCTGCTCGCGGATGGCCCGCAGCGGCAGGTCCATGCCGGCCATCAGGACGAGGGTCTCCAGACGGGCGAGGGCGTCGCGGGTGGTGTTGGCGTGGATGGTCGACAGCGAGCCGTCGTGGCCGGTGTTCATGGCCTGCAGCATGTCGAGCGCCTCACCGCCACGACACTCGCCGACGATGATCCGGTCGGGCCGCATTCGCAGCGAGTTCTTGACCAGGTCACGGATCGTCACCTCGCCCTTGCCCTCCACGTTCGGCGGCCGGGATTCCAGCCGCACCACGTGGTCCTGCTGGAGCTGGAGCTCGACGGCGTCCTCGATCGAGACGATCCGCTCGTCGTTCGGGATGAAGCTGGAGAGCACGTTCAGCAGCGTGGTCTTGCCGGTGCCGGTGCCGCCGGAGACGATGATGTTGAGCCGGGCGGACACGCAGGCGTGCAGCAACTCGGCGATCTCGGGGCTCATCGAGCGCTTCTCGATCAGGTCGGGGACGGTCAGCGCGTCCTTGGAGAACTTCCGGATCGTGAGCGTGGAACCGCTCACCGCCAGGGGCGGGATGATCGCGTTGACCCGGGAGCCGTCCTCGAGGCGGGCGTCCACCAGCGGCGACGACTCGTCGATGCGGCGGCCGACCTTGGTCACGATCCGTTCGATCACGCGCCGCAGGTGCGGCTCGTCCTTGAAGCGGACCTGGCTGAGGGTCAGCTTGCCGGCGCGCTCGACGTAGACCTTGTGGGGGCCGTTCACCATGATCTCGGTCACAGCCTTGTCCGAGATCAGCGGCTCGAGCGGGCCCAGGCCGAGGACGTCGTCGTGCACCTCGCGGATGAGGCGCTGCCGTTCCCTGGCCGTCAGGGGCAGCTTGCCGCCCTCGATGATCGAGTTCAGCTCCGCCTGGACGAGCCCCTGCAGCGCCGTCTCGTCGAGGGTGGAGTCGGTCAGCCGGTTGCCCATCCGCTCGAACAGTTGCTCGACCGCGTCCTCCTTGATCCGCGCCAGGGCGTCGTGGGTCTCCACGACCACGGGTGCGGCCGGGGCGCGGTTCGCCAGACGGTTGTCCTCCGTCCCGGGAGCGGCGGTGGGCGGCACCCAGGTCACGGTCGGCGCGGCGGCGGAGGCGGGCTGGGTCGGGCTCTCCGGCACCGGTAGCCAGGGCGCGGGCGGAGCGTTGTCGGCCGGCGGCCCGGCAGGAACGGCCGCTCCGGGCGCCGGGATGCTGGTGAACGCCCGGGTCGGAGCGGAGGTGGAGTGGGGAGCGTCCGGTTCGCGCGGGATTCCGCGCTCGCCCTTCTGCGCTGCGAGGACCCGTTCTGCGAGGTTCACTGCTGCGCCTCCTTCCTGTGCCCGAAGTCGAGGAACCGGCGGCCCTTGGCGCCGGCCTTCTCGCCCGCGTCGACGACCTCGACGAGGGCCTTGAGCTGCTTGGCGACCGGATCCCGGCTGCCGGCCTGCAGCAGCGGAATGCCCTGGTTGACCGAGATCGGCACCGAGTTGGACTGCGGGATCTGGAAGTCGACCTTGCGTCCGATCGACGCCTCGACGTCGGCGACGGAGATGCCGCGGCTGGGATGCATGAAGTTGAGCACGACCGAGCGCGACTCCACCATCAGCCCGATGTCCCGCAGGGTGTCGAGCTCCTTGCGCAGACCGCGCACCCCGGGGACGTCCAGGCTGGTCACCAGCACGAGGATGTCGGTCTGGTCGAGGACGGCGAGGGTGTGTTCGCTGAGCCCGGGTGCGGTGTCGACCACCACGTACTTGAACTGCCCGGCGAGGGTGTCGAGCAGGTTCACCACGTCCTTGCTCGTCACCGCGTCCGCGGCCGCGGGCGACTCCGAGCCGGGGACGACGTACAACCCGGTCTGGTGCTGGAAGAGGTAGGACTTCAGCGCCAGCGGGTCGCTGGCCGCCGGTCCGTGCGCCATGTCGGGAAGGCTGTACTCGGCGGTGATGTTCAGCGCGCTGCCGACGTCGCCGAAGTGGACGTCCAGGTCGACGAGGACCGTCGACTGCGGCAGGCGCTGGGCGAGTCCCACAGCGAGGTTGGTGGACACGGTGGTCTTGCCCACGCCACCTTTGGGCGAAGCCACCGTGACCACCTTCCCCCGCTGGGTCGACACAGCACCGGGAACGCCAGGCGCTCCCTGCTGCACCACCCGCGGCCCGGAGTGGGTGGCGGCCCGCTCCAAGGCCTTCTTCATCTCCTCGACCGGCGCGCCGGGCATGACGATGTCACGCACGCCGGCACGCATGGCGTCGAGGCTCACTGCCGCGCCCTGGTCGGTGACCAGCACGGAGGAGATGGTGAAGTTCTGATCGAGTTCCACGGCCAGCGAGAGCGCGGCCGGGACCTGTTCGCCCGGATCCAGGACGGCGACCGCGGGCAGCGGCGCCCCCTGCAGGTGGTTCAGCAGGACCTGGACGTGGTCCGGGAACTGGTCCGGGGCGATGGCGTAGCCGTCCGGTCCCCACGCCTGCTGGACCAGGCCCACCACGTGGGGGTTGCGGCTGATGACGAGGACGGGGCTCATTTGAGCACGGTCTTTCCTGTGGTCCACGGGAGGGAGCTACGGCTTCCCTCCTTCGGCTCCAGTGCGGCCCAGATCTTCGCGTTCTCCGCGGCCCAGACCACCCGGGTGACGTTGGCCGGGTCGAGCGCGAGGGTGAGGGTGAGCCCGCTGCCGGGTGCGGAGTCGTCGTCGCTCCCGGAGGAGGCGCCCTGCACTCTCACGACGAGGACGTCACGCAGCGCCTGGGCCGTGACCTGGTCGTCCTTGTCCTTCAGGGGACCGGTGAACAGCAGGGCGATCTTGTCGCCTGCCTGGATCGACCCCCCCACCGTCCGGGTGGCCTCGAGGGCGATGCTCACCTGCTGGAGGTCGGCGGGGACCTCGACGCTGCCGGCGCTGGTGGTGTTGGGGGCGATGAAGCGGCTGGACAGCACCTGCTCGCCGACGGCGAGAGTTCCGTCGGTGACCAGGTCTGTCACGGACGTGGTGTCGGTGAGCGCCCCGTCGGCGATGGCCATCTTCGGCAGCTGCCTGAGCTCGACATAGGGAGTCAGGTCTGCGCCGGCGGTGCCGGCCGGCACCGCCTGGGTGACGACCAGCACGCCGGTCGTCTCCATGTTCGCCATCGCGCGCCGGTCGGCGTTGCTGACGTAGTTGTACAGAAGGACCGCGCCGATGCCGGCGAGGAGGACTGCCGCGACAGCGGCGATGATTCGGCGTTGCATGAGGACCGCCTCAGTGCTCGAGTGGACAAGACAATCGTCGGCAGTGGTGCTGCCGGGTGGCGCTCGCCCCCTGCCGCCAGCAGGGTGGTGACGAGTATTGAATTCCGTGAGCCGGGTCCAGGTGCAGGTCCGGCGGTTGCCCGGTACCGGTGTCATCCATGCGGGTGACAATTCCGACCGGGCAGCATTGATTTATTGGTCACCCGTCGTGATGGGCCGCCGGTGTGGCCGGCCGGTCCTCCGAATGGGGGACAGCTGTCCTCCGTGCGGGTGACGGGTTCGCATCGACAGAAATGGAGGGCATTTCTGTCGATGAAAGCTTTTGAGGCGCCCCGGCGTCTGCTCGGGGCGCCTCGGATCAGGCTTGTTCGGAGCCGGACCCCGACGTGCGGGGTCCTAGACCGCCTGCCCCACCGTGGAGAACAGGTTGGTGAGGTTGGTGCCGAGGGTGGCCACGATGGTGATGATCACAGCCGCGATGAGGGCGACCATGATGCCGTACTCGACGGCGGTGGCACCGCGTTCCCTGGTGGCAACGACAGAGCCGACAGTCTTTGCGAGAAAAGCGCTCATGACTAGGCCTTTCCGGGCACGCGACGGATCAGATCGCCTTGCCCACGTTCGAGAACAGGTTGGTCAGGTTGGTGCCGAGGGTGGCCACGATGGTGATGATGACGGCGGCGATGAGGGCGACCATGATGCCGTACTCGACGGCGGTGGCACCGCGCTCCTTGGTCGCAACGACCGAGCCGATGATCTTGGCGGGCAGGTTCTTCATGAGAGACCCCTTTCAGGTGGTGTGGGATAGGTCCGCTGGAGTCTGGAAACCATCCTCCAGAACTCCTCGTGAAGAATGATTACATCGCTGAGTGAGCGATGTCAAAGGGTTTCTTCAAGAACTTCCAGATTCGTACTAAAGTGGGCTTGACAAGGCCACTTGCGGTCCCCCGAAGGAGGACGTGGGGCGGGCAATGAATGCCGAAAATGTCCCCCGAAGGAGGACATGGGCCACAGATTGGATGCGTCTTTGTCACCCGGAAGAGGACATAAGGGGGAACAGGTGCGGAACTGGACGAGATGGCTGGTGCCGATCGCCGGGCTGCTGTGCTTCGCGCTGGCGGCGCCGTCGACCGCCCGGGCGGGGACGGACGTGGACGATGTGGTGTCGGCTCTCGGGCTCACTGCCGAGCCGGCCGACTACGTGGTCCTGGTCGACACCTCCGGCTCGATGCAGGCGGACGGCCGCTACGCCTCCGTACGCAGGGAGCTCGCCACCCTGGTGAAGGGGCTGTCCGCTCAGGACCGGGTCTCGTTGCTGACCTTCGACACCAGCGTCTCCCCCCGGTTCCGCGGGGTCGTGGGCAAGAACGCCGCCGCGGTCCTCGCCGATCTGCCGGCCAGGGCGGCCGGCGAGCACACCGACATCGGCGCGGCGATCTCGGCCGGCCTGACCGAGCTGGAGCGGGCCGACACGCGCCGTCTGGCGGCGCTGATCCTGATCACCGACGGAAAGCTCGACGCGCCCGGGTCGAAGTACGCCAGGGCGACATCGTCGGCCTGGAAGGAACTGAAGTCGAGGGCGGCCGCGCTCGGAGCCGGCCACCAGGTCGCCGCGTACGCCGTCTCGCTGATGGCCAGCACGGATGCCGGCCTGCTGAAGAAGGTGCTGCCGCAGGCCACGGAGGTGTCTGCGGCCGAGGTGGGCGATCGTTTCGCGGAGGTCGGCAGCGACCTGGTCCGGCTGCAGGCGGCGCAGGCACTGAAGAGCGAGCTGTCCCAGCCGATCATGGTGAACTGGCAGGGGGACCTCGGCGCCGCGCTGGCCGATGGCAGCCCGACCGGCATCACGCTGGAGTTCGTCTCCCCCTACCCGCACGTCCCCGTCGAACTCTCGCACCTGGCCGTCCAGGCCCCACCCGGGCTGCAGGTGGCCCTCGCCGGGCTCCCGGAGAAGGTCAGGCTCGACCCGAACGGGCACGCGACGGTGCCGGCCACCGCAACGGTGACCGGCTCGGCGGGCCCGGCGGCCACGGTCGGTCTGACCGCGACGGTGACCTCGACGTGGGCGGAGGTGCTGACCGGCGATCTGGGGCTCGAGTTCGCGCCGTCGCTGCAGGGGACGGCGGCCGTGGCCGCCGCACCGATCACGCTCCCGCCCGCCCTGCTGCCTGCGGTGGCGGTCGTCGCCGCGGGGCTCGCCGCGGCGGTCGTCCTGTTCCTGCTCGTCCGCGTCCTGGTCACACCGTCGCTGAGTGGGCTCCTCACCATCCGTCGGCAGGGCAGGCACCTGGCCGACATCGTGCTGGACGGTCGGAGGATGAGGCTGGCCGCCCCGGACGCGGTCGCCGACCTCGCCGGGCTGGGCGGCTCCGTCGCCGGATCGCGGCGAGGGGGGAAGGGCCAGCGGGCGGTCCGCGTGAACCTCCGCTTCGGCGCGACCAGCGCGAGGGGGGTGCTGCGGGACGGGAGCTCGATCTCGCTGGGCGAGCTCGATGTGGAGTACACGAGCGGACGGCGCCGGATCCTCGACAAGATCGGTCTCCCGCGTCCGGATGCGGCCGGGCCGGTCGGGCCACTCGCGAACTCTCCCGATGCGGCGAGCCTTTCTCCGGTGTCCCCCTGACGGGGGACACGGAATCGATTCACTGGCGTCCCCCAACGGGTGACAGTGGCCATTCGCGCCGCATTTGGCGGCCCTGTCATCCGGATGGGTGACAACGCAAATGCCGGGCATCGCGAGGGCCTTTCGCTCGTCCTGGTACTGCCACTTGACTAGGGATTTTGCCGTCAGTCGCGGGCGACACCCCGAACCCCAAAATCCAGCTCCCACCGGCTCGGAGGGAGTATTCTGGACGGTTTGGCCACGCGCATTGACACCGTGGGAACAACCCACCTAGACTCACAGTAATTCTGGAGGGGTCCGGAGAATTCGGCAGAACATAACTGGAGTATGCGTGGATACCAAGAGGCGTTCGCGCAAGTCGCAGCGTGGGGCCGCTGCACTTGAATTCGCGATCATACTGCCCGTCCTCCTGCTGCTCGTGTTCGGCATGGTGGACTTTGCGATGACGTTCAACGCCCAGTCGACGGTCGCCAACGCGGCGCGGGACGGTGCCAGGGCGGCCAGCCTGGGCAAGACGTACGCCACCGCAGGCACGCAGATCAAGGGCGAGACCAGCGCCCTGCTGAACAGTTCCACGGTCGCCTACACGATCTGCACGGCCGCCACGATCGACGCCTCCGCCTGGTCGTGCAGCGGAACGGCGTCCGGCGACACCACGACCTACGACACCAAGCGCGCGATCGACGCGATCGTCCGGGTCACGGTCAGCTACAAGTACTCCTGGATCACACCGCTGCCCGGATGGGTGGGGCTGAGTTCACCGGTCACCGTCAGCCAGACCAGCTACATGCGAATCGAGTCCACGTCATGAGCACGAAACCCCGGTCCGGCGCGCGTCGAAGGGGAAACCAGCGCGGTGCCAGTGCGGTTGTCATCTCCCTCGTCATGATGATTCTGATTGCCGCGGGGGCCATCGGCTTCGACATCGCCAAGCTCGTCTACGAGCGCCAGCAGGTGCGCGCGGCCGTCGACGCCGCCGCCCAGATCGGGGCCGCGAAGCTCACCTCATCGGCGATGGGGACCTCGGCCGCCAACGACATGGTCACGCTGATCAAGAATGCGGCGGTGGCCAACTACGGCACGGCCACCTACGGCCCCAAGCTGACCGCGGGCAACGTGACTGTCGCGTTCTACTGCGTGGTCGCGAACACCTCCGGAAGCTCGACCGTGGTCAGTCCGAACACCAACCAGATCCCGAGCACCTGCCGGCCCAACCCGAGTTCGACCGACTACACCTCCGGCACGAAGTGCAGCGGGACGTCGTGCGCGATCCCGTGCTCGCCCACGACCGTCGCCGGTGCGGTGTGCAACGCGGTCCAGGTCAGCGCCACCAAGAACGTCCAGTTCGTCTTCGGGCCGGCGATCAACATCGACCACGGCACGGCCACCGCCTCGACGGTCTCGTGCCGCGGCAGCTGTGGCGGCGAGGCGACCCCCAACCCCATGAACGTCGTGGTGATGGCCGACCGGACGCCGTCGATGAGCACGGTGTACGGCGCCCCCGCCGACGCGTTCCAGGGCCTGAAGGACGGGATCGAGGGGATGCTCAAGATCATGACGCCGAACCAGCAGTACGTCGCGTTCGGCGCACTGCACAAGAGCAGGACGGTGACGGCGACCTCCGGAGCAGACGACCTGACCCAGCCGCTGGCCTCGGGCGCGAAGATCTTCAACGATTCGAGCGGCTCCTCCTACACGTACTCCAACAAGGTCACGGGCACGAGCTACAACTCGCAGGTGAAGTGCGAGAAGTATGGCTACTACTGGTACAGCGACGCCTGCTACAAGACGCGGACCTCGGTGACGACCACGACCCGCACGGACGAGTTCGCCGGTACCTGGGTCCCGGTCGGTTTCACCAAGAACTACCAGTCCTCCGCCTCGGTGCTGAACACGTCCAGCGACTTGTACACGAGCGTTCACAACCTGAACTACTCGAACCTGACCTCGGGTGGGACCTACTTCTACAACAAGCTGTTGTCGGACACCGCAGGTAGTGGCACATACATCAATGCCGGCACCGGCACCCACCTCGCCTCGGCACTGAAGGGTGCGGCGCGGTACCTGTTGGCCAACGTCGACTCGAACAACTACGTCTCGAGCCTGGACTCGGATGGCTATCGCGCAGACCTCGGCATCCCGGTCAAGAACGTCATCGTCTTCGAGACTGACGGCCAGCCGGACGAGATCTTCAACAACGCCACCACTGACAGTGCATCCGCGCTGAGCCTCACCAACTCCGACGATATCGGCGCTTCTGGCTCCAACACCCCGGGCGACCACGCGAGCACCACGCAGGCATGCAAGAACCTCGACACCGTGGCCGCAGAGGCGAAGGCGGCCGGGATCCTGATCGTGACCATCGGGTTCGGAAGTGTGAACTCAGCCACCTGCGGCACGATGACCTCCCGGGCGGCGCTGGCGACCGCCGCCTCCACGCAGGCCTCGGTGACGGGGACGGGCGCCGCCGAAAGCACCTGCAGCACCGCGGCCGAGATCGCTGCCGAGAACAGCGACTCCGACTACTACTACTGCGCCGCCTCGGCCTCCGACCTCACCTCGGTGTTCGCTGCGGCGATGGGCAACATCTCGAAGAACACCAAGTTCATGGCGATCGACGGGGTCGGGGACTGAGGAACGCCGCGGAGTCCCGAGCGGCCTCGTGACGCGACCTGGCCACTCGATACGTCCCACCCGGCACCCCTGTCCCGTCCGGGCCGGCGAGTGGACGGATCGCGTCAGCCCAGGTACGCCTCGAGCCCGTCCGCGAGCGCCCTGGCCGCCCGGGTACGGAACGTGGCCGAGCCGAGCAGCGCCGCATCCGTGGCGTTGCGCATGTTGCCCATCTCGAGCATGACGGCGGTCCGCTCGGAAAGGTTCAGGGTGCCGAGATCGCTGCGGAAGCTGAGCGCCGTGCCGCCGCCGATGTAGGTGGAGCGGGGCATCGTGGTCTCGGTCTCCAGCGCGTGACGCAGCCGCTTGGCCAGCGCCGTGGACGCCCGCTCCACCGTTGCGCCGCCGACCATCGTCGTGCTGACGATGACGTGGAACCCGCGGGCGCCCCTGGCGAGGCTGCCGTCGGCGTGGATGGAGACGAGCGCGTCCGCTCTGAGCTGGTTCGCCAGGCGGGAGCGGAGGTTCACGCACGGCCCCTCGCCGTGATCGTCGGGCCGGGTGAGCCTGACGGTCGCGCCGCGCGCCCGCAGCACCCTGGCCAGGGCGTTCGCCTGCGCCCAGTTGTAGGCGTGCTCGGCATACCCGGCGTTGGTCGCGGTCCCCGAGGAGTTGCACTCCTTGGTGCGGCCGTTGCCGCTGGGCACCTTGCGGAGCTCGCGCCTCGTCCAGACGCCGTTGTGGCCGGGGTCGATCACGATCCTCCGCCCGGCCAGGGGTAGCGCCGCCGGCGTCGCCGAGGCCGTCGGCGTGGGCGTCGCCGTCGCGGAGGTTGCGGACGGGGACGGACGCAGGCCGGTCGTCGGCACCCCCGAAGGGTTCACCGGGGCCGAGTCCATCGGGGCCACGGGCGCGGAAGAGGCCGCCTGGCACCCGGTCAGCAGCACGGAAAGCGCGACCGCGACCGCAGCACTCCGCACTCCTCGCACCCGACGACGATACCCGCCGGCACCGCCGGCCGGCCCCCTCCGGGCCCCCGCCACCGCGACGGTCGGCGACCCCTGCCGAGGCAGGGTCAGGAATAGCGCTTCCGCGGGCCTCGTTGAGCGTGCCATGAGCGAGGAGTTCACCCACAACACCGCTGCGCACCAGTTCGAGGTGACCGTCGATGGTCGGTTCGCCGGCGAGGCCCACTACACCGTCCGCGACGGTGTCGCAGCCTTCGACCACACGATGGTGCCCTCGGAGTTCGGCGGACGCGGCGTCGCGGGGCGCCTCGTCCAGCACG
>NZ_JASGES010000184.1:0-37455 GCF_047606205.1 Propionicimonas sp. | reverse complement strand
CTCGGCCAGCCCGTTCCGGGGCGTGCCGCTGGCGGCCAGGGCGCAGGACTGGGAGCCCAGGGTGCGCACGGTGGCCGGTCCGCAGGCGTGGCGGCGCTGGCAGCAGTGCGCTGCCGCCCCGGCGTGGGCAGGCTCCCCCGTGTGGATCCATGGCGACCCGCACCCGCTCAACCTCCTGCTGCACAACGACGGCACGCTGGCCGGGGTGATCGACTTCGGCGACGTCGGCGCCGGTGACCCGGCCTGCGACTTGGCGGCGGCCTGGCTGCTGTTCGACAGCGCAGCGCGGGGTACCTTCCAGGCGGCCTGCACGCGGTCGGGAGGCTACGACCAGGGGTGCTGGAGCCGGGCCTGGGCGTGGGCGCTGGGACTGGCCTGTGTGTTCGCCCTCGCCAGCGACGACATGCCGGCCCTCGCGGCCGTCGCCGGGCATGGCCTGGCCGAGACGCTGGCCGACCCGGTGTGGGGTCGCGGCCGGCCGGATCTCAGCGCAGCTGGGTGAGGGTGGCCTGGTCGTCGAGGGCGAACTGCTCGGCGACGGCCGTCACCTCGAGCCCGACGAGTTCCACCGGCGCACCGTAGCTGGTCAGGAACGCGGTGTCGGCGGCGTCACGTCCGGTGGCGACCCGGACCAGGCTCTGCCGCGGGGCGAGCCGGGTCGCGTCCACCACCCACCACGCGTCGTCGACGAGCGCCTCGCAGACGGCGTGGAACTCCATCGGGGTGAGCCCAGGGGCGTAGACGGCCGCGAGCCGGGCGGGGACGCCGAGGGCGCGCAGCAGCGCGATCGAGAGGTGCGCGAAGTCGCGACACACGCCTTGGCGGGCCAGCAGCGTGTCCAGCGCACTGTCGGTGCCGGTGCTGGAGCCGCTCACGTAGGTCAGCCGGGCGTTCACCCAGTCGATCACCGCCGCGAGCAGGGCCGTCCCGGTCAGCCCGGAGAACTCGGCGGCCGCCGTCGGCGCGAGCCGGTCGGCCTCGCAGTAGCGACTCTGCCGCAGGTAACGCAGCCGGTCGACGGCTGTCACCGGCGCGGGCTCGGCCAGCCCCGAGACGGTGGCCGCGTAGTCGATCACGACCGGGCCCGCGTCGACGAAGAGCCGGTGCAGCCGGGTGCCGTGGTCCTCGACGAGTTCCTCCGGCGTGACCGGGTCGCCGCCCGCCGTGACGACCAGCGACTCGGCGGACCGGGGGACGTCCTGCGCGGTCGCGATCGCGAGGACGAGTTCGGCGGAGCCCGCAGCGGAGAGTTCCAGGTGGCAGGTCAGGTGTCGTTCCACGCAGCCATGCTGCCCCATGCGGGCAACTCCCGATCGGAGCCCGGCGTGATGGTGGTGATCAGCACTTCTCCGACACAAGCCATGCCCAGGGGCTCACTCCTTCGCCGGACGCCCACGCCTGGGCAACGGGCCGGCGTCCTTCGGCGACCGGCCCGCCTTCGCCAGCGCCTGCCGCAGCAGCAGCTCGATGTGGGCGTTGAGCGAGCGCAGGTCGTCGGACGCCCACCGGGCGAGCGCCTCGTGGACGGCCGGGTCCAGCCGGAGCAGAACGGGCTTACGCTCACTCATCGACGCGCCTGTCTGGCCGGGTGGACTCGCCCAGCTGTCGCGATCTGGCCACACGAGCCTCCACCTCTGGCTCGTCTGTCGCATCTGAGCGTTCGGATGGCCAAATCGCGACAAGGCACCACCCGCAGGAGTTTCGGTGGGCCTCCGCGGCGGTTCGGGGTCCACTCCACGCGGTGACGCGATCTGACCGCTTCAGGCTCCGGCTGTGACCGCTGGGGCCGGTGGGATGGCTGGAGTGGCCGGATCGCGACAATGCGCGGGGGCCTTCCGGGCGTACGCGAGGCTTGCGCTCAGCCATCGGCTCAGTTGTACAGCGTCCCGGCGTTCACCACAGGCGTGGCCTGGGAGGAGCCGCACAGCACGACCAGCAGGTTGGACACCATCGCGGCCTTCCGCTCCTCGTCGAGAGCGACGACGTCCTCGGCCTCCAGTTGCCGCAGTGCGCCCTGCACCATGCTGACCGCTCCCTCCACGATCTTCTCCCTGGCCGCGATCACGGCGGAGGCCTGCTGGCGCTGCAGCATGGCATGGGCGATCTCCGGTGCGTAGGCGAGGCTGGAGATGCGGGCCTCGACGACCTCCAGGCCGGCGATCGCGATCCGGGCCGCCACCTCGGTGGCGAGTTCGGCCGCGACCAGGTCGGTGGATCCCCGCAGGGACTCCTCCCCGGCGGCCGCATTGTCGTACGGGTGGGTCGTCGCGACGTGACGCAGCGCCGCCTCCGACTGCACGCGGACGAACTCCCGGTAGTCCTCGACGGCGAACCGGGCCCGTGCCGTGTCGGCGACCTGCCACACCACGATCGCGGCGATGTTGACGGGGTTGCCGTCGGCGTCGTTCACCTTCAGCTCGTTGGTCTCGAAGTTGCGGACCTTCACCGACACCTTCCGCCCCTTGGCGAACGGGACCACCATCTTCAGCCCCGAACTGCGGACGGTCCCGATATAGCGGCCGAAGAACTCCAGCACCTTGGTGTCGCCGGGGGACACCATCGTGATCGAGACCACCGCGAGACCGAAGAGGACGACCAGGATCGCGCCGAGCACTCCCCAGGGTCCGGCGTCCGCGCCGGCATCGGTGTTCACGCCCGCCGCGATGAAGCTCCGCAGGGCGCCGATGAAGAACACCACGGCCAGCACGAGGGGAATGAACCCGTTGGCCGACCAGGCCGGCCGTTCCTCGATCTCGACGCGGGCGCCGCCATGGCCCACCGGGACGCCGGCCGGCTCACCACCCACGGTCGCCTGGGCGTCGTGCGCATCTTCTGGTCCGGACATCGGGGCTCACTCCTCACGAGGAAATCTGATGGCTAAGTGATATCAGATTTCCGCCCGTGTGGCCACCCCCGCGACCACCGCTCCCCGGACGCGCGGAACCCCGGAATCCGTCGCGGGAACGGAACCCTCGGGAGCGTGTGCGCGCGGGTCGTCCAGTCGGCAGAGCTGGGCGACGTGGCGGCCGGTTACAGGTTGTAGCCGATCGAGCGAAGCTGCTCGCGACCGTCCTCGCTGATCAGTTCCAGGGTCCACGGCGGCAGCCACACCCAGTTGATCGTGACCGAGTTCACCAGTCCCTCCAGCGCCAGCTGGGTGTCGTACTCGAGCCGATCGGTGAGCGGGCAGGTGGGAGAGGTGAGCGTCATGTCGATCGTCGCGTTGGACTCCTCGTCGATGGTCACGCCGTAGATCAGGCCGAGGTCGACGACATTGACCATCAGCTCGGGATCGACGACGTCCTTCATCGCCTCCAGCACGTCCTCCTCCGACGGCCGGGCGTTCGCCGCCGGGTCGGGAAAGGTGTCCTGGACCAGGTCGGACGGACGGGGGTTCTGGGTCATTCCTGCACCTCTCCTTCGGCGGCCAGCGCCTGGGCCGCCGCATCCTTGAACGCCGACCAGCCCAGCAGCGCGCACTTCACGCGCGCGGGAAACTGCGAGACCCCGATGAAGGCCACGGCATCCTCGAGCCGGTCCTCGTCGGGCTCGGCCCGTCCCTGCGAGTGCATCATCTCGGTGAACTCCTCGTGCAGCGCGAGCGCCTCCGGCACGGTCTTCCCGATCACCAGGTCGGTCATCACCGAGGTGGACGCCTGCGAGATCGAGCATCCGACGCCCTCGTACGACACGTCCACGACGCGGTCGCCGTCGAGCTCCACCCGCATCATCACCTCGTCGCCGCAGGTCGGGTTCACATGGGTGACCTGCGCCTGGTACGGCTCACGCAGCCCGCTGTGGTGCTTGGCCTTGTAGTGGTCCAGGATGATTTCCTGGTACATCGCCTCGACGCTCATCGCACACCCCCGAAGAAGTCCCGCACGTAGTCGAGCCCTTCGGCGAGCCGGTCGAACTCGGACTGCGTGGTGTACAGATACCCCGAAGCCCTGCTGGACGCGGTCAGCCCGAGCCGCTCGTGCAGCGGACGCGCGCAGTGGTGGCCGCCGCGGACCGCGATCCCGCGGGAGTCGAGCAGCTGCATCACGTCGTGCGGGTGCACCTCCAGCCCGTCGGCGGTGGCCAGCGTGAACGCGATCGCCCCGCCCCGGTCCACGGCCTCGGTCGGCCCGAGGATCGTGACGCCCTCGACCTCCTGCAGCCGGGCGAGTGCGTACGCGGTCAGTTCCTGCTCGTGCGCGGCGACGGCGTCCATGCCGAGCGCGTTCAGGTAGTCGATGGCCGCGCCGAGCCCGACCGCCTGCGCGATCGGCGGGGTGCCGGCCTCGAACCGGGCCGGCGGCCTGGCATAGGTCGAGCCGCTCATCCGGACGATCTCGATCATCTCGCCACCGCCCAGGAACGGCGGCAGGGTCTCCAGCAGGTCGTAGCGACCCCAGAGCACACCGATCCCGGTCGGGCCGAGCATCTTGTGGCCGGTGAAGGCCATCAGGTCGGCGCCGAGGGTGGCGACGTCGGTGGGCAACTGGGGGACGCCCTGTGAGCCGTCCACGACGACGTGCGCACCGACGCGGTGCGCCATCGCCGCGATCTCGCGGACCGGGTTGACCGTGCCGAGGACATTGGACACCCAGGCGAGGGACACGATCCGGGTGCGCTCGTTGATCAGCTGCTCCGCCTCGGCCTTCCCGAGGTCGAGCCGCCCGTCTGCGGTGATGTCGAACCACCGCAGGGTCGCGCCGGTCCGCTGCGCGAGCAGCTGCCACGGCACGATGTTCGAGTGGTGCTCCATCACGGAGACCACGATCTCGTCGCCCGTGCCGAGCCGGCCGCCCAGCGTGTGCGCGACCAGGTTCAGCGCCTCGGAGGCGTTCTTGGTGAACACGACCTCCTCGCGTCCGGCGGCGCCGATGAAGTCGGCGACCTTCGCGCGGGCGCCCTCGAAGGCCTCGGTCGCCTCCCCGCCCAGCGTGTGCATGGCCCTGGCGACGTTCGCGTTGTGCTCGAGGTAGTGGCGGGACACCGCCGCCACGACCGGGGTGGGCTTCTGGGACGTGTTCGCGGAGTCGAGGTAGGTCAGCGGCCACTCCCCCACCCTGCGTTCCAGGATGGGGAAGTCCCGCCGGACCCGGTCGAGGTCGAGCTGCTCAGGCATCGGCCTTGGCCGCGCGGACGAACCGGTCGTAGCCCTCGATCTCGAGGCGATCGGCCAGTTCCACGCCGCCCTCCTCGACGACGTGGCCGTCGACGAAGACATGCACGAAGTCGGGCTTGATGTAGTTCAGGATCCGCGTGTAGTGCGTGATCAGCAGCAGCCCGCGATCGCCGTTCGCGGTGTACCGGTTGACGCCTTCGGACACGATCCGCAGCGCATCGATGTCGAGCCCGGAGTCGGTCTCGTCGAGGATGGCGAACTTCGGGTTCAGCAGTTCGAGCTGGGCGATCTCGTTGCGCTTCTTCTCGCCACCGGAGAAGCCCTCGTTGAGCGAGCGGCTCGCGAAGGTGCCGTCCAGGCCGACCCGCTCGAGCGCCGCGTTGACGTCCTTCACCCAGGTGCGCACCTTGGGCGCCTCACCGCCCAGGGCGGTCTTCGCCGTGCGCAGAAAGTTGGCCACGGACACGCCCGGCACCTCGATCGGGTACTGCATGGCGAGGAACAGGCCCGCACGAGCCCGCTCGTCGACGGTGAGCCCGGTCAGCTCGACGCCGTCGAGGGTCACCGAACCCGAGGTGATCGTGTACTTGGGGTGGCCGGCGATCGAGTAGGCGAGCGTGGACTTGCCCGACCCGTTGGGGCCCATGATGGCGTGCACCTCGCCGGTGCGGACGACCAGGTCGACGCCCTTGAGGATCTCCTTGGGGCCGCTCTCGGTCTGGACCTCGACGTGAAGGCCGCTGATACGGAGTTCTGACACTTACTGCTCCTGGATGTCGATCGGATTGTCTGGGTCTACGTAAACGTTGCCGCCGTCCACCCGCACCGGGTAGACCGGAACGGGAGCGACGGCCGGCAGTTCGAGCGGCTGCCCGGTCCGCAGGTCGAAACGCGAGCCGTGCATGTAGCACTCGAGCGTGCAGCCGTCCACCTCGCCCTCGCTCAGGGGAACCGCGGCGTGCGAGCACTCGTCGCGGATGGCGAAGAAGCCCTCTGCGGTGTTCACCACCGCGATCTCCGCGTCCCCGCCGAGGTCGACCGGAATCGCGAAGCCGACCGGCACCTCACCGACCGCGCAGGCACGGACGAAGCTCACTGAGCGGCCCCGGGGTGCTCGGACGGGGAGCCGACCAGGATGGCCAGCTCCTTCTCCACGGTGGCGAGCAGGCGCGACTCGACGTCGGGGACGCCGATCCGGCGGATGATGTCCACGAAGAAGCCGTGCACGACCAGCCGGCGCGCCTCGGCCTCGGGGATCCCTCGGCTGCGCAGGTAGAACAGCTGCTCGTCGTCGAAGCGTCCGGTCGTCGAGGAGTGCCCGGCACCCTCGATCTCGCCGGTCTCGATCTCGAGGTTCGGCACCGAGTCGGCGCGGCAGCCGTCGGTGAGGACGAGGTTCTTGTTGGTCTCGTAGGTGTTGATGCCCTCGGCCACCTTGCGGATCAGCACGTCGCCCACCCACACCGAGTGCGCTCCCTTGCCCTGCAGGGCGCCGCGGTAGTCGACGCGGCTGCGGGTGTGCGGGGCGTTGTGGTCGACGAAGAGCCGGTGCTCGATGTGCTGGCCGGCATCAACGAAGTAGAGGCCGAACTGCTCGAGCTCCCCGCCGGGCCCGTCGTACTCGGCGGTCTCGACCAGGCGGACCAGGTCGCCGCCGAGACTGGCCGTGACCGTGCGGACGTGGGCGTCGCGGCCGATCCTCAGCCCGACGTGGCCGACGTGAACCGCGTCGTCGGCCCAGTCCTGAAGGCCGACGAAGGCGAGGTTCGCCCCCTCGCCGACGAGGACGGAGACGCTGGAGGCGTAGGTCGCCGAGCCGCGGTGCCGCAGCACCACCGTGGCGCTGGCGTGGGCGCCCACGGAGAACACCACCTGGCCGTACACCTGGTCGCCGGCACTGCTGCCGACGAGGTCGAGGAGCACCGGATCGGCCAGTTCGGCCCCGGCCGGCACCTCGACGAGCATCGCGCCGCCACCCTGGGCCACAGCGAGGGCCGAGGGCCGGTCGACCGGCGCGGGCACGCCGAGTGCGACCGCGTCGGCCGTACTGATCTCCCGCACGGTCACGCCGTCGGGCAGCACGGTCTCCCAGGCCAGGTGGGCATCACTGGGTGTCCCGTCCAGCAGGCCGCGCAGGCGGCGCAGCGGGGTGAACCGCCACACCTCCTCGCGACCGTTGGGCACGGGATGGTCGGCGAGGTCGAAGGACGCCACCGGGTGCAGGTGCGACTCGATGGCCTCCGCGGCCTCGGCAACGTTCGGAACAGCGCTCACGTCTTGTCTTTCCCCGTCCTGCCGCGGGCTTCAGCCCACGGCTCCTTCCATCTGAAGTTCGATCAGCCGGTTGAGCTCCAGGGCGTACTCCATCGGCAGCTCGCGCGCGATCGGCTCGACGAAGCCGCGCACGATCATCGCCATCGCCTCGTCCTCGCCCATGCCCCGGCTCATCAGGTAGAACAACTGGTCCTCGCTCACCTTGGACACCGTCGCCTCGTGGGCCATCGACACGTCCTCCTCGCGGACGTCGACGTAGGGGTAGGTGTCGGAGCGGGAGATGGTGTCGACCAGCAGCGCGTCGCACTTCACCGAGTTGGCGGAATGGTGGGCGCCCTCCTGCACCTGGACGAGGCCGCGGTAGGACGAACGTCCACCGGACCGGGCGACCGACTTGGAGATGATCGAGCTGGACGTGTTCGGCGCCGCGTGGACCATCTTCGAACCCGCATCCTGGTGCTGGCCCTCGCCGGCGAACGCGATCGAGAGCGTCTCGCCGCGGGAGTGCTCGCCGAGCAGGTAGACCGCCGGGTACTTCATGGTCACCTTGGAGCCGATGTTGCCGTCGATCCACTCCATGGTCGCGCCCTCCTCGCAGGTGGCGCGCTTGGTGACCAGGTTGTACACGTTCGTCGACCAGTTCTGGATCGTGGTGTAGCGGACCCGGGCGTTCTTCTTCACGATGATCTCGACCACGGCGGAGTGCAGCGAGTCGGTGGAGTAGATCGGCGCCGTGCAGCCTTCGACGTAGTGGACGTAGGAGCCCTCGTCGGCGATGATCAGCGTCCGCTCGAACTGGCCCATGTTCTCGGTGTTGATCCGGAAGTAGGCCTGCAGCGGGATCGAGACGTGGACGCCCTTCGGCACGTAGATGAACGACCCGCCGGACCAGACGGCGGTGTTCAGCGACCCGAACTTGTTGTCGCCGACCGGGATCACCGAGGCGAAGTACTCCTCGAAGATGTCCGGGTGCTCCTTCAGGCCGGTGTCGGTGTCGAGGAAGATCACGCCCTGGCGCTCCAGCTCCTCGTTGATCTTGTGGTAGACGACCTCGGACTCGTACTGGGCCGCGACGCCCGCGACCAGCCGCATCTTCTCCGCCTCGGGGATCCCGAGCCGGTCATAGGTGCGCTTGATGTCGTCGGGCAGGTCCTCCCAGCTCTGGGCCTGCTTCTCGGTGGAGCGCACGAAGTACTTGATCGTGTCGAAGTCGATGCCCGACAGGTCCGCACCCCAGGCCGGCATCGGCTTGCGCTCGAACAGCTTGAGCGCCTTCAGCCGGGTGTTCAGCATCCATTCCGGTTCGTTCTTGAGGGCGGAGATGTTGCGGACCACGTCCTCGGTGAGGCCGCGCTTCGCCGCCTCGCCGGCAACGTCGGAGTCCCGCCACCCGTACTGGTAGTGGCCCAGGGCCTGCAGGTGCTCTTCCTGGGTGGAGCCCAGGCCGGGTGCCGTGGGAGCTGTGGAGGTCATCGGATCAACCCTTCGGTGTCGGAGACGGATGCATGGCAGGGACCACAGGCCGCGGGACGTGGGTGGTGCACACCCCGTCGCCGTGGGCGATGGTCGCCAGCCGCTGGACGTGGGAGTCGAGCAGCGTGGCGAACACCTTGGTCTCGGCCTCGCACAGTTGCGGGAACTCGGCCGCCACGTGGGCGACCGGGCAGTGGTACTGGCACAGCTGCACGCCGGAGGCCACGGGCTGCAGGGACGCGACGAAACCCTCGGCGGTCAACGCCTCGACCAACGCCTCCGCGGGGGTCTCGTATTCCACCGCGATGCTGCGGAATCGCTGCGTGACCGCGTCGGCGACCTGGGCGGCGAAGGTGTCGACCGCGTCCGGGCCCGCCGCCTGGCGCAGGTACTCCAGGGCCTGGATCGCGAGCCGGTCGTAGGCCTGGAAGAACTCTGCGCGGCCGGTGTCGGTCAGCGCGAAAACCTTGGCCGGGCGGCCACGGCCACGGTGGCCGTAGATTCGCTGCTGCCTGCTCGTGACCTGACCGGTGCTGGCGAGTACCGTGAGATGCCGGCGTACGGCGGCCGGGGTCAACCCGAGCCGGCCGGCAAGGTCGTTCGCAGTGGAGGGACCATGCTGGAGGATGGAACGGGCCACCCGACTACGGGTGGAGGCGTCGGCGGCCTGCTGCTCCGCTTCTGCCCCGAAGGCATCGACGTCCAGATCCGCATCGCTTTTCACAACGCCATTCTCACCTTATTCTCGCGTCCACTCAACTCCGCGCGGCAGCGGGCACCCGGATGGCGAGACGCGCCCATCCACCAGTCGACGCGATTCCCGCATCTACGACACGGCGTCGTAGAGTGCAGATGGTGACTTCGTCTTGTCAAAGGTGACAGGTCATCCCAACCCAAACGGACACTCCAGAAGGATCCATCGTGACCACACCCGTGCTCGATACCCAACCAGCCCAGGGACGGCCGCACCGGCGCGTGCGGCCCGGCCTGATCGCGGTTTTCGGGCTCCTCGCCCTCGCGCTGACCGCCTGCTCCGGCGGAGGCGGCGAGACCGCACACACCGCCCACAAGAGTGAGTTCGATCTCCCGCTGCCGGACCTGCATGCCGTGACCTTCGGTGGGATCAGCGGGTGGTGGCTGCTGTTCATCGGCCTGATCATCTGCATCGGCGGCTTCGCCTTCGGCCTGCTGAGCTACATGAAGCTGAAGAACCTCCCGGTCCACCAGTCCATGCGGGACGTGTCCGAGCTCATCTACGAGACCTGCAAGGCCTACCTGCTCCAGCAGGGGAAGTTCCTGCTGCTGCTGTTCGCCTTCATCGGCGCGACGATCTTCATCTACTTCGGCTTCCTGAACACCTCCGGCGGCTGGGGACGCGTGGTGATCGTGCTGCTGTTCGCGATCATCGGCATGGCCGGCTCCTACGGGATCGCCTGGTACGGCATCCGGCTGAACACGTTCGCCAACTCGCGGACCTCGTTCGCCGCGCTGGAGGGCAAGCCCTACAAGGTGCACAACATCCCGATGCGCTCCGGCATGAGCGTCGGCATGGTCCTGATCTCGACCGAGCTGATCATGATGCTGCTGATCCTGCTGTTCGTCCCCGCCGACATCGCGACCGCCTGCTTCCTCGGCTTCGCGATCGGCGAGTCGCTCGGCGCGTCCGCCCTGCGCATCGCCGGCGGCATCTTCACCAAGATCGCCGACATCGGCTCGGACCTGATGAAGATCGTGTTCAAGATCGGCGAGGACGACCCGCGCAACCCCGGCACCATCGCCGACTGCACCGGTGACAACGCCGGCGACTCGGTCGGCCCGTCCGCGGACGGCTTCGAGACCTACGGCGTCACCGGCGTCGCACTGATCACGTTCATCCTGCTCGGCGTCCAGTCCGACCTGCAGGCGCACTTCCTGGTCTGGATCTTCTTCATCCGCGCGATCATGCTCGTCGCGTCCGCCCTGTCCTACTTCGCCAACAACCTGTGGGCGAAGGCGCGGTACGGCGACGCGGAGGAGATGGAGTTCGAGACCCCGCTCACCTCCCTGGTGTGGCTCACCTCGATCGTGTCGATCATCCTCACCTTCGTGATCTCGGCGCTGTTGATGTCGAGCCTGCCCGGCTACCCCAACCTGTGGTGGCAGCTCGCGCTGATCATCAGCTTCGGCACCCTGGCCGGCGCCGTCATCCCCGAGTTGGTCAAGGTGTTCACCGGCGTGAAGGCCAAGCACACCGAGGAGGTCGTGAAGTCGGCCAAGGAGGGCGGGGCGTCCCTCGACATCCTCTCCGGCCTCGTCGCGGGCAACTTCTCGGCCTACTGGCTGGGCATCGCCATCGTCGCCCTGATGGGCGGTGCGTTCTTCGTCTCCACCCTGATCCCCGGCATCGACCCGGCCAACACCGCCGGCGGCGGGATCATGCTGGCCCCGGGCGTGTTCGCCCTCGGCCTGGTCGCGTTCGGCTTCCTCGGCATGGGCCCGGTCACGATCGCCGTCGACTCCTACGGCCCGGTGACCGACAACGCCCAGAGCGTGTACGAGCTGTCCCAGATCGAGTCGGTCCCCGGCATCGCCGACGAGCTCGAGCGCGACTACGGCATCACCGCCAACTTCGAGCGGGCCAAGTACCTGCTGGAGATGAACGACGGCGCGGGCAACACCTTCAAGGCCACGGCCAAGCCGGTGCTGATCGGCACCGCGGCGGTGGGCGCGACCACGATGGTGTTCTCGATCATCATGGGCCTGACCAACGGGCTCACCGAGAACGTGTCCAACCTGTCGCTGCTGCACGTGCCGTTCCTGTTGGGCCTGCTCACCGGCGGCGCGATCATCTACTGGTTCACCGGCGCCTCGATGCAGGCGGTCACGACCGGCGCGTTCCGGGCGGTGGAGTTCATCAAGGGCAACATCAACCTGGAGACCAGCGAGAAGGCCTCGGTGAAGGATTCCCGCCGGGTGGTCGAGATCTGCACGCAGTACGCCCAGAAGGGCATGTTCAACATCTTCCTTGGCATCTTCTTCGCCACCCTGGCGTTCGCGTTCGTCGAGCCGTACTTCTTCATCGGCTACCTGATCTCGATCGCCATGTTCGGGCTCTACCAGGCCATCTTCATGGCCAACGCCGGTGGGGCGTGGGACAACGCGAAGAAGATCGTCGAGGTCGACCTGCAGGCCAAGGGCACCGAGCTGCACGACGCGTCCATCGTGGGCGACACCGTCGGCGACCCGTTCAAGGACACCTCCTCGGTGGCCCTGAACCCGGTGATCAAGTTCACCACCCTGTTCGGCATGCTGGCGATCGAGCTCTCGCTGATCATCAACAACCCGACCGTGAACGCCGTGCTTGCCGTGGTGTTCTTCCTGGCCAGCGTCTACATGGTGTGGCGGTCGTTCTACGGCATGCGGATCGACCAGCCGATGCTGACCAAGTCGGACTTCGCCTACCTCAAGGACGTTCCGGCCGATCCCGGTACCGCTGCGCCCGCCTCCGTGGCCCAGGCCCCGGTGGAAGTTCCGGCGAAGGCCTGACCCGAGCCCGACAGCTGCTGCCCGGTCCCCCGCGAAGGGGCCGGGCAGCGGCCTTCGGGGGCCGGTCGAACGCCTAGACTGAGCGGGTGCCCGCAGCCCTGACCATCGAAGACGTGCGGCTGCAGCTGGGTGGGCGAACCGTGCTGGACGGGCTGTCGCTGGCCGCCCAACCGGGCGAGGTGACGGCGGTGCTCGGCCCGAACGGGGCAGGCAAGACCACCATGATCCGCTGCTGCACCGGCCTGCTCACACCCGACGCCGGCCGCATCACGGTGCTGGGCGATGAGGCCGGCAGCGCGTCCGCGAACGCGAGGATCGGCCTGATGCCGCAGGCCACCGGCGCCTGGTCAGGGGTGAGGCCCGCTGAGCTGCTCTCCTACCTGGCCTCGCTCTACGCCGCCCCGGTGCCTCCCGCCGAGCTCATCGCCGCACTCGGCATCACGAGCTTCGCCCAGACCCCCTACCGCCGACTGTCCGGAGGCCAGCAGCAGCTGGTGAACCTCGCCGGGGCGATCATCGGACGCCCGGAACTCGCCTTCCTCGACGAGCCCACCGCCGGCCTCGACCCGCACGCCCGCCGCCAGGTCTGGACGCTCGTCGCCGACCTGCGAGCGGCCGGGGTCGCCGTCCTGCTGACCACGCACGCGATGGACGAGGCGGAGCAGCTCGCCGACCGGGTCGTGCTGCTCAACGCCGGTCACAGGGTCGCGGACGGCACGGTGGCCGAGCTGACCGCGGAGAAGAACCTCGAGCAGCTGTTCCTCGACCTGACCACGCCGGGCGGTGGGTGGTGAGCGCGCTCGACCTGCGGCCCGCCGCCGCGCCCGCCCCCCGGGCGCGCCGGATCCTGCGGCATGCGCTGATGGAGACCACGCTGATCCTGCGCAACGGCGAGCAGCTGCTGCTGGCACTGGTCATCCCGCTGGGCCTGATCATCGGCCAGGCCGTCGCCGGCGCCCGGTTCGGGATCTCCCGGGAGCCGTTCGTCGCGTCCGTGATCGCCCTCGGACTGTGGTCGAGCGGGTTCACCTCCCCGGCGATCACCACGGCCTTCGAGCGCCGCTACGGCGTCCTGGAGCGGTTGGTGGCCACGCCGCTGCGCCGCTCGGACCTGCTGCTCGGCAAGGCGACGATGATCGCGCTGCTCGCGCTCGGCCAGGCGGCGGTCCTCGTGCTCGCGGGGCTGGCGCTGGGCTGGCGGCCCGCGCCCACGCTCGCCCAGAGCCTGGTCGCACTGGCGGTGGTGCCGTTCGCCCTGGTCGCCTTCGCGGGACTGGCCCTGACGCTGGCCGGGCGTGCGTCCGCCGAGCTCACCCTCGGTGTGGCCAACCTGGTCTACCTGGTCGGCGCGGCCGCGGGGCTGCTCGTCCCGGTGAGTGGCTTCCCCGCCTGGGCACAGCCGCTGCTGACCGCGCTGCCGACCACGGCGCTGGGCGAGACCCTGCGCGCGTGGGCGACCGGCTCCTTCGCCCCCCGCCCTCTTCTCGTCGTCCTGCTCTGGGCCGTCGCGGCCATCGCGCTGGCAAGGAAGGTGTTCCGATGGACCTCGTGAGTTCGCCCGCGGCGATGCGGCGGTGGGCACTCGCCTCCCTGATCGGCAACATGGGGATCGTCGTCACCGGCGGCCTGGTGCGCGTGACCGGGTCCGGGCTGGGCTGCCCGACCTGGCCCCAGTGCACACCCGGCTCGTACGTACCGCACGCCGAGTCGGGAGGGCACGCCTTCATCGAGTTCGGCAACCGGACGCTCACCTTCGTCCTGGTGGTGATCGCGGTCGGCACCTTCGTCGCCGCCTGGCGGGCCAGGGACGCGGCCGGCGCCCCGCGGCGTGACCTGCGGGGGCTGGCGCTGGCCGCGGCACTGGGCATCCCGGCCCAGGCGGTGATCGGCGGGATCTCGGTGCTCACCGGCCTGAACCCGTGGGTGGTCGGGCTGCACCTGGGGCCGTCGATCGCACTGATCGTGATCAGTACCGTGCTCGTTCACCGGGCCTGGGCGGTGCTGCCCGTGCCGGTACCGGCCCGGGCCCGGCTGCTCGTGGTGGCCACGTTCGTGGTCGGACTGGCCGCGATGCTGGCGGGGATGGTGGTGACCGGAGCGGGGCCGAACTCCGGCGACGGCGGCGCCGCCCGCAACGGCCTCGACCTGACCACGGTCGCGCGCCTGCACTCGCTGAGCGTCTGGGTGGTGGTCGCTCTCACCATCGTGCTCGTCGTGATCCTCCGTCGCGTCCCCGGCGCGCGTCGGGCCGTCCAGCTGTTGCTCGTCGTCGAACTCGCCCAGGGCGGGATCGGTTACGCGCAGTACTTCCTCGCCCTCCCCGCCGCCCTCGTGGCGCTGCACATGGTCGGCACGACGCTGTTCACCGCGGCACTGACCCACCTGTGGTGGCTGACCCGGCGTTCCGCCTGAGCCCGGCTCCACGACGGGCGTCCATCAGGCGGCGTCGGACCCGTCGGCCGATGATCAGTGGTCCCCCGGGGTGATCAGGAGGTCCGCCGGCGGTCTGATCAGAAGATCAGCGGATCGACCGCAGCGGCGATGAACACGATCGCCAGGTAGCTGTTGGAGAGGTGGAACAGCCGCATCGGCCTGAGCGCGGCGTCGACCAGGCCCCGGCGGGCCCGCAGGAGCAGCGCGACCGCCTCGGCCAGCATCGCCGCACCGGCCACGGCGGCGACCAGCGGGTAGAGCCAACCGGTGCCGGCGACCGGCCACAGCACGAGGCTGACCGCCACGGTGAGGACGCTGTAGGCGAGGATCCGCCACGCCACGCGGACCGGAGGCGCGACCACGGGCAGCATCGGCACGTGGGCGTTGAGGTAGTCCTCGCGGTAGCGCAGCGCCAGCGCCCAGGTGTGCGGCGGCGTCCAGGCGAACACGATCGCGAACAGCACCAGCGGCGTCCACGCCACCGAACCCGTCACGGCCGTCCACCCGATCAGCGGGGGAAAGCAGCCGGCGATCCCGCCCCAGACGATGTTCTGGGACGTGCGCCGCTTGAGCGCCATCGTGTACACGAACACGTAGTAGAGGTTTGCGACCAGCGCCAGGGCCGCGGACAGCCAGTTCGCACCGAGCCCCAGCATCAGGGTGGCCGCGATCCCGAGCACCGCGCCGAAGGCGAGCGCCCGCGGGGTGCTGACCAGGTCCCTGGCCATCGGACGGCGGCGCGTACGGCGCATCTGCGCGTCGATGTCGGCGTCCAGAACCGAGTTGAACACGTTCGCGCTGCCTGCGGCGGCAGTGCCGCCGAGCAGTGTCCACACCACGAGCTGCCAGTCGGGGAAGCCGCCGGCGGCGAGGAACATCGCAGGAATGGTGGTGACGAGGAGGAGCTCGATGATCCGCGGCTTGGCCAGTGCCACGTAGGCCTGCACCACCGCTCGCCAGTCGCCGGACTCCAGGGCGGCCAGGGGCACGCCCTCCTCGACTGGTTTCATCGGCGCTCCCGATCCGGTTCTCGCAGGTCTGGTGCAGCTTACTGCCCTGTCCCGCCACACGGCGACGCCCCTGCTCGTCGCGGGTCCGGGCTTGTACAGTCTCAGACGTGAACCCGCTCCGTGACCAGCGCGATCCCCGGCTGCCCCGGATGGCCGGCCCTTCGGCGCTCGTGCTCTTCGGCGTGACCGGCGACCTGGCCCGAAAGAAGCTGCTGCCCGCCGTCTACGACCTCGCCAACCGCGGCCTCCTGCCGCCGGGGTTCGGCCTGGTGGGATTCGCCCGGCGCGACTGGGCGGCCGACCATTTCGCCGAGCTGGTCGCGCAGTCCGTCCGTGAGCACGCCCGCACCGAGTTCCGCGAGGACGTGTGGAGGCAGCTCCAGGAGGGCATCCGCTTCGTCCCGGGCGAGCTCGGCGACAATGAGGCCTTCGAGCGGCTCAAGCAGACCCTCACCGACCTCGACGAGCGCCAGGGCACCGGCGGCAATCACGCCTTCTATCTCTCCGTTCCCCCCGGCGCTTTCGACACCGCCGTCGCGCAGCTGCGCCGCCATGGCCTGGCCGACCGGCCCAAGGGATCCTGGCGCCGCGTGGTGATCGAGAAGCCGTTCGGCCACGACCTCGCCAGCGCGCGCCAGCTGGAGCGCAAGCTCTCCCGGGCCTTCGAGCCGTCCAGCATCTTCCGGATCGACCACTACCTCGGCAAGGAGACCGTCCAGAACCTGCTCGCGTTCCGCTTCGCGAACACGATGTTCGAGCCGATCTGGAACCGCAACTACATCGACCACGTCCAGATCACGATGGCCGAGGACATCGGGATCGGCGGGCGGGCCGGCTACTACGACGGCATCGGTGCCGCCCGGGACGTCATCCAGAACCATCTGCTGCAGCTGCTCGCGCTCACCGCCATGGAGGAGCCGACGTCGTTCGGCGCCGACCAGCTCAGCATGGAGAAGCGCAAGGTGCTCTCCGCCGCGCGGGTGCCGGCCTCCCTGGACCTGCACACTGCGCGCGGCCAGTACGCCGCGGGCTGGGCGGGCGGCGTCGAGGTCGCCGGCTACCTGGAGGAGGAGGGCATCCCCACCGACTCGCGCACCGACACCTACGCCGCCATCCGGGTGGACATCGACAACCGCCGCTGGGCCGGCGTCCCGTTCTACCTGCGCACCGGCAAGCGCCTCGCCCGGCGGGTCACCGAGGTGGCCCTGAACCTGCGCCCGGCGCCCCACCTGCCCTTCGACGGTACGGACGTCCGCTCGCTCGGCACCAATGCGCTGGTCCTGCGGATCCAGCCGGACGAGGGCATCACGCTGCGGTTCGGCGCGAAGGTGCCGGCCACCCCGATGGAGCTGCGGGACGTGAACATGGACTTCGGCTACGGCACGTCGTTCGCCGAGTCGAGCCCGGAGGCGTACGAACGGCTGCTGCTGGACGTGCTGCTGGGTTCGGAACCGCTGTTCCCGCAATCGCCGGAGGTCGAGCTCTCCTGGGAGATCCTGGACCCGGTCCTCGATCACTGGGCCGAACTGGAGACGCCGCCCGAGCCGTACCCGTCCGGCGGCTGGGGGCCGGCGGCGGCGGTCGAGATGCTGGCCCGCGACGGCTTCAGCTGGCGTCGGCCGTAGGAGGAGTCGAGATGATCGTCAAGCTCACGAACACCAATGCCGCCGAGGTGCAGCAGGGCATCCAGCGGGCGAGGCACAACATCGGGGCAGCGTCCGGGCTCGTCTTCACGCTCGTCGTGATCGCCGAGATGGTCGAGTACGACAAGGCGATGGAGGCGTGCATCGAGGCCGGGCGGGAGCACCCGTCCCGGATCCTGCTGGTCACGAACGGACGCGCGCGCGCCGACCGTCTGGACGCGGAGGTCCAGGCCGGCGAAGGTTCTCCCGGCGAGATCATCAGCCTCAAGTTCCACGGCGAGCTGCAGAAGCACCGGGAGTCGGTGGTGCTGCCACTGCTGCTGCCTGACCTCCCGGTGATCGGCTGGTGGCCCGGGCGCTCCCCGAAGTCTCCCGGCACCGATCCGCTCGGGCGCCTGGCCACCCGCCGGATCACCGACGCGATGGGCGACCCGAACCCGCTGGCCGCGCTGGAGGTGCGCGCCCGCAACTACTGCCCCGGCGACACCGACCTCACCTGGACCCGGCTCACCCGGTGGCGCGGCCTGCTCGCCGCCGCCCTCGACGCGTACCCGATGGACGTCTCCCGCGTGACGGTCTCCGCCGCCCCGGACAACGCCGCGGGCACTCTGCTGGCGGCCTGGCTGTCGCAGCGGCTGGACGTGCCGGTCGCCGTCGACCACGGCCGGCCGGGCATCGGGATCACCGGTGTCGTGCTGACGGCCGGCGAGGACCAGATCAGCGTCACCCGCACCGACGGCAACCTGGCCAGCTTCTCCGCCCCCGGGCTGCCGCGGCGGCTGGTTGCGGTTCCCCGCCGCGATCTCAACACGCTGCTGGCCGAGGAACTGCGCCGGCTCGACGACGACGCCATCTACGCTGAGGCGATGGCCGCACTGGTGAGACGGCTCGACCGGGCCGCCGAACGCAACCGTGGACGGACAGCATGAGCACCCCACAGGTGGTGCGGTACGCCGATGCCGACGAGCTCGGCCGGAGCGCGGCGGTCCGGCTGCTGGCGACCCTGATCGACCTGCAGGGCAACGACCGGGTCGCACAGGTCTGCCTGACCGGGGGCCGGATCGCCCACGCGGTCTACGCCACCCTCGGCAGCCTGGTCGAGGGGTCCGGGCTCGATCCATCCCGACTCGAACTGTGGTGGGGGGACGAGCGCTTCCTGCCCACCGACGACCCCGAACGCAACGCGGGCCCCACCCTCGCCCTCCTCGCCGGGCATTTTCCGCTCGACCCCGCCCGGACGCATCCGATGCCGAGTGCGGACGGCGTCATCGACGCGGACGCGTCGGCGGCGACCTACGGCAAGGAACTCGGCGACACCCGGTTCGACCTGTGCCTCCTCGGCATGGGCCCGGACGGCCACGTCGCCTCGATCTTCCCGAACCACCCGTCCAGCGAGCCGACCACGCAGTCGGTGATCGGGGTCAGCGACGCGCCCAAACCGCCGCCGGAGCGGATCAGCCTGACGATCTCGACGATCAACCAGTCCCGCGAGGTCTGGTTCCTGGTCAGTGGGACGGAGAAGTCCAACGCACTCGCCCGTGCGCTCGCCGGCGACACCAGCCTTCCCGCAGGGCGGGTCGCAGGACGCGACCGCACCCTGTGGCTCGTCGACCGCTCCGCCGCGTCCGAACTGCCCTACTTCGACTGCCCGTCCTGACCGGGGCCCTGTGGCGTCCCGCGGGGGGCGATCAGTAGATGATCTCGCCGGCGGCCCTGCGGGCGCGCAGCGAGTCGAGTGCCTCGGCCAGGATCGCCACGGCCTCCGCGTCCGAGCGACGCTCCTTCACGTAGGCGAGGTGCGTCTTGTACGGCTGGGTCTTCGGCGGGGGCGGCGGGTTCTCCGAGTCGAGGTTCGCCGGGAGCCCGCAGCGCGGGCAGTCCCAGGTCTCCGGGATCACCGCGTCCGCGGCGAACGCCGGACGTGTCTCGTGCCGGTTGGCGCAGAAATAGGACACGTACAGCCGGGGTGCCGCGTCCCCCCGCTCCGCCTCACCCATCGGGCCGGCGCCGACCCGGCTCCCGCGAATCGCGCTACCACCAACCACGTGCCATGACTCCTTGCTGTGCGAGAGGGGGGACTCAGCCCAGGGTTCCCACTTCGGGGAAGTAACGGTAGAGGACCAGCAGCCCGACGACGGCGGCCAGCCAGACCAGGCCCACCGTGATCGTCAACCGGTCGAGGTTCCGCTCCGCCACCGACGTGCCACCCATGCCCGTCGTCATGCCTCCACCGAAGAGGTCGGACATGCCGCCGCCCCGGCTCTTGTGCAGGAGGATGAACAGCGCCAGGACGAGGCTGGTCAGGATCAGGACCACGGACAGCGTCACGATCGGCCAGGTCATCAGGGGGAGCAGAGTCACGAGGAGAATCGTAACCCACGCTGCGCCCCACCAACGAAACGGCGCCGACCCCGACAGCCGCACCGGATGCGGGAGGGCCACCCGCCTCGACGGGTGGCCCTCGATGCGATCGTCAGCGCTCAGGCAGCGGAGTAGAACAGGACGATCTTCGCGAACTCGTCGGCGGACAGGCTCGCTCCACCGACCAGGGCGCCGTCCACGTCGGGCTGCGCCATGATCTCGACGACGTTGCCGGCCTTGACCGAGCCGCCGTACTGGATACGGACCGCGTCGGCCGCGTCGGCCCCGAAGGCCTCGGCGACGTAACCACGGATCGCACCGCAGACCTCCTGCGCATCCTCGGGGGTCGCCACCTCGCCGGTGCCGATCGCCCAGACCGGCTCATAGGCGATCACGGCCGCGGCCACCTGCTCGGCGGTCAGCGGCGCCAGGCACACCTTCACCTGGCCGAGCACGTGCTCGACGTGGGTGCCGGCCTTGCGGATCTCCAGTACCTCCCCGCAGCAGATGATCGGCGTCATGCCGGCCTCGAACACCACCTTCGCCTTGGCGCCGATCAGCTCGTCGGTCTCGCCGTGGTACTCGCGCCGCTCGGAGTGACCGACCACCACGTAGCTGCAGTTCAGCTTGGCCAGCATGTCCGCCGACACCTCGCCGGTGTACGCGCCGGACGCATGGGCGGAGACGTCCTGCGCGCCGAACTTCAGCGGCAGCTTGTCGCCCTCGACCAGGGTCTGGACGGTGCGGATGTCGGTGAACGGGACGATCACCGCGGCCTCGGACTTCTCGGCCTCGTACTTGGCGTCCGCCAGGGTCCACGCCAGCTTCTGCACCAGGCCGGTCGCCTCGACGTGGTTCAGGTTCATCTTCCAGTTGCCGGCCATCAGTGGTGTGCGGGCCATGTCACTCCCCTTCCAGGACAGCCAGGCCGGGGAGCACTTTGCCCTCCAGGTACTCCAGCGACGCGCCGCCGCCGGTCGAGATGTGCCCGAAGGCGTCGTCGGCGAACCCGAGGTTGCGGACGGCCGCGGCCGAGTCGCCACCGCCGACGACCGTGAACCCCGAGGTCTCGGCGAGAGCCTTCGCGACCGCCTCGGTGCCGCTGGCCAGGGACGGGATCTCCGCCACGCCCATCGGGCCGTTCCAGAAGACGGTGGCCGCGCCCGCGATCGCGCCGGCGAACAGCGACTCGGTCTTCGGGCCGATGTCCGCCCCCTGCTGGTCGGCGGGGATCTGGTCGGAGTCCACGACCGTGACCTCGCTGGCCGAGCGGTGGGGGAAGTCCAGGACCTCGACGACGCGCGTGTCCACCGGCAGCAGGATCTGCTTGCCCGCGGCCTGGGCCTGCTCGAGGTAGCCCGCGCAGGTCTCGACCTTCTCCGCGTCGAGCAGCGAGGTGCCGACCTCGTAGCCCTTCGCCTTCAGGAACGTGTAGGCCATGCCGCCACCGATGATCAGGGTGTCGGCGACCTTCAGCAGGTTGTCGATGACGGCCAGCTTGTCGGCCACCTTGGCGCCGCCGAGGACGACGACGTACGGGCTGGCCGGGCTCTCGGTCAGCTTCTTCAGCACCTCGACCTCCTTCGCGACGAGGAAGCCGGCCGCGTTTGGCAACAGCTTGGCGACGTCGTAGACAGAGGCCTGCTTGCGGTGCACCACGCCGAAGCCGTCGGAGACGAACACGTCGGCCAGGCCGGCGTACTTCTCGGCGAGCTCCTCGCGTTCGGCGTCGACCTTGGACTCCTCCGCGGGCTCGTAGCGAACGTTCTCCAGCATCGCGATCTCGCCATCGGCCAGCGCGGTCACGGTCGCCCGGGCGCTCTCCCCGACCACGTCGCCGGCCAGGTGCACCTCGGTGCCGATCAGCTCGGCCAGCCGCCGGGCGGCCGGCGCCAGGGAGTACGCGGGGTTCACCTGCCCCTTGGGACGGCCGAGGTGGGCCATGATGACCACCTTCGCGCCGGCGTCCTTCAGGAAGTTCAGCGTGGGGAGGGCCGCGCGGATGCGACCATCGTCGGTGATGGTGTCGCCGTCCAGCGGCACGTTGAAATCACAGCGGATCAGGACCCGCTTGCCCCGGAGGTCTCCGAGGTCGGATACGGACTTCACTACTCGGCCTTTCTTGTTGCTGGTTTCATGCAGCGGGCCGACCCGCGCCTGATGACGCGAGCCGGCCCGATGTGCCTGGAGTCAGGTCAGAGCTTCGAGCCGACCAGCACGGTCAGGTCGACCAGCCGGTTGGAGTAGCCCCACTCGTTGTCGTACCAGGAGACGACCTTGACCTGGTTGCCGATGACCTTGGTCAGCGGCGCGTCGAAGATGGAGGACAGCGGGTAGGTCTCGATGTCCTTGCTGACGATCGGGTCCTCGCTGTACTCGAGGATGCCCTTGAGCGGGCCCTCGGCCGCAGCCTTGACGATCGCGTTGATCTCCTCGACGGTGGTCTCGCGGCTGGCCTCGAAGGTGAGGTCGGTCACCGAGCCCGTCGGCACCGGGACGCGCAGCGCGTAGCCGTCCAGCTTGCCCTTCAGCTCCGGCAGCACCAGGGCGACGGCCTTGGCCGCACCGGTGGTGGTGGGGACGATGTTCAGGGCGGCGGCGCGGGCGCGACGCAGATCCTTGTGCGGGGCGTCCTGCAGGTTCTGGTCCTGCGTGTAGGCGTGGATGGTGGTCATCAGGCCCTTGACGATGCCGATGCCGTCGTTCAGCGCCTTGGCCAGCGGGGCCAGGCAGTTCGTGGTGCAGGACGCGTTGGAGATGATGTTGTGCGCGGCCGGGTCGTACAGGGAGTCGTTCACACCCATGACGATGGTGATGTCCTCGTTCTTCGCCGGAGCGGAGATGAGCACCTTCTTGGCGCCCGCGTCGAGGTGTGCCTTCGCCTTGGTCGCGTCGGTGAAGAAGCCGGTCGACTCGATCACGATGTCGACGCCGAGCTCACCCCAGGGCAGATTGGCCGGGTCGCGCTCCTCGAACGCCTTGATCTGCTTGCCGTCGACGTAGAGCGCGGTCTCGTCGTAGGTGACCTCGCCGGGGAAGCGACCCAGGATAGAGTCGTACTTCAGCAGCTGGGCGAGCGTCTTGTTGTCGGTGAGGTCGTTGACGGCCACCACGTCGAGATCGGCGCCCGAAGCCACCAGGGCGCGGAAGTAGTTGCGGCCGATCCGGCCGAAGCCGTTGATGCCAACCTTGACGGTCATGTTGAAGGGGTCTCCTTTACGAGAGGTCCAGCGGCAGGCGTCAGCGCAGCCGCGTTCGGGATCCACCCTAGCGTTTCCGTCGGGAGGCGGTTACCGGGGCCGCGAGTGCGGACCAACGTGCAAACCACCCCGGTCGAGTGCTCCGGAACGTGCTGGCGCGCTGTCCGTCGAGACTCCTCCGCTCACCCGGCTGACGCCGTTCACGCGTCGTCGTCTAGCAGGTCCTGGCTCAGTCCTGCTTCGGTGTTCGGAATGCCGAGCTCTGCCGCGCGCTTGTCCGCCGTGGCCAGCAGCCGGCGGATCCGGCCGGCGACCGCGTCCTTGGTCAGCGGAGGAACGTGCAGCTGGCCGAGCTCCTCAAGACTCGCCTGCTTGTGCTCCAGCCGCAGCCGTCCCGCCTCGAGAAGGTGGTCGGGGATGTCGTCTCCGAGGATCTCCAGCGCCCGCTTGACCCGCGCGCCGGCCGCCACGGCCGCCCGGGCGGAGCGGCGCAGGTTCGCGTCGTCGAAGTTGGCCAGGCGGTTGGCGGACGCACGCACCTCCCGGCGCATCCTGCGGTCCTCCCAGGCCAGCACGGTCTCGTGCGCGCCGAGCCGGGTGAGCATGGCCGCGATCGCGTCTCCGTCCCGGATCACCACCCGGTCGATCCCCCGCACCTCGCGGGCCTTGGCGCTGATCCCGAGCCGACGCGCGGCTCCGACCAGCGCGAGCGCGGCCTCCGAGCCGGGGCAGGTCACCTCGAGCGCCATCGAACGGCCCGGCTCGGTCAGCGAGCCGTGGGCGAGGAAGGCACCCCGCCACGCGGCGACGGAGACCTCCAGGCCGCCGTTCACCACCTGGACGGGGAGACCACGGACCGGACGCCCGCGGGGATCGATCAGGCCGGTCTGCCGCGCGAGCGACTCCCCGTCCCTGATCAGCCGCACGACGTAGCGGGTCCCGCGGCGCAGGCCGCTGCCCGTGATCACGACGAACTCGGAGGTGAAGCCGAACAGCTCGGCGATCGCCGTCCGCAGCCGCCGGGCCGCCGCGCCGGTGTCGAGTTCCGCCTCGACCACGATCCGCCCACCGGCGATGTGCAGCCCGTTGGCGAACCTCAGCAGTGCGGCAACCTCTGCCTTGCGGAGCTCGGGCTTCGTCACCTCCAGGGTGGCGAGCTCGGACTTCACCTGCTGCGTCATCGCCATGGTCGTTCGCCAACTGCCTTTCGCCGGGATCGGGGTTCGGGTGGGCTCAGCCTACAGACCCATGATCCCGGCATACACCGACGCCAGGAGATAGGGGTCGTGCCGGGCCGAGCCGTCCCGCACCCTCACCGGTGCGACCACCAGCCGGGCGCCGAGCGCAGCCGCCCAGGTGGCCAGGTGCGGATCGCCGGCGGCGAAGGACGGGTCGGCGACGACCACGTCGAGGCGCAGTCCCGGCGCATGCTGGGCCAGCACCTCCAGGTGCCGGGATGCCGTGTAGGACGGCGTCTCGTCCTCGGTCGGCGCGAGGTTCATGGTGAGGATCCGCTGGGCGGGCGAGACCAGGAGCGCCTCGCGCAACTCGGGCACGAGCAGGTGCGGCAGCACCGAGGAGTACCAGGAGCCAGGGCCCAGCACGAGGTGGTCGGCGGCCATGATCGCTGCGATCGCCTCGCGGACGGCCGGTGGGTCGGAGGGCAGCAGGCGCACGTCGGCGATCTCCCCCGTGGCGAGCGCGACCGCCTCCTGACCGACCACGAGGCTCGGCTCGTCCGGACGGTCCGGGTCGGCCCCGATCACGTCCGCCTCGATCACCAGCGGCACGGCCGCCATCGGCAGCACCCGTCCCTCGACGTGCAGCATCTGGCCCACCATGTCCAGCCCGTCGACCGGGTCGTCGAGCTGCTGCCACAGCCCCGCGATCAACAGGTTGCCGATGCTGTGACCGCCCAGCGGGCCCTCGCCGGGGAACCGGGACTGGAGCACCTCCGCCCACGCCCGACCCACCGCGTCGTCACCGCACAGGGCGGCGAGTGCCATCCGCAGGTCACCGGGCGGCAGGATCGGGAACTCCTGCCGCAGCCGTCCCGACGAGCCGCCGTCGTCGGCGACGGTCACGACGGCGGTCAGGCGATGGGTGAGCTGCCGCAGTGCGGTGAGGCTGGCCGCCAGACCGTGGCCACCGCCGAAGGCGACGACCTTGGGCGGCGGCGAGAAGGCGTTCATCCGGAGCTCTCGCGGCATTGCCCCGCGGGGCGCAGGCCGGGAGGAGAATGTCGAGGCGTGATCATGCGGACCGACTACTCCTGGCCGAGGTCGCGGTGCACGACCTCCGTGCGCACACCCTGGGCGCCGAGTCTTCTGGCCAGCTCCTCCACCATCGCCGTCGAGCGGTGCTTTCCGCCGGTACAGCCGATCGCGACCGTGGCGTGCCGCTTGCCCTCCCTGACGTAGCCCGGACGAACCAGGTCGACGACGCCGAGGACGTGATCGAGGAACGGCCCGGCGTCGGGCTGGCCGAGCACGTAGGCCGATACCGGCTGGGCCAGGCCCGTCTGCGGACGCAGCGCAGGGACCCAGTGCGGGTTCGGCAGGAAGCGGACGTCGAAGACCATGTCGGCGTCGATCGGGAGGCCGTTCTTGAACCCGAACGACATCAGGGTCACCGTCAGGTCGGTCTCGTCGGGCTCCGCGTAGGCCTCGGCGACACGTGCAGTCAGCTCGTGGATGTTGATCGCGGTGGTGTCGATGACCAGGTCCGCGCTCCCCCGCAGCCCCGCCAGCATCTTGCGCTCCTTCTGGATGCCGTCCAGGAGCCGTCCCGATCCCTGCAGCGGCAGCGGCCGGCGCACCGACTCCTGGCGCCGCACGATGGTGGCGTCGCTCGCGTCCAGGAACAGGATCTCCGGCACGACCCCGGTCTCGCCGAGCCGGGCGAACACCTCGGGGATCTTTCGGAAGTCCGACCTGCTGCGAACGTCGAGGAGGACCGCCACCCGGCTGAACTGGCGCTCCCGGCTGACCTCGATGAGCTCGGGCAGCATGCTCGGGGGGAGGTTGTCGACGACGAACCAGCCGAGGTCCTCCAGGGCGTGTCCTGCCGTCCGCCGGCCGGCCCCCGACATCCCGGTGACGACCAGGAGGGTGACCGGCGGTGCGAGGTCGTTCATGCGCTCATTATCGCCGGACCGGGCCTCACTGTTCGATGACCTCGCCCGTCGACATGTTGATCGCGACCGGGATCTCCTGCTCTGCCAGCGCCTCCTTGATGGCCACGGCGGTGCGCGGGCCGATCCCCGGCACCTCGGCCAGCTGCTCGACGGTCGCCGACCGAAGCTTGCGCAGCGACCCGAAGTAGCGGATCAGGGCCTTGCGCCGGATCTCTCCGAGGCCGGGGACATCGTCGAGGAGCGACTCCACCATGGATGCGCTGCGCCGTCCGCGGTGGTGGGTGATCGCGAACCGGTGCGCCTCGTCCCGCACCCGCTGGAGCAGGTAGAGACCCTCGCTCGTCCGGGGAAGGATGAGCGGGTACTCCTCTCCGGGCAGCCACACCTCCTCCAGTCGCTTGGCCAGACCGCACAGGGCGACATCGACGATGCCGAGGTCGGCGAGCGCCGCTCCGGCGGCGGCGACCTGGGGCGCGCCGCCGTCCACGACGACCAGGCTGGGCGTGTAGGCGAACTTCCTCGGTGCGCCGGTCGTCGGGTCGACCAGCATCGGGCCCGACTCGTTCTCGGCCTGGTCGGCCCGCCTGCGCTCGTCGAGCAGGCGGGTGAACCGGCGCGTGATCACCTCGCGCATGGCACCCACGTCGTTGCTGCCCTCGACGGTGCGGATGACGAACCGGCGGTACTCACTCTTTCGCGCCAGCCCGTCCTCGAAGACCACCATCGAGGCGACGACCTCGGTGCCCTGGATGTGTGAGATGTCGTAGCACTCGATCCGCAGCGGGACCTGGGGCAGGTCGAGCGCCTCCTGCAGCTCCTCCAGCGCACGGTTCCGGGTGGACAGGTCGCTGGCCCTGCGGATCTTGTGCAGGGCGAGGGCGTCGGCGGCGTTGCGGGCGGCGGTCTGCAGCAGGGCCGCCTTGTCGCCGCGCTGCGGCACCTTCAACCGCACCCGTGCTCCGCGCTGCTCGCCGAGCAGCTGGGCGAGCACCTCCGCGGACGCCGGCAGCTCGGGGAGCAGCACCTGGGGCGGCATCGCGTCCGCATCGGTGTCGGCGTACAGCTGGAGCAGGAACTGTTCGAGCAGTTCGCCGGTGCCGGCATCGTCGCTGCGCTCCGCCACCCAGCCACGCTCGCCGCGGACGCGTCCGTCCCGGACGTGGAAGACCTGCACCGAGACCTCGAGCGGATCCTCGGCGAGGGCGACAACGTCGGCGTCGGTCCCGTCGCCGAGCACGATCGCGTTCCGTTCCGTGGCCTGCCGCAGTGCGGCCAGCTGGTCGCGGATCACGGCGGCCCGCTCGTACTCCAGGTTGGTGGAGGCGATCTGCATGTCGGTCTCCAGCCGCCGCACCAGCGCCTGGGTCCGGCCGGCGAGGAAGTCGCAGACGTCCTGGACCAGCGCGCGGTGGTGCTCGGCGTCGATGCGTCCCACGCAGGGTGCGGCGCACTTGCCGATGTAGCCCATCAGGCAGGGCCGGCCGGACGCGTGCGCACTGTTGAACACACCCTTCGTGCAGGAGCGCATCGGGAACACCCGCAGCAGCGAGTCGATCGTGTCCCGGATCGCCCATGCCTGCGCGTACGGTCCGAAGTAGCGGGTGCCCTTGCGTTTGCTCCCCCTGCCGACGAAGACCCGGGGGAACTCCTCCGACCAGGTCACCGCCACCCACGGGTAGGACTTGTCGTCGCGGTACTTGATGTTGAACCGGGGCTCGTACTGCTTGATCCACGTGTACTCGAGCTGGAGCGCCTCCAGTTCGTTGCGCACCAGCGTCCACTCCACCCGATTGGCCGTACGCACCATCGTCTGGGTGCGGAAATGGAGCGCTGCGGGGTCGGCGAAGTAGGAGTTCAGCCGTTGGCGCAGGTTGATCGCCTTGCCGACGTAGATCACCCGGCCATCGGTGTCGCTGAAGCGGTACACGCCCGGGCCGGTGGGGATCGTGCCGGTCGCGGGACGATAGCTCGCCGGATCAGCCATGGTGCCTCGCGTCCCTCACCCGAGCCAGCATAGGCACCGGCACCGACGTCCGCGGTTCAGCATTCACAGCCGCCCTGTCGCGATCTGGCCGCTCTGCGCGTCCCAATCTCCCCAGTGGTCACACCTGCGAGTTCGGGTGGCCAGATCACGACAGGTGCGTGGCGGGACCGACGCTCCGCCCTACCCGACGTCCAGGGCCGCGGCCGCGGCGTTCCCGCCCTCGGAGCGGGTGGCCGGCACGGCGAGCAGCGGCAGCAGCGTGGCCCGGTTGGCGTTCCAGCAGGCGACCTGGGCGCGGACGCAGGACGTCTCGCCGCCGCAGAGCCCTTCGGTGCCGACGTCGAGCGCCGTGGCGTCCCGCGGCACGCCGAAGTAGAAGGTGCCGTTGGTGTCGAGCGGGCTGCCCGCGTCCACCAGCACCTCACCGGCGGCGACCACGGACCCGGCGGCGTCCTGCACGACCGCGACGCGCATCAGGTAGAGGTAGGAACTGATCGGTGCCTCCACGCCGCCGTGCGTCGCGGGAGCCCTGAGCCCGACAGTGAACCGGTCGGCGGCACCCGGCTCCACCTGCTGGTGGAGGGTGACCCGGACGACCTGCCCGGGCCTGGGGTCGTCCGGCAAGGAGGCCGAGTACTTCCCGGTGACCTCCAGGTTGCTGCCGGACAGACACGGCGGGAGGTAGCCGAAGCCGTCGATGGTGAGCTCGACGCCGGTGAGGACGGCGAGCTCGGAGCCGTCGTTGCGAACCGTGATGTCGAGCGTCGCGACCGACCCCCCGCCGTCGGGAGCGACCACGTCCACCTGGCCGAGGCTCAGGTGCGGCCCGGGGGACGGCGAGGCGGCGGCCACCGGGGCGGTGGGTTCGGGAGCGAGAGTCAGGACGCCGACCGACGCCACGACGAGAAGGACGGCCGCGGCCGTCGTGACCCGGCGGTACCGGGGAATCAGGATCGCCGCCATGCCGGTGCCTGCGGCGAGGAGCATGAGGCCGACCGCCCAGGCCCGGAAGGCGGGCTCGCGGTTGAGCCCGAGGACGGAGAGCGCGATCGCGAGCACCGAGCCGCCCGCGCCCAGCCAGTCCTTGCTCTCCAGCGAGGGAGGACGGCCCGGATCGGGCTCGCGCTGCGGCGGCACCTGCGGTTCGGCCATCTTGTCCCCCCACCCGAACGGTGTCGGAATGGTAGCCCCGCGCAGCGCCGTCGCGGCAGTATCCGGGCGTGGGCAATCGAGGCAGGCGTCGTCGGCAACGGCCGAGCCGGCGGGGCAGCTCTCCGTCCGGTGGGGCGATGGTCGCTGCGCAGGACGGGCGGCGGTTCGTTCGCGGAGCCGTCTGCCGAACCGGAATGGGGACACACCAACGAACCGGAACAGAACCGTCTGCCGAACCGGAATAGGGACACACCAGCGAACGGGAACAGAACCGTCCCCCGAACCGGAATAGGGACACACCAGCGAACGGGAACAGAACCGTCCCCCGAACTGGAATGGGGACACCAACGAACCGGAACAGAACCGTCCCCCGAACCGGAACAGGGACACACCAACGAACCGGAACAGAACCGTCCCCGGGGAATGGTGTGACGGTCGCAGGCGTGCCGCCGATCCGGGCCGGGACGGTCACCCGGGATTCACAGGACCAGCACAGCCGGGAGCCTGGTTGAAGGTTCTACCATTCCTGCAGACCCGCCGACAGGAGGCCCGCATGACTCCCCCGCCGAACCCGACCCGTCGCACGGTCCTGAACTCCGCCGGACTCGCCGCGGTGACGCTCTGCCTCGGCGGCTGCGCCGCCGCAGGGTCCGAATCGGCCACCTCCGGTGGCTCCGGTTCGTCAGGGCCGGTGACCGTGAACGCGGCCGACATCCCGGTCGGCTCGGGAAAGATCGTCGCCCCCTACGTGGTCACCCAGCCCACCGCCGGCACCTACGAGGCGTTCAGCTACATCTGTACCCACCAGGGCCTCCCGGTCGGCGAGGTGACCGACGCCGCGATCGTCTGCCTGCACCACGGCAGCACCTACTCCTTGTCCGACGGCTCGGTGATCCACGGACCCGCGACCAAGGCGCTCACCGCGGCGACCGTGACGCTCAGCGGTGACACTCTGACGATCAGCTGAGCCCCTCGCCGCACGTTCGCCGGCGTGGCTCAGCAGGGAGAACCCACGACCGCGCAGCGGGCCTCAGCCCGCGCTGAGCAGGTCGGGCTCCTCGCCGACCGCCACCGCGTGGCCCTCCAGGATCGGCCGGAGGAACGCCCCGGTGTAGGAGGCCGGGTTCGCGGCCACCTCCTCGGGCGTGCCCTCCGCAATCACGAGGCCCCCGCGCGAGCCGCCCTCCGGGCCGAGGTCGATCACCCAGTCGGAGGCCTTGATCACGTCGAGGTTGTGCTCGATCACCACCACCGTGTTGCCCTTGTCGACCAGCGACTGGAGCACCTCGAGGAGCCGGCGGATGTCCTCGAAGTGCAGGCCCGTGGTCGGCTCGTCCAGCACGTAGAAGGTGCGGCCGGTCGAACGCCGCTGCAGCTCGGCCGCCAGCTTCACCCGCTGGGCCTCGCCCCCGGACAGGGTGGTGGCCGGCTGGCCGAGCCGCACGTAGCCGAGCCCGACGTCGACCAGCGTGCGCAGGTGCCGGGCGATCGCCTGGATCGGGGCGAAGAACTCCACCGCCTCCTCGATCGGCATGTCGAGCACCTCGGCGATCGTCCTGCCCTTGTAGTGCACCTCGAGGGTCTCCCGGTTGTACCGCGCGCCGTGGCAGACCTCGCAGGGGACGTAGACGTCCGGAAGGAAGTTCATCTCGATCTTGATGGTGCCGTCGCCCGCGCAGTTCTCGCAGCGTCCACCCTTCACGTTGAACGAGAACCGGCCCGGCTGGTAGCCACGCACCTTGGCCTCGGGCGTCTCGGCGAACAGCTTCCTGATCCGGTCGAAGACTCCGGTGTACGTCGCGGGGTTCGACCGCGGCGTCCGCCCGATCGGTGACTGGTCGACGTGAATGCTCTTGTCGATGTGCTCGGTCCCGGTGATCGAGGAGTGCCGGCCCGGGACGGCGTGCGCGTTGTAGAGCTTCTTCGCCAGCGCCGTGTACAGGATGCTGTTCACCAGCGACGACTTGCCCGACCCGGAGACCCCCGTGACGGAGATCAGCTTGCCGAGGGGGAACGACACGTCGATCCTGCGCAGGTTGTGCTCCGTGGCGCCCCGCACGGTGATCGCCTTGCCGTCACCGGTCCGGCGGCGCGTCGGCATCGGGATCGACCTGCGGCCGGACAGGTACGCGCCGGTCAGCGAGCGGGTGCTCGCGAGCAACTCCTCCACCGGGCCGGACACGATCACCTCGCCGCCGTGCTCCCCCGCCCCCGGGCCGATGTCGACCGCCCAGTCCGCCGTGCGGATCGTGTCCTCGTCGTGCTCCACGACGATCAGCGTGTTGCCCAGCTCGCGCAGCCGGATCAGCGTGTCGATCAGGCGCCGGTTGTCGCGCTGGTGAAGGCCGATGGACGGCTCGTCGAGGACGTACAGGACGCCGACCAGCCCCGACCCGATCTGCGTCGCCAGCCGGATCCGCTGCGCCTCGCCGCCGGAGAGGCTGCCCGACGGCCGGGACAGCGAGAGGTAGTTGAGACCGACGTCCAGGAGGAAGCGGAGTCGCTCGTTGATCTCCTTGACCACCCGCTCGGCGATCTGCGCTTCACGCTCGCTGAGCTGGAGGTCGCGCATGAAGGCCGCCACCTCGTCGATCGCCATCGCCGACACCTCTGCGATGTTCTTGCCGCTGACGGTGACCGCCAGCGAGGTCGGCTTGAGCCGGGCGCCCTTGCAGGTCAGGCAGGGCACCTCGCGCATATAGCCGGCGTACCGCTCCCGCGCCGTGTCCGACTCCGCCTCCGCGTGCCTGCGCCGGATGTAGGGCACGGCGCCCTCGTACTTGGCACGGTAGGTGTGTTCCCTGCCGTGCCGGGTGCGGCTGTGGACGGTCAGGGCGTGCGGGACGCCCATCAGCAGCAGGCCCTGGACGCGAGCGGGCAGCTGCTCCCACGGGGTGTTCACCGAGAACCCCTCCTGCTCGGCGAGTGCGACGAACAGGTTCTGGAAATAGCCGGCCAGGTACGGCGTCTGCCACATCCCGATCGCACCGTCGGCGAGGCTCTTGCCCGTGTCGGGGACGACCAACTCTACGTCGACCTCCATGCGCGTGCCGAGACCCGAGCAGGCCGGACACGCCCCCCACGGCCCGTTGAACGAGAACTGGCGGGGCTCCAGTTCCTCCACGGAGATGTCGTGGTCGTTCGGGCAGGCCAGCTTCTCGGAGTACCGCCGTTCCCTGCCCGGATCGTCCTGCGCCAGGTCGACGAAGTCGATCGAGACGACTCCGCCGGCCAACCCGAGCGCTGTCTCGACCGAGTCGGTGAGCCGCTGCTTGATGCTGGGCTTGTTGGCGAGCCGGTCGACGATGACGTCGATCGCGTGCTTCTTCTGCTTCTCCAGGGTCGGCGGGGTGAGCAGTTGGTGGACCTCGCCGTCGACCCGGACGCGGGACAGCCCCTGGCCCGCGAGCTGACGGAACAGGTCGACGTACTCGCCCTTCCTGCCGCGCACGACCGGCGCCAGCACCTGGAACCGGGTGCCCTCGGGCAGCGCCAGCAGCCGGTCGACGATCTGCTGCGGCGACTGCCGGCTGATCGGCTCACCGCAGACCGGGCAGTGCGGACGCCCCGCCCGCGCATAGAGCAGGCGGAGGTAGTCGTAGATCTCCGTGATCGTGCCGACCGTCGAACGCGGGTTGCGACTGGTGGACTTCTGGTCGATCGACACCGCCGGCGAGAGGCCCTCGATGAAGTCGACGTCGGGCTTGTCCATCTGGCCGAGGAACTGGCGCGCGTAGGCGGAGAGGCTCTCGACGTAACGGCGCTGGCCCTCGGCGAAGATCGTGTCGAAGGCGAGGCTCGACTTGCCGGACCCCGACAGCCCGGTGAACACGATCAGGGCATCCCTGGGCAGGTCGATGTTGATGTTGCGCAGGTTGTGCTCCCGCGCCCCGCGGACGATCAGCCGGTCATTCACGCCGCTCATGGTAGATCGTGCCTGAGACAGTCCCGGAACGGACCGCTGCGGGGTGGCTCGTGGCCACCGCGGGGCCTAAGGTTGGGCCCCATGAGCCACTACACCGGGTCGATTCCGGTGGAGGACGTGCACCGCTGGAAGGCCGAGGCCACCCAGCGACTCCTCGGTTTCACCATCGGCCTGAGCGACGAGCAGTGGCACGCTCCGAGCCCGCTGCCGGGCTGGTCGCGCGCCCACATCGCGACCCACCTCGCCCGCGGCGCCGACCGCCTCACCGCGCTCCTCCACGCCGTCGCCGCCGGCGACCCGCCGCCCGCACCGGTGTCGGCCGACGAACGCCAGGCGGAGCTCGAGACCGGCGCGGACCGCAGTGGGCTCGAGCTTCAGATCGACCTCGACACCAGCGCGGGTGCGCTCCAGAGTGCTATCGAGAAGGTCACCGACTGGGCCGCGCCGATCGTGCTGCAGGGCAGGGACGCGACCCTGGCGGCGGCGACCCTGAGGCGCCTGCACGAGGTCTGCCTGCACCACCTCGATCTCGACTGCGGGCTCAGCCCGGACGTGGTCGACCCGGCCCCGGCTGCCTGGCTGCTGCGCTGGGTGCTCGACCTGCGGGCGGACGCCGACCTGCCCTCGCTGCTGCTGGAGGGCGAGTCGCTGACCACGCACCTCGGCGGCGATGGCGAGCCGCGCCGGGTCAGCGGTTCGGATGCGCGTCTGTGGGCGTGGCTGGGCGGCCGGCTGCCCGCGTCCGGAGTGTCCGGTGCGGACGGTCTGCAGCCGGGACTACTCGCCTGAGCGCGCGTCCCTGCGGGATTTCAGCAGGCTCGCGACCGTCGTCACGGTCAGCGTGGCGATGATCACGACCAGCGAGAGCCAGATCGGGACGTCCAGGTCGATCCCCAGTGCCGCGTCGATGCCGTACTCGTGCAGGGCGTGCAGGACGAGCTTGACGCCGATGAAGGCGAGGATCACCGACAACCCCACCGAGAGGTAGACCAGGCGCTGCAGCAGTCCGCCGATCAGGAAGTACAGCTGGCGGAGCCCCATCAGCGCGAAGACGTTGGCCGTGAAGACCAGGTACGGCTCCTGGGTGAGCCCGTAGATGGCGGGGATGGAGTCCAGGGCGAACAGCAGGTCGGTCGTGCCCAGCGCGACGACGACCAGCAGCATGGGGGTGATCAGCCGGCGGCCGCCCTCGACCACGACCAGCCGCGTGCCGCGGAAGTCGGCGGTGGCAGGAAACCGGCGGCGCACCCAGGCCATCACCGCGTTGTCGGTGGCGTCGTCGGAGTCCACCTCGCCGCGGTAGTCGAGGTAGAGCTTGACGGCGGTGTAGATCAGGAAGGCCCCGAAAACGAAGAACACCCAGCTGAACCGCTCGATGGCCGCCGCACCGAGGGCGATGAAGATGCCCCGGAACACCAGCGCGAGCACGATGCCGAACATCAGCGCGAACTGCTGGAGCTTCCTCGGCACCCGCAGGTTCGCCATGATGATCACGAAGATGAACAGGTTGTCCACGCTGAGGCTGTACTCGGTGAGCCAGCCCGCGAAGAACTCCCCGGCGTAGCGGGGGCCGCCGGTGTACCAGACGCCCAGGCCGAAGACGACGGCGAGGCCGGAGTAGGCGGCGATCGCGATCCCGCACTCCCGCATCGACGGCTCGTGCGGACGCCGCCCGATCACGACCAGGTCGATCACGAACACGACGGCGAGGATCGCAATGGTGATCAGCCAGACCTCAGCGGTCACATCCATGCGGTTCGTCCTCGGCTCGGATCGTCGGCGGGCGCCTCGTCCCGGCTGTACCCACCGATTCTCTCAGCCCGGCCGGGTGCGGCCAAAGTCGGCCGACGGATTCTCAGCGGGTCGCCTCCAGCATCTGGCGGAGTGTCTTCTTCAGGTCGGCGATCTCGTCGCGCAGCCGTGCGGCCAGCTCGAACTGGAGTTCTGCGGCCGCGCCGTGCATCTGCTCGGTGAGCTCGCTGATCAGCCCGGCGAGTTCGCTGGACGGCATCGCACCGAGGTCGCGGCTCTTCTCCGCCGACAGCGGCACCGGGCTGGTCTGGCGCCGGCCGCCCGCGCGGCCGACCAGGGCGGTGGTGTCCGCGTCCTCCCTGGCCAGCAGATCGGTGAGGTCGGCGATCTTCTTGCGCAGGGGCTGCGGGTCGATCCCCCGCTCGGTGTTGTAGGCGACCTGCTTCTCGCGGCGCCGGTTGGTCTCGTCGATCGCCGCGGCCATCGACGGCGTGATCCGGTCGGCGTACATGTGCACCTGGCCGGCCACGTTGCGGGCCGCGCGCCCGATGGTCTGGATCAACGAGCGCTCGCTGCGCAGGAAGCCCTCCTTGTCGGCGTCGAGGATCGAGACGAGGCTGACCTCGGGGAGATCCAGGCCTTCGCGGAGCAGGTTGATGCCCACCAGGACGTCGTAGCTGCCCAGCCTGAGCTCGCGGAGGAGCTCGATGCGCCGCAGCGTGTCCACCTCGGAGTGCAGGTACTGGGTCCGGACGCCGTTCTCCATCAGGTAGTCGGTGAGGTCCTCCGCCATCTTCTTGGTCAGGGTGGTGACCAGCACCCGTTCGTTGAGCTCGGTGCGCAGGCGGATCTCTGCCATCAGGTCGTCGATCTGACCCTTCGTGGGCTTCACGACGATCTCGGGATCGACCAGACCGGTGGGCCGGATCAACTGCTCGACGAAGCCGTCAGACTTCGCCAGCTCGTACGGGCCGGGGGTGGCCGACAGGTACACGGTCTGGCCGATCCGCTCGACGAACTCCTCCCAGCGCAGCGGACGGTTGTCCATCGCGGAGGGCAGCCGGAAGCCGTGCTCGACGAGCGTCCGCTTGCGGGACATGTCCCCTTCGTACATCCCGCCGATCTGCGGGATCGTCACGTGCGACTCGTCGACCACCAGCAGGAAATCCTCCGGGAAGTAGTCCAGGAGGCAGTTCGGCGCCGACCCGGCGCCGCGTCCGTCGATGTGGCGGGAGTAGTTCTCGATGCCGGAACAGGTGCCGATCTGGCGCATCATCTCGATGTCGTAGCCGGTCCGCATCCGCAGTCGCTGTGACTCCAGCAGCTTGCCCTCCGCGTCGAGGTCGGCCAGCCGCACCTCGAGCTCGGCCTCGATCTCCCCGATGGCCCGCTCCATCCGCTCCGGACCGGCCACGTAGTGGGAGGCGGGGAAGACATAGATCTCGGCATCGGTGCTGAGCACCTCTCCGGTGAGGGGGTGCAGGGTGGACAGCGCCTCGATCTCGTCACCGAAGAACTCCACCCTGACCGCATGCTCCTCGTACATCGGGAACACCTCCACCGTGTCGCCGTGGACGCGGAACGTCCCGCGGGTCGCGGCGAGGTCGTTGCGCACGTACTGGATGTCGACGAGCCGGCGGAGCAGGGTGTCGCGGTCGATCTCCTCGCCACGGCGAAGGCGGACCATGCGGTCGACGTACTCCTGCGGCGTGCCGAGGCCGTAGATGGCGGACACGGTGGCGACGACGATCACGTCGCGCCTGGTCAGCAACGAGTTCGTGGCCGAGTGGCGGAGCCGCTCGACCTCCTCGTTCAGCGAGGAGTCCTTCTCGATGTAGGTGTCGGTCTGGGGGACGTACGCCTCCGGCTGGTAGTAGTCGTAGTACGAGACGAAGTACTCCACGGCGTTGTCGGGGAAGAACTGCCGCAACTCGTTGGCGAACTGCGCGGCGAGCGTCTTGTTGGGCTGCATCACCAGCATCGGACGTTGCAGCCGCTCGGCCAGCCAGGCCACCGTCGCCGTCTTGCCCGTGCCGGTGGCGCCGAGCAGGACCACGTCGTTCTCGCCGGCCTCGAGGCGGCGCTGGAGGTCGTCGATCGCCGCCGGCTGGTCGCCCGCCGGCGCGAAGTCGGCCACCACGTGGAAGGGCGCCACCCGGCGCTGGACATCGGTCACTGGTCGCACAACGACGAGCATAGGTCTCGCCCCCGACACGACCCTCGCGGGCCAGCCTCCTAGGAGACCGCTGAACAATCATGTCCCGGCTGCGGCGCGCCGGATCGGGCGATCTGCTGCGGCCACACCTTGGGGCATAGGACCACTATCACCCACAAGATGTGGCCTTGCAGCTCATCCCGCCCGGCACGTCCTCGCTCGGAACAGCATTGATCAGCAGCCTCCTAGCCGGCCGCCTGCGTGCCCAGGACCACCCCGAGCATCTTGTCGACGTCGCTGAAGCTGCTGTCAGGGGTGT
>NZ_JASGES010000183.1:0-8242 GCF_047606205.1 Propionicimonas sp. | reverse complement strand
CGCCGCCGGCTCGGCCGGGGGGAGCCCGGCCAGGCCGGTGGCGAGGTCCGCGCCCGCGATCCGCCCCTCGACCACGCGCGCTGCGAGGTAGCCGCGGACGACGCCACCCTCTCGGACCAGGAGCCGGGCGCCGGTGTAGTCCGCTCCCCCGGCCAGGACCAGGTCGGAGCCGTCCAGCTGGACCGTGTCGAGATCGAGCAGCCCCACCCAGCGGGCGTCGGCCCCCTCGGGCGCGCCGTGCCATGGCATGGCGGCGGTCAGTGTCGTGGTCATGCGTACCTCCCGGGGGTGGGGACGACGTCGCGGCGCAACCGGAGCAGGCCGGTCGTGCCGATCAGGGCTGAGCAGCCGGCCGAGGCCAGGACGGCGAGCGCACCGCCCGCCGCGCCGAGCACCGGAACGAGTGCGACCAGCAGCGCGACCAGCAGGACGGCACAGGCCGCGTTGGAGACCAGGACGGGAACGACCCGCCGCTCCGCGCGCAGCAGGGACGACCACACCGAGTAGACGCTGCGGACCACCGAGCCGGCGGCGAGCAGCCCGACCACGGCGGCGCCGAGAACGGGGTCGTAGCCCCGGCCGAGCAGGCCGAACATGACCGGTGTCGCCACCGTGACCAGCACGCCACCGGCGAGGACCACGACGAACACCTGTCGCCACAGCCGGAACGCCATCGCCACGCTGCCGGCGCGATCGGTGCTGGCGTGCTTGGCCAGTGAGGTCGCGAAGCCGACCGTGATCTGGTCGAGCGCGACGCTGAACTGGTACGCGAGCGCGTACAGGGCGCCCTGGACGGGGCCGGCCAGCGCGGTCACGAGGAACGGGGTGAGCAGGCCCGCGCCGAGCAGCAGCCCGATCGCGAGCGAGTCCCGGACCGCGAACACCCCGAACGCCCTGACCAGCACCCGGACGTCCGCGATCGCCGGCTCGGCCGGCTCGTCGGCGGCCAGGAAGCGCGGCAGCAGGACCAGCACGCTGACCAGCACCGCGGCGGCCGCGGGGTAGATCGTGGCCTGCAGGACCGGGTGCGGGACGGCCAGCAGCGGGAGGGTGAGAACGAGCGTGAGGGCGAGCTTGGCGAGGTTCGCCGGGCCGTTCACGAACAGCGTCCAGCGGGCGCGTCCCAGGCCGGCGAACATCTGGTCCTCGATGTTGAAGACCGCCCAGCAGATCGTCATCGCCGTGATCGCGGCGACGAGCACCACGGTGTCCCCCGGCACGTTCAGCAGTCTGCCGGCGAGGAGTCCCGCGACCGCGCCGACGACAGCCCCGACGACCAGGGTGGAGGCCAGGGCGCGCCGGACCAGGAAGCCGCGCAGGCGGCCTGCGCCGGGCAGCATCACCACCATCGACGAGCCGATGCCGCTGGAGGTGACGGCGCCGGCAGCCGAGACCACGGAGATCAGGGCTGCGTCGGCGCCGAGCACGTCCGGGGCGACCCGCAGCGCCGCGACGATCCAGAACACGAAGCCGATCGCAGCGGTCACCGCGTAGCCGCTGAACAGCCACAGCGAGTCGCTCCGGATCGCGCGGCCGAGCCGGGCGTGAGCGTCCAGCGTCTCGGCGGGGGCGGTCATGCGGTCCTCACCTCCAGCGGCGCCCTGGGCTCCCGCGCCACCGGGGTGACCTGGCCGGCGACGGTTCCGCGCAGGTAGCCGAGACCGGCGGCGAGGACCGATGTGACCAGCCCACCGGCCGCCCTGGCTCCGCCGCGAAGGGGGTGCCGCAGCTCGCGCAGGACGGCGCGCGGCACCGTCCTGCGGACGTAGTGGCCCTCGGTCGACAGCGCCTCGGCGCCGGTGACCATCCGGGCCAGGGCCGCCTTCGACAGGCCCTCGCCGTAGCTGCGCCGGACCAGGTAGGCGAAGCTGGTCCGCTCCCTGGTGACGTGGTGCCGCACGACGGCCGGTGCGACGAAAGCGATCCGGCGGGACGGTTCACGACGCCCGATCCGCAGGCACGCCTCGGTCTCCTCGCCGCCCACCGGGTGGCGGCCGACCCGGCCGAGATCCCCGGAGAAGCCGCCGACGGCCCGCAGCGAGTCGGTCCGGAACGCCATGTTGCAGCCCATCACGTTGCGCACCCGTCCGGAATCGGGCTGACCGGCGAAGCTGCACCCCACCACCCACCACAGTTCCTCGGGCAGGTGGGCGGGACGCCGCCCGTCCGGCCACACCGGACGGGCGACCCCGCCGGTGGCGACGACCTCAGGGTCGGCGAACGGCGCAAGGAGGGCGTCCAGCCAGCCGTCGGCGGGACAGGCGTCGTCGTCGAGGAACACGACCAGCTCGGTGGTGACCAGCTCGAGGGCGGTGTTGCGCGCCCCGGACAGTCCCCGGGAGCCCCTGTTCGGGACGACCGTCACCGTGGGCCACGCCCGCCGTGCCTGCGCGTACAGCTCATCGTTGTGGTCGCACACCAGGACGGTGTGCACGGAGCCGGGGCCGGCCAGCACGGTGGTGAGGGCCAGCTCCAGCTCTGTCCAACGCTGGAGCGTGTATGCGCAGATGACGACGGTGACGGGCGCGGGGCCCGTCATGCCACCGCCCTGATCTCGGCCGTGCGCTGCGGCGTCCCGCTGGAGCGGGCGTCCTCGCGCTGGACCAGGCGGGCAAACTTCAGCCGCTCGTCGATCACCGTGCGCAGCACGCGCAAGCCGTCGGAGACGGCGTGCAGGTTGCTCTCGCCGAAGATGCGCAGCTTCTCCACGCTCGGCACCTCGGTGATTGCGAGACCGAGCATCGAGAACCGGCAGTTGAGGACGGTCTCGATCTCGAACCCGTCGCCCCACAGCATGGTGTCGGTGGCCGTCCCGTCGATGCGGGTCGCAGGGAGCCGCAGGTCGGGCACGACCCGGCGCCAGAAGGCGTTGTAGCCGTAGCACAGGTCGCTGAACCGGGCACCGAGCAGGAGGTTGACCAGGCCGTTGAGGCACCAGTTCCCCGCGCGACGGATCCGGGTGATGTCGTCGCTGCCGCCGCCGGGGGCGAAGCGGGTGCCTTTCGCGACGTCCGCGCCGGCGAGCAGCGCGTCCACGAAGGCGGGGATCTCGTCCGGGTCGGCCGAGCCGTCCGCGTCGAACATCACGATGATGTCTCCGGTGGCGTGCTCGAACCCGCACACCAGGGCGTTGCCCTTCCCCTTGCGGGTCTGGGTGATCACCTCGACGCCGGGACGGACCGACCTGGCCACCGCCACCGTGTCATCGACCGAGTGGCCGTCGACGACTAGGATCTGGTGCACGTCGGGGAGCAGGGGCAGCACGACCTCGAGGTTTCTTGCTTCGTTCTTCGCCGGTACGACGATGGTCACGAGGGGCTTGGTTGGCGGAACACGGTGGTGGTACACGGGGGTGCCTCCTTGGTCTGTTCGGGGGGATCAACAGACGGCACTTCCTCGGGCCTGTTTCTAGGCTAGGCACGTCGGCTGCCGGGAGTCCATGCGCTGGCCGGAGGGGAAACGAGGTTGGAACATGACCGCAAAACCAGGCGCGACTTCAGCGCAGAAACCCACCCTTCGGCTCGTGCCGTCGGCGGAGGGGGCCGAGCCGGCCGACGCGGACGTGTGTGTCTGCGGCCACCCGAAGAGTGCCCACGAGCACTACCGCAAGGGCACGGAGTGCGCGCTCTGCGACGTCAGCGTGTGCGGCGCCTACCGCCCGGCGAAAGGCAAGCGCTCCTGGTTCCAGCGCTGAGCGTGGCCCCGCGGCGCGACTGGTCGAGCCTGGGGAGCCCCCTCGGCGCGTCCGGTCAGCCTCGGTGGCCGCCTGAGCGACTCGACAAGCATCCACCTTAGGCATGAGTCGCATTACCACTACTCGTTGGGGCTTCGGCCCTTCAGGATCGCGGTCGCCTCAGCGCCAAGAAGGGGGTGGTCGCGCAGGGCCGCGACCACTGCCCGCCCTCGCTCACGACCGATCCGGTTGATCGGCCGCAGGAAGAACAGCCGCGAATCCCCTCGATCCTCCCGCCCCACCAACTCGACCAGGTCGTCGAACTGCTTGGGGCCGGCCGCACCCGAGAGGGCAATGGCGACCGCTACCTCCTCGGCCTCCGTCCGCGGGGAGAGGTAAATGGCTCTCAAGCGGTCCCAGTACGGCTCGGCCGCTCTCGCACACAACGCTTGGCCAAGCGCGTCCGTCGTGAGATCCGGATACCCGCCACGTTCGAGATGTTCTACCAACACCGGCAGCGCCAACGCGTACCCAGCCAGCTTGGGATACACCTCCCAGACCGACTCCACATCGACCCCTGCCGCATGCAGTGCTCGGGTGAGCGGAACCTCCGCGACGGCCAGCATCTCTGCTTGGGCATCCGCCTCCGCCTCCGCCTCGGCCAACCGGCGCTGGTAGTCCTCATCCTTCTCCAGCGCAGCGAGGAAATCCTCGGTTGAAGGCCGAGCTCTTTCGTTCACATCACCACCCTGATCACCTGATTCCGCACTCGGCCACCACACGCCGGAGCGGTCTCGAGAGCCTAGGCCTTGTCCGGACTCCTCGTCGAGGGCCATCGTCCGCGCACGAGGGCCAGCACTCGCGTCGAGAGCTCCTGCCGTGACGAGGGCCTCGACGGGAACCGTGGCCCTCAGCAACCACAGATGGCCCCGAAGCCGTCTTGTGCCGGCCGGCTCACAGGCCCGCGGGGCCAGCCGGCCGGGTGGGTCGCGACCCTCCGTCAAGCCCAGGCCGGGCACGCTCGACCACTCGAATCAGCAGCCGGGATCCCTGCCGCCCTCGGCTGACCGACCTTGCGCCCGGCGGACGGCTGCGGAGGGGCAGAGATGGCCAGCACTCCAGTTGGGCGAGTCCGGGGTTTGGACGCGGAGTGCGGTGGATCAGCGGCCGGCGGGCTCCAGGGCGAGCCGGTCCCGAACCACCTCGGCGAGGCGATCGGCGACCGCCTGGGCGCGGCCGGCGGTCTCGGCCTCCACCATCACCCGCACCAGCGGCTCGGTGCCGGAGGGGCGCAGCAGCACGCGTCCGTTGCGGCCCAGTTCCCTCGCCGCGGCCGACACCGCGGCATTGACCACCGGGTCGATCCCGGCGCGGGCCTTGTTCACGCCGGGAACGTTCACCAGCACCTGCGGGAGCCGGGTCACCACCGAGGCGAGCTTCCGCAGCGACTTCCCCGTCCTGGCCATCTGGGCGGCCACGTGGAGCGCGGTCAGGACCCCGTCGCCGGTGGTGGCGAACTCGCTCATGATCACGTGCCCGGACTGCTCGCCCCCGAGAGTGAAACCGTTGGCGTTCATCGCCTCCAGTACATAGCGGTCGCCCACCTTGGTCTGGTCGACGGCGATCCCCGCATCGCGCATGGCGTTGAGGAAACCGAGGTTGCTCATCACGGTGGCCACCACGGTGTCCCCGTGCAGCGCGTGGTCCTCCCGCATCGCCAGCGCCAGGATGGCGAGAATCTGGTCGCCGTCGACGATCGTCCCCATGTGGTCGACGGCCAGGCAGCGGTCCGCGTCCCCGTCGAGCGCGATGCCGAGGTCGGCCCGGCGCTCGAGCACGGCCTCCTGCAGCGACGTCATGTGGGTCGAGCCGCTGTTCAGGTTGATGTTCAGGCCGTCGGGGGACGCATGCAGCGGGATCACCTCTGCGCCCTGCGCCTCGAACGCGGCGAGAGCGGTCATGCTGGCCGCACCGTTCGCGCAGTCGATGACGACGCTGAGTCCTTCGAGGCTGGAATCGGCGCCGAGGCTGGCCACGAGGTGGGCGACGTAGGCCTCGATCGCGCCGGGATCATCGCTCACCCTGCCCACGCCGGCGCCGGTGGGACGCCGCCAGGCCTCGGCCATGCGCTGCTCGATCGCGTCCTCGATGTCGTCGTCGAGCTTGACGCCGCCGGTGGCGAAGAACTTGATGCCGTTGTCGGGCATCGGATTGTGGCTGGCCGACAGCATCACGCCGAGATCGGCGTCCAGCTGGCCGACGAGGTGGGCGACCCCGGGAGTGGGGATCACGCCGAGGCGCACCACGTCCACCCCGGCGGACGCGAGGCCGGCCACGACGGCCGCCTCCAGGAACTCGCCGCTGGCGCGCGTGTCTCGCCCGACGAGAGCCCTGGGCCGGTGGGCGCCGAACGCCCCCGCCTCGGCGAGGACGTGCGCGGCAGCCACCGACAGCTCGAGGGCGATCTCCGCCGTCAGTTCGAGGTTCGCGACACCGCGGACCCCGTCCGTTCCGAAGAGTCGAGCCATGCCCGACCCCAGGTCAGCGCTTGCTGTACTGGGGAGCCTTGCGGGCCTTCTTCAGGCCGGCCTTCTTGCGCTCCTTCACGCGGGCGTCGCGGGTGAGCAGGCCGGCCTTCTTCAGGGCCGGGCGGCTGGCCTCGGCGTCCACGGCGTTCAGTGCACGGGCAATACCCAGGCGCAGCGCACCGGCCTGGCCGGTCACGCCCCCGCCGACGATCGTCGCGATCACGTCGTAGGCGTCGACCACCGCGGCGGTGACGAAGGGCTCGTTCACCGTCTGCTGGTGCAGCTTGTTCGGGAAGTAGTCCTCGAGGCTGCGGCCGTTGATGGAGAACTGGCCGGTGCCCGGGACGATCCGGACGCGGGCGATGGCCTCCTTGCGGCGGCCGGTCGCCCCGGCGGGCGCGACGACGGCCGGACGGCCGCCCGGCACCGCGGTGCTCGGCTGCGCCTCGGCGCGGTAGGCGATCTCACGTTCGCCCTCAACGAAGGGCACGACCTCGTCGGCCACGGTCTCTTCGGCGGTCTGCGTCACTGTGCTTCCTCGGCTCACTGAGCGATCTGGGTGATCTGGTAGGGCTGCGGCTTCTGCGCGGCGTGGGGGTGCTCGGGGCCGGCGTAGACCTTGAGCTTCTTGATCTGCTGACGAGCGATCTTGTTCTTCGGGAGCATGCCCCACACCGCCCGCTCGACGGCCTTGCGCGGGTCGGTGGCGAGCAGTTCGCCGTACGGCACCGACTTGAGGCCGCCCGGACGACCGGAGTGGCGGATGGCCAGCTTGTCGGTGGCCTTGTTGCCGGTGAGGGCGATCTTGTCGGCGTTGACGACGATCACGAAGTCACCCGTGTCGACGTGCGGGGCGAACTGGGCCTTGTGCTTGCCACGCAGCAGGGTCGCCGCGGTGACGGCCAGCCGCCCGAGGACAACGTCCTCGGCGTCGATCACGAGCCAGTCCCTGGTGATCTCGCCAGGCTTGGGGCTGTACGTAGACACGGGTCTTCGACCTGCTTCCATGAGTGTGTGCTCTGTCGTGCGGTGCGGGGTCAGCCAGTGGCGGACCACAGCGCAACAGCGCCTTAGATTACCGTGCCCGGATCGGAGGGTCAAAACTGGCGACCCGGTCGTTCGGGCCACGCCCGCCGGATCAGCGCAGCGAACTCGCGATCGCCACCAGATCGACGGTCTTCCAGGTGCCGTCAGGCCCGCGGCGGGCGACGTTCCGGCCGTCGCAGGTGACCAGCGCCCGGTCTGCGTCGTCCGGATCGACCACCAGTCTGCCGGCTGAGCACTCCTCGCCGCTGTCCAGCTCGTTGTGCCAGCGGTGGTCGGGATCCAGCCTGTCGACGAGGTGGCGCGGGGACGCACCGTCGGCGGTGCGCACGTGGGCCAGGTAGCACACCTCGCTGTTCGCGCACGCCAGAACGGTGCTGCCATAGCCACCGGTGGTGTAGCGCTTCGGCGCGGCCGCCTTCGTCCACGTGGCGCCGCCATCGAAGGAGCCGAGCCAGAGCACGACGTCATCGGCGAACTCCACCGACGCATAGAACCTGCCGCCCTCCCGATCCACCCCGACGACCGCGAGGGCGTCGGTCCGCTGCGAGGAGGCGCCGAGCCGCTCACCGAACAATGCCGTCCCGCCGACGATCAACAGCGGGGTTCCGACCAGCACACCAACCACCACCCCGGCCAGCACACCGGCCGCCAGGAGACAGCCCTTGCCGCCGGGTGGATTCGCCGGGGCGCTCATCGCTGGCCCGCGGCCGCGTCCGCACCACGTCGAGACAGGCCCGGCACCGCGGCGGACGACGTCGAGGTTCCCGCACGGCTCCCCGGCCGCCCGGACCGGGCCGTCCGCCTCCCCAGCATGAAGCCACCCTAGGCAGGTCCCACGCCGCCCGCCGGGCCCGCCCCGAATCGACACCGATTCGTTACCGGCAGGGGACGCCACCTCGGCGACGCGCTCCCGAGGCTCTCGGGACCCCGCCGTGCCCCGGCTCCGGTGCGCCAGCCCCGCCCGGCGCCCTCCGGTCGGCTGCCGGCCCGTCGG
>NZ_JASGES010000182.1:0-3858 GCF_047606205.1 Propionicimonas sp. | reverse complement strand
GCGCGGATCGCCGCCCGCGCCGACCCGCGGGTCGGCGCCGTGGTCGCCGACGTGTGGCGTCCCCTGCCGGTGCGGTCGCGCTGCGTCGGGGCCCTCGTCTGCGTGTTCGCGCCGCGGAACCTCGGCGAGTTCGCGCGGGTGCTCCGTCCGGACGGATGCCTGGTCGTCGCCACCCCGGGGTCCGCCCACCTGGCCGGGCTGCGTGACCACCACGGGCTGCTGAGGGTGCCGGTGGGCAAGGACGTCCTCGTGGCCGCCGCTGCGGAGGAGTTCTTCGAGCTCGTCGACACCCATGTCGCCCGGTACCGCGTGGCCGTGGCGGCGGGCCTGGCCAGGGACCTGATCGCGATGGGACCGAACGCCTTCCATCGCGTCCCCGACGGCGTCGGGGACGCCGAGGTCTCGATCGACGTGACCGTCCAGGCATACCGTCCGCTGGACCGGTGAGGACCTCAGCAGCAAAGATGACCCCTGTGGCGACCACCTGGCCGAGCGACCCGGCGACAGCACTACTGGCGGAACTGGTGGCACAGCTGGACCAGCAGCTGCCGCACGCGCGGGCGTTGCGCAGGGAGCTGCATCGGCACCCCGACCTGAGCGGTGCGGAACGCCCGACGGTCGAGCGGTTGCGGCACGCCATGCCGAACTTCAAGCCGGCCAGGGTCGCCGACACGGGCTTCCTCGTCAGGGTCGGTCCCCCCGGCCCGGCCGTCGCTGTCCGTGCCGAACTCGACGCCCTGCCGGTGGCGGAGCGCACCGGGGTGGAGTGGGCCGCCACCAACGGGGCCATGCACGCCTGCGGGCACGACGTCCACCTCGCCGCGCTGTGGGCCCTGCTCCAGGCCGCGCGCCATGTCGACCTCCCGGTCGGGCTGGTCGGACTGTTCCAGCCCCGAGAGGAGGTGCAGCCGTCCGGGGCGGAGGAGGTGGTGGGATCGCGCCTGCTGCTCGAGCACGAGGTCCGCGCCGTCGTGGGTGGGCACGTGCAGCCGAGGGTGCCCAGCGGGGTGGTGAGCACGGGGGTGGGCGCGGTCAATGCCGCCGCCGACCAGTTCGACATCGTCATCCACGGCCAGCCCGGCCACGGCGCCTACCCCCACGTCGCCATCGACCCGGTGCCGGTGCTGGCGGCGATCGTCCTCGGCCTGCAGGAACTGGTGGGGCGCACGGTCGACCCGATCCATCCAGCGGTGATCACGGTGGGGCGCGTCGCGGCCGGCACGGCGCACAACATCATCCCGGAGACGGCCTCATTGCACGGTGTGATCCGGACGATGTTCGAGGAGGACCGCACCCACCTGCACGCCGCGATCCGGCGGCTGGCCGAGCACACGGCGGCGGCCCGTGGCGCGCACGCCGAGGTGGACATCGTCGTCGGAGATCCCGTGCTCAACAACGATCGGCGGCTGGTCCAGTTCGTCGATCCGCTGCTCGTCCGCCTGGGCCTTCCGGTCGCGCACGAGCCGTTCCGCTCCTGCGGTGCGGACGACTTCTCGCACTACTCGAGGGTCGCGCCGATCCTGATGATGTTCGTCGGCACCGGCGGCCCGTCCACGGGGGCCCGGCACCGGGTGGGCCTGCACCATCCGACCTTCCTGCCCGCGGAGGAGTCGATCCGCCACCTGGCTCTCGCCCTGGCCGCCGGCTACGTGGGCGGCGCACAGCTCGCCCGCTGAACCCTCGGGCCGCTCCGGACGCCTGCAGCTCGGGCGGACCCGCCGCAGCCACGCGCGGACCCAGCCCGCTCAGGCCAGCGAGACCAGGTCGGCGTAGTCGGGGTTCCAGAGGTCCTCGACGCCGTCGGGGAGCAGCAGCACGCGGTCGGGGTGGAGCGCCTCCACCGCGCCCTCGTCGTGGGTGACGAGGATCACCGCGCCGGCGTAGGTGCGGACGGCATTGAGCACCTCCGCACGGGAGGCAGGATCCAGGTTGTTGGTGGGTTCGTCCAGCAGCAGGACGTTCGCCGCCGAGACCACCAGCATCGCCAGGGCGAGCCGGGTCTTCTCGCCGCCGGACAGCACGCGGGCGGGCTTGTCGACATCGTCCCCGGAGAACAGGAACGAGCCGAGGATCTTGCGGACCTCGGTCTCGTTGAGGTCCGGGGAGGCGGTCAGCATGTTCTCCAGCACGCTCGCGGTGACGTCCAGCGTCTCGTGCTCCTGCGCGTAGTAGCCCAGCCGCAGGCCGTGTCCGGGGACGACCTCGCCGGTGTCGGCTTCCTCGATCCCGGCCAGGATCCGCAGCAGGGTGGTCTTGCCCGCACCGTTGAGGCCGAGCACCACGACCTTCGCCCCACGGTCGATGGCGAGGTCCACGTCGGTGAACACCTCCAGCGACCCGTAGGACTTGCTCAGCTCGGCTGCGGTCAGCGGCACCTTCCCGCACGGGGCGGGCTGCGGGAACCGGATCTTCGCCACCTTGTCGGCCGCGCGCTGCTCCTCGAGCCCGCTGAGCAGCTTCTCCGCCCGACGGGCCATGTTCGCCGCGGCGACGGCCTTGGTGGCCTTCGCGCGCATCTTGTCCGCCTGCGCCAGCAGGGCGTCGGCCTTGCGTTCGGCGTTGGCACGCTCGCGCTTGCGCCGCTTCTCGTCGGTCTCGCGCTGCAGCAGGTAGCGCTTCCAGTCCATGGCGTAGACGTCCAGTTCGGCGCGATTCGCGTCCAGGTGGAACACCTTGTTGACGGTCGCCTCCAGCAGCCCGACGTCGTGCGAGATCACCAGCAGTCCGCCGGGGTAGGACTGCAGGAAGCTGCGCAGCCACACGATCGAATCGGCGTCCAGATGGTTGGTCGGCTCGTCCAGCAGCAGGTTGTCCGCGCCGGAGAACAGGATCCGGGCGAGTTCCACACGTCGCCGCTGGCCGCCCGACAGCGTCCGCACCTCCTGCCCCATCACTCGGTCCGGCAGGCCGAGGTTGGCCGCGATCCGGGCGGCTTCGGACTCCGCGGCATAGCCGCCCGCGGCCGCCAGTTCCGCTTCCGCGCGGGCGTAGGACGCCATCGCCTTGTCCTGGGCCTCGCCGACCTCGGTGGCCATCGCCATCGAGTAGGTGTTCAGGCGGCGCAGGATCGAGTCCAGGCCGCGGGCCGACAGGATCCGGTCGCGCGCCAACTGGTTGGCCTCGCCGGTGCGCGGATCCTGCGGGAGGTAGCCGATCTGGCCCGAGCGGGTCACCGTGCCGGCCGCGGGCAGCGACTCACCGGCCAGGATGCGGGTGAGGGTGGTCTTGCCGGCGCCGTTGCGCCCGACCAGCCCGATCTTGTCTCCCGCCGCCACCTGGAACGACACCGGGGACAGCAACAACCGGGCTCCTGCCCGGACCTCCAACTCACGTACCACCAACATCGCCCGGCAAGGCTACCCTGTCCCGAGTGCCCCGCATTCCCGCAGCCGAGGTGAGGCCGGACGCCGCCCTGGTCCGCCGGCTGGTGTCCGACCAGTGCCCCCACCTGGCCGATGAGCACGTGGAGACGTTCAGCCACGGCTGGGACAACGAGTTGTTCGCGCTCGGACCCGACCTGCTCGTCCGGCTGCCCCGCCGCGGGGCCGCGGCGGAGCTCATCGAGCACGAGATCCTCGCCCTCCCCCGGCTCGCACCGAGGCTGCCCGTCCCGGTCCCCGTCCCCGTGTTCGCCGGACGCCCTGGCCACGGCTACCCGTGGCGATGGACGGTGGTGCCGCGGCTGCCCGGTCGCAGCGCCAGCGACGTACCGGTCGTGAACCGCGCACCCGCGGCCCCGGGGCTGGCCGCCTTCCTCGCCGCGCTGAACCGGCCGGCGGAGCCGGACGCCTCGGCCAGCCCGTTCCGGGGCGTGCCGCTGGCGGCCAGGGCGCAGGACTGGGAGCCCAGGGTGCGCAG
>NZ_JASGES010000181.1:0-6280 GCF_047606205.1 Propionicimonas sp. | reverse complement strand
GGCGCGGGTGCGGCTGCGGGCGGATGCGTTCGCGCGCTGGGACCCGGCGGGTCGCTGCCGCCGCCCGCGGGACGGCTGGCACGACGTGTGGGTCGGGGACAGTTCCGCGGCCCTCGGCCCGCACCTCCGCGTGGAGGTTGCCAAGGGACGCTGTGTCCGCGTCATCGTGTGAGGAGGTCGGTCGGCGGGGCGATCGATCCGCGGGAACAGCCTGCGGGCAGCCGTCACGAATGACCGGGGAGGATCACACGCCCAGTTCGCGGCGCAGCTTTGCCACGTGGCCGGTCGCGCGCACGTTGTACTGCGCGACCTTCACCACGCCGGCGCCGGCGGCGTCCACGTCGACGATGAAGGTGGAGCGGATCACTCCCTCGACCTGCTTGCCGTAGAGCATCTTCGTGCCGAACGCGCCGTAGGCGCCGAGGACGTCCCGCGCCGGATCGGCAAGGAGTGGGAACCGCAGGTGGTCCCGCTCGCGGAACGTCGCGAGCTTCGCGGTGCTGTCGGGGGAGACGCCCACGACCTGGTAGCCGGCCGCCGCGAGGTCGGCCATCGCGGCGTCGAAATCGACGGCCTCGAGCGAGCAGCCCGGGGTCAGCGCCGCGGGAAAGAAGTAGACGATGACCCGGCCGCCGGCGTAGTCGGACAGCGAGACGGGCTTCCCGTCCGCGTCCGGCAGGGTGAAGGCAGGGGCGATGTCGCCGGGCGTGAGCTGGGTCATGGCGCCACCCTAGTAGAGGAGTCGTTCCGACCAACGGGAACGACCGTCGCCCGCCATCCCGTCGCGAGGGAGCCGTCCCCCGCGTGCCGTGGTTGGTGGCGGTCGTCGCGCGGACGGGGAGGGGCTGGCATAGGCTGTGCGCAGACCGGCGCCGGTGAGCTTGGAGGAGCGATGGCAGAGGCAGTGCGCACCCGCGAGGAGATCGAGGCCGAGATCGACGCTGCCCGGCAGCGCTTGGCGGCGAGCGTCGAGGGGCTGATCAGTCAGGTGCACCCGAAGGCCATCGTCGCCCACACCGTCGAGGACGCGCGGACGTTCGCGCGCGGCAGCTTCGAGCAGGCGAAATCCCAGCTGGTCGACGAGCGGGGTTCGCTGCGGACGGAGCGGGTCGCGCTGGTTGCGGCGGCCGTCGGCGGCGCGGTGACCTTCGCGGTGATCGTGCGGTCGATCCTGCGCGGGCGCTGAGCTGACCCGATCCCGCAGATCCTCGGGGTGAGCTTGCTTCGGGTCAGTCGATTTACCGCCACGTCCGGACGGGGCAAAGACAGATAGATCGTTTCATTTGCCACATCGGGCTGATTGGACGGTTGGACTTCGATAACAATCCGGGAAAGGTGCTGCCCAGCGGGGTGGCCGCGTGCCTAGAGTGCACCCAGAGTCCCCAATGGCGGGGGACACTTCTGAGAAGCGAGGACGCAATGTCTCATGCACGCACAACGCGGCGCGTGCTCGCGGCGGTGGCATCTGTTGGTGCCGTGCTGGTCACCGCTGCGTGCAGCTCTTCCTCCACCCCGGCAGCGAGTTCCGCAGCCGGTGTGAACTGGGACGAGCGCGGGCCGATCACCTACGCCCAGGGCAAGGACACCGCCGGCGTCTGGGCCGGCGTCCTGCAGCAGTGGAACGATGCCCACCCCAACGAGAAGGTCACCCTGATCGAGCTCTCTCCCGAGGCCGACCAGCAGCGCGCCGACATGATCAAGCGCGCGCAGGCCAAGAGCGGCGAGTTCTCGGTCATGTCCGTGGACGTCGTGTGGACGGCCGAGTTCGCCGCCAACGGCTGGCTCCAGGAACTCCCGGCCGACAAGTTCCCGACCACCGGCATGCTGAGCAGCGCCGTCGACGCGGCGACCTACTTCGGCAAGCTCTACGCCTACCCGCAGTCCTCGGACGGGGCGCTGCTGTTCTACCGCAAGGACCTGCTCGACAAGGCCGGCCTCGAGGCCCCGAAGACGTGGGACGACATGCAGGCGGCCTGTGACAAGGTCCTGCCGAGCCAGAAGGGCATGTCCTGCTACGCCGGCCAGTTCCAGAAGTACGAGGGCCTGACCTGCAACGTTGCCGAGGCCGTGAACTCGGCGGGCGGCCAGTTCATCACCGATGACGGCAAGCCGAACGTGAACACCCCCGAGGCGATCGCGGGCCTGACCTGGCTGACCGACGGCTTCTCCAGTGGCAGCATCCCCAAGGAAGCCCTCACCTGGAAGGAGGAGGAGAGCCGCCAGGCGTTCCAGGACGGCAAGATCCTGTTCCTGCGCAACTGGCCCTACGTCTACAACCTGGCCAGCAAGACCGACGGTTCCTCCGGCGTGGCGGGCAAGTTCGGGATCGCCCCGATCCCGGGCAAGGACGGCCAGGGCGTCTCGACTCTCGGCGGCCACAACATCGGCATCTCGACCTTCGCGAGCAACAAGGGCACCGCGGGCGACTTCATCAAGTGGATCGCGTCCGAGGACATCCAGAAGGTCTTCCTGCAGAAGGGCTCGCTGGCCCCCATCCTGGAGAGCATGTACGGGGACGCCGAGCTGCAGAAGCAGTTCCCGTACCTGGCCACGCTGGGCGAGTCGATCAAGGGTGCCAAGCCGCGGCCGAAGGCCGTGCGGTACGGCGACGTGACCGCAGCCATTCAGGATGCGACCTACGCTGCTTTGCAGACGGCGTTGAAGCAAGGTAGCACGACGCCTGACCAGGCCTTCTCCGACCTGCAGACGAAGCTGACGGACCTGCTCAAGTAGTTCCCTCGTCGGGCCCTCTCGGGGTCGCGGTCGAACGCCGCGACCCCGAGTGGTGTCTCTTTCCCTAGCAAAGGAGGTGGGGAAGCACATGAGCCAGGGCGCCACAACGACACTCGCCGGCACAACGCCTCCCGTTACCGAGAAGCGCAAGAAGAACCTGCTCAGCGACGGCCAGGGCACCCTGGCCGGCATTCTGATCTCCCCGACGATGCTCGTGATCCTGTTCGTGGTGGGGATCCCGATCATCCTTTCCCTGCGGGAGTCGGTGTTCCGCAAGAACACCGGCGTCGATCCGGCCACCGGCATGATCGCCGACACCGAGAGTTTCGTCGGCCTGCAGAACTTCACCGACATCTTCGCCAACCCCACCAATGTCGTCGGTGCGTGGGGCACGATGGACCGCCTGATCAACTCCTTCCTGAACGTGACCTTCTTCACCGTCGTCTGTGTGGGGATCGAGACCGTGCTGGGCGTGGCGATGGCCCTGATCATGGCCAGGGCCTTCCGCGGCAAGGGTTTCGTCCGGGCGGCGATCCTGATCCCGTGGGCGATCCCGACCATCGTCTCGGCCAGGATGTGGGGCCTGATCTTCGACTCCGCGGGCGTGATGAACAAGATCCTCGGCCAGGACATTCTCTGGCTGGCCGACAACCGCTACTCGCAGTGGGCGGTGATCGTCGCCGACACCTGGAAGACCGCACCCTTCATCGGCCTGCTCACCCTGGCCGGACTGCAGACCATTCCGTCCGAGGTGTACGAGGCGGCCCGGGTGGACGGGGCGAACGCGTGGCAGCAGTTCGTCCGGATCACCCTGCCGATGGTGAAGCCCGCACTGGTGGTGGCCGTGCTCTTCCGCACGCTCGACACCATGCGCATGTTCGACCTGCCCTACGGCATGATCGGGCAGGGCAAGTACTTCGTCGAGACGATCTCGATGTTCGCCTACTACGAGAACAACCAGCTGCGCTACGGCTCCGCCGCCGCGTACTCCCTGGTCCTGTTCGTCTACATCGTGCTGGTCGCTTTCATCTTCGTGAAGCTCCTCGGCGCCGACGTGATCGGTGACGACGAGACCAGGGCGCTGTCGGAGCAGCGCAAGCGGCAGAAGAGGCTGGCGAAGGAAGAGGGACGCAAGGTGAGGCTCGCCACGAGCACGATCACGAGTGGGGGGTACCAGTCATGACCGCCGCAGCCACGCCAGCCGCGGGCCACGTGTCGGCCGCGGAGATCGCCGTCCTGAACAAGCCGAGCCGCGACTGGAAGTACTGGGTCGGCACGATCGGTGTCGTCCTGGGAATGGCCCTGATCGTCCTGTACTGCGTCCTGCCGTTCTACTGGATGATCGTCTCCTCGCTGCGTCTGCCGACGATGGGCCGGGACACCTCGTTCTGGCCCAATCCGGTCTCGTTCGAGAACTACCCCGCGGTCTTCGACCCGCGCAACGGTTTCGGCCAGGCGCTGCTGAACTCGGTGATCGTCTCGCTGACGACCACCCTGCTCACCCTGCTGCTGGGCATCCTGGGCGCGTACGCCCTCGCCCGGCTGCGGTTCCGGTTCAAGGGTCTGGTGCTGTCGATCATCATCGGCTGCTCGATGTTCCCGGGCATCACCCTGCTGATCCCGCTGTTCAAGATGTTCACCGGGGCGTACCCGTGGCTCCCGATCAACTGGATGAACACCTACCAGGCGCTGATCATCCCGTCGCTGTCCTTCGGCCTGCCGCTGTGCGTGTGGAACCTGACGGCGTTCTTCCGGCAGCTGCCGGTGGAGCTCGAGCAGGCGGCCATGGTGGACGGGTGCACGCCCGGCCAGGCGTTCCGGAAGGTGATCCTCCCGCTGGCCGCTCCCGGCGTGTTCACCACGGCGATCATCACCTTCATCGCGGTCTGGAACGAGTTCATGATCGCGCTGACCTTCGGCACCGAGCAGCGCATGTACACCGCGGTGGTGTCGATCGCGAAGTTCACCGGCGCCTACGGCTATGACACCCCGTGGGGCACGATCATGGCCGCCGGTGTCCTGGTGACCGTCCCGCTGATCATCGGCGTGCTGATCTTCCAGCGGCGGATCGTGGCCGGCCTCACCGCCGGCGGCGTGAAGTAGCGTCCGACCAGAGCGAGAGGCCCCGAGGGATTCCTCAGGGCCTCTCGCTGTGTGCGCCGCCAGGGACTCGAACCCCGAACCCGCTAGTTAAGAGCCAGCTGCTCTGCCAGTTGAGCTAGCGGCGCGCAGGAAGAGACTTTAGCGCACCCGTGCCCGTGGGGAGAAATCGGCGGCTATGCCGGCGCTGGAGGGCGAACCCCCCGGTGCGGGGGCTCAGGACGCGTGGTGCGGGGGCTCAGGACGCCCGGTGCACCAGCCGGCCGGCCACCCAGGTGGCGGCCACGGTCATCCCCCTCAGGGTGCGGGCCTGCTCAACCGGATCGGATCCGGCCAGCGGGTCGGCGTCGAGCAGGACCAGATCGGCGGGGGAGCCGGCGGCCACCGTCCTCAGGCCGCCGGTGCTGGCCGCCAGGGCCTCGGCGGCGGTGAGCGAGTGCTCCGGGTACCACGGCGCGTCGCCCGGTTCGCCCCGGTGGATCGCCGCAGCCATCGCCAGCCACGGGTCGAGCGGGGCGACCGGGGCATCCGAGCCGAAGGCCAGGCGGACGCCCGCGTCCACCAGTTCGCGCAGCGGAAAGCTCCGTGAGGCTCGCTCGACGCCCCACACGGTCTCGGTCACACCGCGGTCGTCCAGCAGGTGTGCGGGCTGGACGCTGGCGACCAGCCCGGCCCGGGCGAGCCGGGCGGGCGCGTCCGGCGGGAGCAATTGCGCGTGCTCGATCGTTCCGGCGGCCCCGGTGGCCTCGAAGGCATCCAGCGCGGCCGCGGCCGCGGCGTCCCCGATCGCGTGCAGGGCCACGCTCAGGCCGTTCGCCCTCGCCGTGGCCAGCAGCCGGCGCAACTCCTCCGGCGGCACGCTCTGCACGCCGTGACCGCCGTCGGGATACGGCTCGGTGCAGGAGGCCGTGCGGGTGTTCAGCGAGCCGTCCGAGATGATCTTCAGCGAGCCCATCACGACCAGCGACTCGCCTGCCCCGGCCGGCAGCGCGGTACCGGTTCGGACGCCCGCGCGGAGGGCGGCAGCCAGGTCGGCGGGATACACCGACGCCCTGATCCGCAGCGGCACGCCGACCGCGGCCCAGCGGTGTGGCCATGCGGCGAACCCCGGCTCGAAGTCGTAGTCGACGAGGCCGACCACGCCCTTCGCCGCAGCCTCGGTCAGGGCGTCGGCATATGCGCCCGGGCCGGCCTGCGCGTCCTCGGCGGCCAGCAGCGCCGGCACCGCCGCGAACCACTCGGCCTCGACCACCGGTTCGTCGCGCCAGGACAGCCCGAAGCGGGCCAGCGCCGCGGTGTTGAGCCAGCCGGCGTGCGCGTCCCCGCTGACCAGGACGACGGGCAGCGACCCGGTGACGGCGTCCAGGGCGCGCACCGAGGGCTGCTCCGCCCACCCCGCCGGGCGGTACCCTCCGCCGACCAGCAGCGCGGCGCCGGCCGGCGCCGC
>NZ_JASGES010000180.1:0-20675 GCF_047606205.1 Propionicimonas sp. | reverse complement strand
GAATAGGGGACGGTTCCTGACTTGGTCCGTCCGTTGCTCGGTCTGGGGTTGGTGGACCGAGAAGGGAACCGTCCCCGACTCGGTCCGGGTTGGTTGGTCGGGTTCTGGGCTAAATGGGGGACGGTTCCTGACTCGGTCCATCCGGTGCTCGGTCTGGGGTTGGTGGACCGAGAAGGGAACCGTCCCCGACTCGGTCCGGGTTGGTTGGTCGGCGATTGCCACTTGGTGCACCGGGTTGTGGACCGATGAGGGGGCGGCTCATTCGTCTCCACCCACGGTCGGACCCGGCATACCGCGATCGCGGTAGCCAGAGTCGATCTGTCCGGCTGATTCGTGCGTCCCGCCCTCCGGCAAGGCTGGCGGCAGCTGGTCGAGAGTTGACCGGCGCGCGGCACCGGGAAGGGAAGGATCAATCATGAAGGCTGTCTACGTCACCGGTCCGGGAAGGGCTGGCTGGGTGGAGGTGCCCAGGCCCGAGGTCGGGCCTGGCGACGTGCTGATCAAGGTGCGCGCCTGCGGCATCTGTGGATCGGACGGGATGTACACCGTGCACGGGGGCATCCCGCCGCGTGAAGGTGCGACGCCTCTGGGACATGAGCCCGCGGGCGAGGTCGTCGAGGTCGGCGCGAAGGTGGTGGCCGTGAAGGTCGGCGACCATGTGGTGCCGAACCCGATGGCCGCGCCCTCGGGCATCATCGGTTCGGGCGGGGCCCACGGTGGCCTGGCCGACTACTTGCTGATCGAGGACGCCGTGGCGGGCAGGACGCTACGGGTGGTGCCCGACCATCTCCCGTGGGCGGTAGCTGCACTCAATGAACCGATGGCGGTCGCCCACCACGCGGTCAATCGATCCGGAGCGAAGGCAGGGGACACGGCCGTCGTGTTCGGTGCCGGGCCGATCGGGCTCGGCGCGGCGATCAGCCTGAAGTCCAGGGGTGTCGCGCATGTCGTCGTGGTCGACCTGGTCCCCTCGCGGCTGGAGAAGGCCCTGCTGGCCGGCGCGGACGCCGTGATCAACTCCGCGGAGGTGGACGCCGTTGCCCGGCTGCGCCAACTGCACGGCGAGGTTCCCGCTCGGCCAGGACATGCGGCGAAGGCGGGGACGGACGTGTACATCGACGCGGCCGGCGCCGCCCAGGTCGTGACGACCGCCCTGACCGCGGCCAAACGCGGTGCGGTGCTCACGATCGTTGCCGTGCACAAGCGCCCGGTCGAGGTCGACTTTGCCGAGATCCTTGGTGCCGAGATCGACATCCGTACGTCCATGGGCTATCCGTCGGAGATCTTCGAGGTCACCGACGCCCTCATCGACAATTGGGAACGGTACGCGGTGATCGTCAGCGACGAAGTCCCGTTCGAGGGCGCCCTCGAAGCGCTCGCGCTCGCCGCTACCCCGGGTGCGGCCGACAAGGTGGTGGTCACCTTCGACGCCGACTGAGCGCGATCGAGGCGGTTACCCGCAAGCACCCCAGGCGGAGCCAACACTGACGTCGTGGGAGATAGCTCCGCGCGACACCGTCGCGGGTGCAGCGCTCAGCGGCCGGCTGGCACCGGGGCCGCGCAGGTGCCCAGGCTCGCCTCGCTGGCCACGGCCTCCAGCGGCTCGAGCGCCGCGGCGAGCAGGCGGACCTGCTCGTCGTCGAGCACGTCGAGCAGGCGCAGGACGATGCCCGCCTGCTCGGCACGCGTGTCGCGCAGCAGGCGTCTGCCCGCGTCGGTGATCTCGACGATGCTCGAGCGGGCGTCGTCCGGGCTGGGACTCCTGGCGACCAGTCCGCGCTCCTCCAGCGCGCCGACCACTCGGGTGACGGCGGGCTGGGTGAAGCGCTCGATCCGGCCCAGGTCGCTGGGTCGCTGGGCGCCGAAGCGGTCCAGGGTCGACAGCACCGAGAAGTGGCCGATGGCGAGTTCGCCGCTCGCCGGACGCAGCCGTCGTGCCACCCTCGACAGCGCCGGGGTCAGGCGCGCCGCCACCTCCGCCCGGTCGTGGGCGCGTTCGTCCTCGATCCTCATCCCTCACCACCCGGGTCGATCCGGCTGAGCGCGACGGGCTCGACCGCCGGAACCTGCGAGTCCTCGCGCACGGTTCCCTCCAGCGTACGGCCGAGCGCTCCGACATGTTCGTCGTGGACGAACCGCTTGCCCCGGCTCAGCGAGGCGAGCGCACCGATGAAGGACATCACTGCGGCGACCACGAACACCACGACCAGCCCGTCGTGGAACGGCCCGGAGATCAGCTGCGGAAAGAACTCCTTGCCGGTCAGCGCGGCGGCGTCCGCGGGGTCCAGCGAACCCAGCACGGACGGGCCCAGCAGCGACTCGATCGGGTTGTAGCCCAGGAAGGCGGCGAACAGGCTGTCGACGGGTGGCAGGTTGGCCAATTTCCCGGCGACCGCGTCCGGGACGCCGTGGGCGAGCAGTCCGTCGCGCAGGGTGGTCGGAAGCGAACCGGCCAGTCCGACCACCATCAGCGAGAAGAACACGCCGATCGACATCGACGAGCCCGCGTTCTGCACGGTGGCCGACACCCCGGACGCGGCGCCGCGCTCGCTCGCGGGGACGCTGTTCATGATCGCGGTCCGGTTCGGCGCGCCGAACATGCCCGAGCCGATGCCCGAGAGCAGCGACACCACCGCGAACTGCCAGTACTCGAAGTTCACCGGCATCAGCAGGTAGAGCACGAACGTGCCGGCGACGACCAGCAGCCCGACCGACGCGAAGCCGCGTGCGCCGAACCGGTCGGAGAGGGTGCCGGAGATCGGTCCTGCGACGAGGAAGCCGAGCGTGATCGGGAGCATGTAGATCCCTGCCCACAGGGGGGTGTCCTCGTAGGCGTAGCCGTGCAGTGGCAGCCAGATGCCCTGCAGCCAGATGATCAGCATGAACTGCAGGCCGCCGCGTCCGATCGCTGCGAGCAGGGACGCGAGGTTCCCCGCGCTGAAGGCCCGGATCCGGAACAGCCGCAGGTCGAGCATCGGTGCCGGGCTGCGCAGTTCGACCCACACGAACAGGCCCAGGACCGCGACTCCGCCGATCAGGCCGGCCAGCACCCACGGGTTCGTCCATCCGGTGGGCTGGCCGCCGTACGGCTGGATGCCGTAGGTGCTCGCTGCGAGCAGGGCCGTCAGCCCGAGCGAGAACGTGACATTGCCCGGCCAGTCCAGCCGCCCGGGATTGCGCTCGCCGGCCTCGTGCAGCGAGGCGTAGGCCCAGATCGTGCCGACCACTCCGACCGGGACGCTGACCAGGAAGACCGCCCGCCAGTGCACCACGGCGAGGACGCCGCCCAGGACGAGCCCGACGAAGCTGCCCGCGATCGCCGCCACCTGGTTGATGCCCATCGCCAGGCCACGCCGGTCGGCGGGGAAGGCGTCGGTGATGATGGCGGTCGAGTTGGCGAACAGCATCGCGCCGCCGACCGCCTGGACCAGGCGCCACACGATCAGCCACAGCGCGCCGGCGCCGCCCTGGTACGGGACGGCCGCGCAGCCGATCGCCGCGAGCGTGAAGACGAGGAAGCCCAGGTTGTAGATCCGCACCCGGCCGTACATGTCGCCCAGCCGGCCGAAGGCCACCACGAAGACCGCCGTGACCAGCAGATAGCCCATGATCATCCAGAGCAGGTAGCTGACGTTGCTCGCCTGCAACGCGTCCAGCTCGATGCCCTTGAAGATCGCGGGCAGCGAGATCAGCACGATGGAGCCACTGATCGTGGCCATCAGCGTGCCGAGTGTGGTGTTGCTCAGTGCCACCCACTTGTAGCGGGGATGGTCGGATGCAAGGAATGGTTGCCGCATCGTGCAGGCGCCCCCTGGTGAAGAGTAGAAACTTCACACATGGTAAGCACTTCGGGGCCGGAATCACGTCCCGTGGTCGTGCGTAGAACGGCGTAGCGACGAATCGCCGGTCGAGCGTGCTCGTGACACGCTCGACCGGCGATGCGATGGACCCGGTGCGCCGATCAGGCCTGCTGCCGGCGGCGTCGCAGACCGATGCCGACCAGGACCAGGGCGATGCCGGCGATGCCCAGCCCCCACAGCCCGGCGCTGACACCGGTGTAGGCGAGCGAATCGTCACCGTCGTCATCGGAGCCGTCCGACGAGGAGGCTCGCAGGATCACCCCCGCGTCCCAGGTCGGGTCGATGCCCTCCGAGGCGTTCACGGTCCCGTACTCGTACTCCTTGGTCAGCGCGGTGTTCTCCTCGCCCAGCACGATCGTGGTCGTGAGGCCGGTGGAGCGGTCCGCATCGGAGTCGGCGGCGTCGTCCCCGGAGTCGCGAGAGGTGAACCGGTAGGTCTTCTTCTGCTTGTCCGTCAGCGTGAACCGCACCTGGTAGGTGCCTGCCTCGAGATTGTCGAACAGGTAGCGGCCGGCGTCGTCGGTCGTGGTGGTGGCGATCACGTGGCCGTCGCTGTCCAGCAGGTCGACCCGGACCCCGGGCAGGGGATCCTCGTCGTCGCCCTGGCTGCCGTCACGGTTGGCGTCGATCCACACGTAGTCGCCGATGGCGTAGGTCTTGGCGACGAACCCGAAGTCGAGCGTCGGGTCGCGGTCGCCGTCCTCGTGCAGGTCGCCCGGTTCGGTCATCGCCTCCCAGCTGGACGAGTCGCCCTGCCGGTCTCCCTGGCTGGGGCTGGTGGGGACGTAGGGGCGCAGCGCCTCGGCCGACGCTTCGGTGTCGATCCGCACCGTGTAGGTCTGCTCACCGCTCAGGGCGGGCAGGTTCTCGAAGGTGTACTCGCCGTTCGGCCCGGTCGTCACCGGCCCCACCGGGTTGCCGTGGACGTCGGTGACGGGTTCGCCGTCGGGACCGACCAGTTCCAGGACGACGCCGGGGATGCCCGGCTCACCGGGATCCTGCCTGCCGTCGCGGTTGCTGTCGACCCAGACGTAGTCACCCACGGAGACCGACTTGAGCACGACACCGGCGTCCCAGGTGGGATCGATCCCCTCCGACGCCTGCACCTCCCTGTCGTAGTCGCCGGTGAGCGCGGTGTTGGTGCCGTCCAGGACGAACTGCCTGGTCAGCCCGATCCGGCCACCGGTCTGGACCACCGCGTCGGAGTCGTCGGCATCGCTGTCACCGGCGCCCTCGGTGGTGAAGGTGTAGCGGGCGGCCTGCTCCTCGGTGAGGGTGAACCGCACCTGGTAGGTCCCGGCGGGCAGCCCGTCGAACAGGTAGCGGCCCTGCGCGTCGGTGGTGGTCGTGGCGACCACCTCACCCGCCGCGTTGAGGAGGTCCACCGTCACGCCGGGCAGAACGTCCTCGCCGGCATCCTGCACACCGTCGCGGTCGGCGTCGATCCACACGTAGTCGCCCACCGCGTAGGAGATCGGGACGATCTCTGCCCGCGTGGTGCCGATCTGGTTGACGATCGGGACCACGGCCGACGGATCGACGACCTGGACCGCGAAGTACGCCGCGATCGACTCACCGGCGTCGAGGACCGTTCCGTCCTTCTGCCGCAGCGTCACCACGCCGCCGGAGTAGGTGGCCTCGATGTTGCCGCCGATGTCCACCGGGCCGGCCACGGGGTTCTCCGCCGTCGCCGCGTTCGCCGCGGTCACGAAACCGAGGAAGGACACGCCGCTGGGCAGCACGTCGCGGACGTCGGCGATCACGACGCTGTCGTAGTCACCGTGGGGGATGAACTCGACCCGGTAGGTGAAGACGCTCTGGGTCAGCTGGCCCCCGGCGTCCCGCTGCGCCTTCAGGGTCTGCACCCAGGCCTCGTCGCCACGGTCGTACACCGTCTTGCGGACCTCGGCCTCGTCCCCGTAGGAGGTGGCGTCCAGGCTGCTCTCCGACCAGTAGTCGGGATCGCCGTCCTCGCCGAACAACGTGGCGCGGTTCGTGATGGTCCTGGTCTCCTTGCCCTCGAAGGGCACCGTGGTCAGCGCGATGTTGACCACCAGGCGCTTGTCGGCGCCGCGCGTCGTCACGACGGCCTTCCCGGCGTCGCTCAGGGCGATCACCAGGTCCTTGTCCGCGTCGATGCTGGTGACGAAGTGGGTGGAGTTCAGGGCCTGCCCGTCGTAGGTTCCGCTGATGTCGATGGCGGACGGGTCGCTCAGGTCGAAGATCGTGTCGTCGATGTAGTCCACGATCCGACTGGTGCGGACGTCGATGCCCTTACCCGCGGCGACGGTGAAGGTGTAGTGCATGGTCACCGTGTCGCCCGGGTCGACGGCCGCGTCGTCGGTGGTGCCCTGCTTGGTGAAGACGCTGGAGTCGTTGATGCCGTTGGACGTGTCCTCGGGCAGGGTCACGATCTTGGCGTCGCGGTTGACGGTGTACGGACTGCCGTCGCGGTAGGTGAACTGGGCGGTGTTGCGCAGCCGGTAGGCGTGCCCGTCCTTGATGGTGGTGCCCCCGGAGTGGTCGGGCAGGCCCGTGACGGTGTTGACCTGTGCCTTCACCGCGATGTCGAGGCTCGTGCCGGAGTCCTTGCCCACGTTGATCAGCAGGACCTGACCGCTGACGCAGTAGGTCCCGACCTGGGCGTCCACGGCCATCGCCGCGTCGGTGCAGGCCACGCCGTCCGCGGCAGGAGCCAGCGCCAGGTTGCCGCTGACGGTGAGGAAGGCCGGGTCGGTGGTGTTCCAGCTCGCCTGGACCGGCAGTGCGTCGCGGATCACGATGTTGCGGGTCAGCGTGTAGTTCGCGTGGTCGGGCCGGCCGTCCCACTGGGCGAGGTCCGCGTGCAGGGTGTAGGTGATGTCCTCGGGCGGGGTCAGCGTGCCGTCGGCGTTGGCCTTCAGTTCCTGGGTCGTCCAGTCGGAGGTCTTGCCGAACGCGGAGCCGGGGGTCGGCCCGGGCGCGGCCGGCAGGGTGCCGGTCAGCTGCAGCGTCGCCGAGCGGTTCTCGGTGCCGAAGCTCGCCGTGTTCTGCAGGGAGACGGAGAAGTTCCCCGGGTCTCCGTTCCTCGCGTCGGCCGCGGCCTGCAGCTGCGTCTGCAGGGCGAGGCGGGCCGCCTCGTCCGGCACGGTCACGGCATAGGTGATGACCAGGATCGAGTCGGCAGGCAGGTCGACGCTGCTGGTGAAGGAGTTGCCGGTGATGGTCGGCGAGAAGGCGAACGGGTTCGTCTCGCGGTTGAGCCCGTCGGCGTCCCAGGTGGTCAGCTGCGCGGAGAAGGAGGCCGCCAGGTAGGCGAGGTTGGCGGGCAGCTGGTCGGCGATGGTCAGGCCGTTGCGCGCCTCGGCGCTGGTCACCCGCAGCGTGTAGGTGGTCAGGGTGGAGCCGATCACACCGGTGCTGAGGCTCACCACCCCGTCGGAGGAGACCGACACGACGTTGCTGCGGTTGTCCGGGGAGAGGTTCTTGCTCTGCCCGTTGGTGACATTGGCGAACTCGTCGCCGGAGTTGCGGATGATCACGTCACGGGAGGACTCCTCGCCGTCGATCTTCCAGGTGATCTTGTCCTTGGTGCTCTCGTCCACGGCGTTCACGGTGAACTTCAGGTCGGAGACCCCCTGGTTCACCCCGTTCGGCCACGGGTCGGCGAAGGTGATCCGGACCTTGTTCCCGTCCTTGACCACACTGGCGATGGCCGTGTTCCCGCTCGGCACGGTCGTCAGGGTCACATTGTCGCCGAGTTCGAACTCGACCGTCGAGCCCGGGGCGACCTGGTCGGTGTACTGGAGCCGAAGAGTCAGGGTGTCACCCTCGGTGACCACTGGCGTCCCCTCGTAGCTGTCGCCGTTCAGCAGCAGGCTGGCGCTGATGCCGGTGGTGGCATAGGCCGTGGGCGCGACGAACCCGAGGGTGACAACCGCGAGGATCAGGCTGAGCAGGCCCGCAAGCCCGCGTCGGGTCAGCTGCTGTCTTGGGGTAGGGGCAACGATCTGGCTCGTCAAAGTGGGACTCCCGCTGACGAGGGGTTCCGCGCTGACTCGATTCGTCACGAGAAGACCTCGGAAACCCCATGATGGGCACGGACACCTCATTTTCCGTTGGCCCGGGTGCCGGCTGTCGCCGCACGGGCGGAAACCACCCCGCGGGGTAGTCCGGGGGCGTTGTCCGCCTACCCCGAGGGTGGGTCGCCGGCCCGCGTGCGGGCGGGCGACCCGTCGGGGACGGTTCCGTTCGTGCCGGGCGGATCCTGCCGACCGGAGGCGATCCGGCGCATCCTGGCCCGGAACCGGGCTAGAGCCCCAACCTCGCCGCAGCCTCCAGCGCCTCGTCGCGGCTGTTGGCGCCGAGCTTGCGCATCAGCTTGGCCCGGTGGAATTTGACGGTGTTGACCGAGAGGAACATCGCTTCCGCCATGGTCCGGTTGGACGCCCCGTCGCGGAGGAAGCGGAGGATCTCGAGCTCCCGCGCCGACAGGTCTCCGGGAGGCGTCCGCTCCGTCCTGGCGTAGTCGCACGCCTGCTCGAGTCGGAGGTCGGCGGCGCCGGGGTGGTCACGGATGATCTCGGCCAGCTGCTGGACCTCGTCGGGGCTGGCGAGTGAGAGGATCACCGGCGCGAGACCGGAGGACGGAAGGACGGTGATCGCACGCTCCAGCGCCGACCGTGCGACCGCGAGGCGGCCCGCGCGAAGCGCGTTGAGCGCCTCCATCAGCCAGACGCCGTGGTTGATCCTCGGGGCGAAGGCGGCATCGGAGAACGGCTCGGCGCCCTCCTGCGGCGGAAGAAACTCCGGCGAGGGCAGATCCCGCCCGATCAGCCGTCGCATCAGGACGTTCGCCCACTCGTGGGACTGTCCGGCCGCCTCGAGGGCCGGGTCCCGGTTCCAGATGCTCGCCCGGTCGTACTGCCGGGCGACGCTGGCCAGCTCGGCGGCCTCGCCCTGGATCGCCAGGATGATCGCCCGTGTGAACAGCAGCCCGGGCCACTCGACCGGACGTGCCACCCGATCGCTCGCCAACCGGCAGTGCGCCTCGGCGAGCGCCAGATTCCCCGCGTCCAGTTCCCTCCACATGATCGCGAGATGGGCGGCCACCGCATCGCCTTCCCGCGAGTATCCCCGCCAGCCGGACAGCACCACGGCGGCCTCGACCGGGTCCTCCCTGCCCCGTTCCCGGCTCGAGAACAACACCAGGCGGGACGCGAAGGCGAGTCTCGCCCCGGTGGGATCGAGCCGGCGCCGGTCGGCCTCGATCGTCCGGATCGCGTACTGCGCGAACTCGGAGGCGAAGGTGGTGTTGCCGAGCTGGAGCGAGGTCTGTGCGACGACCAGCAGGTCCGAGACCGTCGCCGGAGCGAGAACGGGCGCGGCGGCGGCCGGCAGTTCCGCGGCCAGATCCCGCGCCCGGATCGCGAAATTCTTGATCAGCTCGGGCTCGCCGCTCTGCCGGGCCAGCTCGAGGCCACGGGCCAGTGCGGCCAGTCGATCCCAGGGCTCGCGAGGAGTGTTGGCGACCACATTGGTGGCGATCGCGGAGGTCACGCCCGGGGCCGGGGGCCGGCCGGGCTGGAGGGCGACCCGCAGCCAGATGCAGAGCAGCCCGGGGTACCCGGCGAGCTGCTGCGGACTGAGTTCCTGCAAGGTGCGCCAGATCGGCTGGTTCCCGTCGGGCAGCAGGTCCCACAGCCAGTCGCGCAGGAGCCGCTCGGCGCCGCCCAGGTCTCCCGTCGCCACCAGGGTGGCGACGCGGAGCTCGTGGTCGTCCACGCGCTCGGCGGCGGCCAGGACGCGGTCCGACAGCTCCTGCGGGCGATCGCCGATCTCGTCGAGGAACCGGGCGATGCTGAGCCGCACCGGTTCGTACCAGAAGAACATGCGCTCACGCGTCGCCGCGACGTAGGTCATCTCTCCCAGGCCGAGTCGCTGGAGCCGATGGAGGTGGGAGGCGGCACGGTCGTCCTGAGCGATGACTCTCGCCTCCACGGCGGAGAAGCGTGGCACTCGCACCAGGTGGGTCACGAAGTCGGCGACCCCTGAGCCCAGCAGGTCCGGCCCCAGCCGGCCAAGGAACGCGCTGAGCGCCTGTCCGGAGGTAATGGTGCCCAGCATGGCTTCGTCGGGAAATGCCTCCAGCACGGCGGCCACCAGACCGGGATGTCCGCGCGTCACGTGGTGGACGGAGGTCGCGGCACCGTTGACCGGCGCGAGGTTGCTGGCCCGCATGAGCGTCCCGACCTCGTCCGCGGTGAACTCCAGGTCCTGGTCGTCCAGGACGGCGTAGGGCAGCCCCCACTGGGTGGCCGCCTCGATGACCGGCGACCCGTCGAACAGTGCGATCACCATCCGGAGGCGATCGGCGCCCACGACGAGGCCCAGGAGTTCGGTGAGGGCGTCGGAAGGGAGATGGTCGGCGCCATCGAGACCGAGCGCCACCGGCATCGGCAACTCCTGCACCTGGCGCCGCAGGGCCGCCACGCCGTCTTCGGGGCCGGCCGGGACGGTGGTGGCGCCGATCCGCCGGAGCGTCGCCCCGATCATCCCCCGCACCTGGCCCAGGTTGGCCTCCGCCGCCAGTCGGAGCACGATCCGCCGTTCCGCCGCCTGTTCCCTCGCCCACTGGTTGAGCAGCGTCCGCTTGCCGCCACCGGGCACTGCTTCGACCACGACCAGCGGCAACGGTGAGTCCAGAGCCTCCAGCAGGCGCTCCCGACGCACGTCAGCCATCCCCCCACCTCAATTCCCCACCGCCTGCGTCCCGCTGGCCCGCCAGCCAGCCGGTGTCACGCACATAGTGCTATCAGCAACGCCCAGAAGTTTCCACATCAGCCCCGCCGTTCGCAGGTCATTTCAACAGGAGCTGCCGGGTGGGGGCCGCGCGGAGGGCGGCCGGTCAGACCGGCCTGAGTCCTGTGACCAGGAGTTCGACCGCCGCCCGCGCCTCGGCTGGCCAGTCCGGGCGATCGGCCGTGGAGCCGATTCCGTGCAGGACGACCATCACCCCTCCCGGAAGGATGCCGGGCCGGATGGCTCCCTCGGCGGCGGCCCGGTCCATCAGTTCGGCCACCGTGCGCTCCAGTTCGCCCCCGCCGTCGGCCTGGACGTCCGGGGTCGCCAGGGCGGCGAGCGTCCGGGCGAGCGCGGCGTGGGCGATGACGTAGTCCGTGAAACCGCGCAGGAAGGCCTCGAGCTCCTCCGCGGCGGGCCGGGCGGACGTGCGCGCCCGTTCGCACAGCGCCGTCACCTCGCCCTGGTAGACCGCCGCGGCCAGCGCCTCCCGGGTCGGAAAGTGCCGGTAGAGGGTGCCGACGCCCACCCCGGCGCGCCTGGCGAAGTCGTCGAACCGCAGTTGGTCGTTGCGTTCGAACGCGACTCTCGCGGCCGCGACGATCGCGTCCCGGTTGCGGCGGGCATCGGCGCGCATCGCTCCTCCTCCGGACGCCTGTCCTTGACAATCGGAGATGACCTCCATATCTTAGCATTTGGAGATCGTCTCCACTTAGCCGCCGAGAATGAGGTCCCGACGATGCGCATCCTGATGTTCGGCCGGGGAGTGATCGCAACGATCTATGGTCAGGCGTTCCAATCCGCCGGCCACGACGTCGAGTTCTACGTCCGTCCTGGCCGCGCGGCGCTGTACGGGGACAGCGTGCGGCTGGACCTCATCGACGCGCGCAGGACGCGGCGCGGTCGCAGGGTCCGGCGGGCGGTGCCGATCCGGCTCCGGGAGTCCGTCGACGCCGGGGACCGGTTCGATCTCGTCGTGGTCAGCGTGGCACACCATCGCCTCCCGGGTGCGGCCGCGTTCCTCGCTCCCCGGGTGGGCGAGGCCACGGTCCTGGTCTTCGGCAATGTGTGGGCAGAGCCGCTGGCCGCCGTCGCACCGCTTCCCGCCGCCCAGGTGGTGTGGGGGTTTCCGCAGGCCGGCGGCGGTTTCGACGGCGACGACGTCCTGCACGGCGCGCTGCTGCGAACCGTGATCCTGGGTGCGGCGGGTGGTTCGCCCAGCACGCGCGAACTCGCCGTACAGGCGGCCTTCCGGCAGGCCGGCTTCCGGGTCAGGGCGGAGGGCGACCTGCGCGCGTGGCTCTGGCTGCACTTCGTGGCCGATGTCGGCATGCACGCGCAGGGGTCTCGCCACGGCGGGCTGGCGAACATGATCGGCGACCGTCGCGCCCTGCGGGAGGCCCTGCTGACGAGCCGGGAACTGCTGCCCGTCCTGCGTGCGCGCGGGGTCGACCTCCGACGACATCGCGGCGCCCTGGTTCCCTACCGGTTGCCCGGCGCCTCGGCCGCGATCATGGCGTGGGCGACCGCCCACCTGCCGATCGCTCGGGTGAGCCTGGCGGCACACACCGATCCCGACGCTGCCGAGCCGCGTGCCGTGCTCCGCGACGCATGGCAGGAGGCGCGCCGTCTCGGCGTCGCGACCCCTCGGCTGGAGACGGCCCTCGCGCAGCCCCGCCGACCAGCCGAGGGGTAGCCGCTCGGTCCGACCGGCCTCCCCGCCCCGAGTGGGTTCAGACTGTCGGTCATGGCCTACGTCATCGGCGTTCTTCTGCAGACGGTGGTGCTGCCCGTCGCGTCCGGCACCATCGAGTGGGCGCTGCGCGGGGGAGATCCGATCGAGGTCTACGGGCGATGGTGGGTGTTCTGGGGAGTGGGAACGCGGCTCGTGGTGGCCGGCGTCGTGCAACTGGTCCGCCCGGAGATCACCGCCGGGATCCTCGGCTCCGCCGCACCCCTGCCCGCCCAGCGGCAGCTCACCCGTGAACTCGCGACGGCGAACCTCGGAATGGGGCTGGCCGGCCTGTTCGCCGTCGTTCCGGCATGGGCGGCGCCGGCCGGCGCCGCCGGCGGGATGTTCCTGCTCGCGGCCGGGCTGATGCACCTCACGACGAGGGGCAAGAACTCCAGGGAGATCCTGGCCACCTGGACCGACCTGCTGGTCGGAGTCGTCGCGCTCGTCCTCGTCGCCCGCTTCCTGGTCCCGGCTCTGCGGGGCTCGCTCTGAGTGGGCGGCGGCACCGCCCCGGGCGGGGCGGACGACCTGCAAGCAAGTAACCACTTGCAATCACGAGAGAGCGGATCTACCGTGAGGGCATGAGCCCTACCACCGGGTCGTCCGCCACGGACGCCGAGGCCCCCTCGACGACGGAGGCGATTCTCGACGCGACCCTGCAGGTTCTCGGCGAGCGGGGGCTCAAGGGAGCGACGACCCGGCTGATCGCCCAGCGTGCCGATGTGAACGAGGTCACGCTCTTCCGCAAGTTCGGAACGAAGAAGAAGCTGATCCAGGTCGCCATCGAGCAGAAGTTCGCGACCGTCCGGCGGACGTTCGGCGGCTACACCGGCGACATCGAGGCCGATCTCCTCCGGCTGGCCGACACCTACCTCGCCGTGCTGGACGGGGTGGGGCCGGCCGCACGGGTGATTCTCACCGAAGTGCTGTACGACCCCGAGCTGGCGCGATCGATCCGTGGCCCCGAGCAACTGTTCGCGGCGGTGTCCCAGATGCTGACCCGGTACCAGGAGGAGGGCGTCCTGCGGGACGAACCGCCGCTGAGCCTGGTGCCGGCGTTCATCGGGCCGATGCTGATGCCCTACGTCGTCAAGGCCATCGCGGACTCCATCGGTCTCGGACCGCTGCAGTTCGACGTGCACGCCCACGTCAGCGGGTTCCTGTACGGACGGATCGGCACGCGCGGGGAACCGCGATGAGCGGGCGCAAGCTCGCCGGCGGCCTGGCGGTGCTCGCCCTCCTGGCCGGCTGCGCGACGACGGCATCGACCGGGTTCACCGTCACCGGCACCGTCGACGACGACACCGACGCCGTGGCCGTCCCGATCCTCGCCGCGGCGGTCGTGGACGTGGGCGCCGGCTTCGCCGACGGCGACACCGCGACCGTGACCGATCCGGCCGCGATCCTCGGGCTCGGTTCGTCCGTGCGGTTGTCATCGGTGACGGTCCGCGAGGGCGACCGGGTGGCTGCGGGTCAGGTCGTGGCCCGGCTCGACGACGGCACCCTGGCGGCCCAGGTCGCGGTCGCGGAGGCCGACCAGAAGGCCGCGCGGGCGCAGGTCGACGTGCTCGAGGCCGCGATCGACACCACGGACGACAAGGCCCGTGACGTCCAGGACGCGCAACGCAAGGTCGACGACGCGCTGACGAAGGCGAAGAAGACCAGGACGCAACTCGCCAAGGCCCTGACCCAGCTGAGGAAGGCCCGCGGGCAACTCGCAGCGAAGCTGGCCGCCGTCGAGCAGCTCCTGGCCAACTACCCGCCGGGCCCCCCGCCCGGCACCCCCACCCAGGAGGAGTTGCGGGCGGCGATCGCCCAGCTGAAGGCGGCGATCAGGACCGTCGAGGCGAACATCGTCAAGATTAGGAAGGCGCAGCCCCAGCTGGAGGCCGGGATCAGGAAGGCCGGCCAGGCGTCCCGCAGGCTCGACGAGGCCGCGGACAGGATCGCCGACGCGCGGGCGAACCTGAAGGACGCCAAGGTGCTCGCCGGGATCACCGCGGACGCGGCCGGCATCCCGGTCGAGCTGGCCCGCGTCCAGATCGGCCTGACCGAACTCACCGCCCCGGTGTCGGGAGTGGTCACCGGCGCCGCGCGGACCGGCGACGTGCTGGCGCCCGGCGCGAGCGTGGTGGAGATCCGTCCGGACGGGCCGAGCACGGTGACGGCCTGGCTGTCCCCGGCGCAGGCCGCCCAGGTGTGCCTCGGCGACGCGGCAGCGATCAGCGGCGACTGGATGCCGGAGGCGTCCGGGGTCGAGGCGTCCCTCACCCGGCTCGGCACGGCGTACACCTACCCGCCCTCGGACGTGACCACGGACGAGATCCACCTGACCAGGGCGCTGGAGGTCCAGTTCAGCGCCACCACCGACCAACTGCCCGCCGGGGTCCCGGTGGACGTCACCCTCACCGGCTGCCGGCCGGCGATCGACGAGACGAACGGATGAACGAAGATGGCTGACACCCCGCGCAGACGGCCACCCAGGCCGGTGATCGCGATCCTGCTGCTGTTGCTGGTCGGTGGCGGCATCTGGTGGTGGTGGAGCTCGAGCCACACTGCCCAGACCGCCGAGGCCGCCTCCACCCTGACCGGATCGGTCGAGGCGGACACCTACCAGGTCGCGCCGGCGATCTCGGGACGGGTGGGACGGGTGCTGGTCGCCGAGGGCGACGCGGTGAAGAAGGGACAGACGCTGGTCACGCTGGACGACGCCGCCCTGAGGCTGCAGGTGGAGCAGGCCAAGGCAGGCGTGACCGCGGCGAAGGCCGCGCTGACCAACGTCAGGAACGACGACGACTCCACCGACGCCGACGTGACAGCGGCGAAGGCGAAGGTGACCCAGGCCGAGGCGGCCGTCGAACTCGCCCGCACCCAGCGGGCCTACACCACGATCACCGCCCCGCACGCCGGTACCGTGACCTCGGTCACGGTCAACGTGGGCGAGAACGCGTCCGCCGCCCGGACGCTGCTGACCCTGACCGATCCGGGCAGCCTGTTCGCCCGGGTCTACGTGGCCGAGACCGAGATCGGGAACGTCAAGGTGGGCCGGGCGGCGACCGCGACCACCGACTCCAGCGCCGCCACCTTCGCCGGCACGGTGACCTACGTCGCGACCTCCGCGCAGTTCACGCCGAACACGATCCAGACCAAGGACCAGCGCGTGAAGCTGGTCTACGAGGTCCGGGTCAGGCTCAGCGACGACTCCGGAACGCTGAAGCCCGGCATGCCGGTCGACGTCGCCCTGTCCTGAGCCATGGGTGGACAGCAGCAGGCCCCCGCCGCACCGGCCGTCCGTGTGTCCGGGCTGCGGCGCAGCTTCGGCGCGGTGGTCGCCGTCGACGGCGTCGACCTCGAAGTGGACGACGGCGGGGTCTTCGGGCTGCTCGGCCCGGACGGGGCGGGCAAGTCCACCCTGATCCGGATGCTGGCGACCACGCTCGCGCCCGACGCGGGCCGGGCCGAGGTGTTCGGTCTGTCGGTGACCGGCGACACCGCTGCGGTACGGCCGCGGATCGGCTACATGTCACAGCGGTTCTCGATGTACCCGGATCTCTCGGTGGCCGAGAACATGGAGTTCTTCGCGACCGTCCGCGGCGTGTCGAAGGCGGTCCGCCGGGAGCGCGCGCCCCGGCTGCTGGAGGCGATGGGGCTGGCCGAGTTCGCGGACCGGCAGGCGCAACACCTCTCCGGCGGGATGAAGCAGAAGCTGATGCTCGCCACGACCCTCATGCACGAGCCCGACCTGCTGCTGCTCGACGAGCCGACCACCGGCGTCGACCCGGTCTCGCGGCGCGAGTTCTGGCGGATCCTCGCCGGGCTGCACCGCGAGGGGAAGACCGTGCTGGTCGCCACCCCGTACATGGACGAGGCCGAGCGGTGCACGCAGATCGCGTTCCTCGATGCCGGGAGGATCCGCCAGGCGGGCACCCCCGCCGAGATCAAGGCGCTGGTCCCCGGCACGCTGTTCGAGGTGCGCACCGCCGACTCCCGCACCGCGACCCGCGTCCTGGCCGGGCTGCCCGGCGTCCTCTCCGCGCACCCCCTGGGCGACGTGGTCCGGGTGCTCTGGGACGGCACGGGCCGGCCGGAACCGGTGCTCGCCGCCGCCGGGCTCCAGGACACGGCGATCGACCCGATCACCCCTGACATGGAGACCGTGTTCGCCTACCTGGCCGACGCGCAGCAGGCGGGCGCGGCGTGAACGGGCTGACCAGGATCGGCGCGGTCGTCGTCAAGGAGTTCCGCCACCTGGGCAGGGACCGGCGGATGCTGGCCGTGGTCGTGCTGCTGCCGGTGATGATGCTGCTGCTGTTCTCCTACGCCTTGAGCTTCGACATCGAGAACGTCACCACCATCGTCGTCGACTCCGACCGCACGGCGACCAGCCAGCAGTATGTGCAGCGCTACGAACAGTCGGCCTTCTTCACCGTGGTCGCCCACGGCGAGGCCATGAGCGACGTCGACGCCGCGTTCGCGGAGGGAACGGCCAAGGTCGCGGTGATCATCCCGGCCGGCTTCGAGCACGCCGTTCGCTCCGGCGGGCGCGCCGAGGTCGCCGTGCTCGTGGACGGCACCGAGCCCAACTCGGCGAAGGTCGGCAGGTCCTACTCGGTCGCGATCAACCAGCTGTTCTCCACCGAACTGACCAGGGCGTGGGCGGAGCAGCAGGGCATCGACACCTCCAGCCTGGGCAGCCTCGACCCGCGGATCCGCACCTGGTACAACCCCGACCGGCGGTCCTCCGACTTCCTGATCCCCGGCCTGATGGTGGTGATCCTCGCGATCGTGACCGTCCAGCAGACCGCGGTCACGCTCGTCCGCGAACGCACGCTGGGCACCGAGGAGCAACTCGAGGTCAGCCCGATGCGCAAGCTGGAACTGATGATCGGCAAGGTCATCCCGTGGACGGTCCTGGCGTTCGTCGACGTCGTGGTGATCGTCGCCATCGGAGTGCTCGGGCTGGGGGTGCCGTTGCGCGGCAGCGTCCTGGCCCTCGCCGTCGGCGCGACCCTGTTCATCCTGTCCAGCCTCGGCATGGGCCTGGCCGTCTCCGCCGTCGCGCCGAGCGAGGACACCGCCAACATCGCCGCCTTGATGATCGCGCTGCTGCCGTCCTTCCTGCTGTCCGGCTTCGTCTTCCCGCTGGAACAGATGCCCGAGGTGGTCCAGTGGATCTCCTACGTGTTCCCCGCGCGGTACATGGTGTCGCTCTCACGCGGGGTGTTCCTGAAGGGCGCGGGGTTCGCCGAGCTGTGGCCGGAACTGACCGCGCTCATCGTGATCACCGTGATCCTGATCGCGATGTCCACCCTGATGTACGCACGGAAGGCACGCCGATGATCCGCCGCATCCGACTGCTGATCTGGAAGGAGTTCCTGCAGTTGCGCCAGGACCCCTTCCTGGCCGGCATCCTGGTGATCGCCCCCGTCGTCCAGCTGCTCGTCTTCGGGTACGTCGTCGCCGTCGACATCTCCCACCTCAACACCGCGGTCGTCGACCTCGACCGCACCGGCGTGTCGCGCTCGATCGACTCGGCCTTCTCCAGCTCGGAGTACTTCACCGTGGTACAGCGCCCGGGGTCGGAGGCCGAGATACGGCAGCTGATGGACCAGGGCACGATCCAGGTCGCCCTGGTCATCCCCGAAGGCACCCAGGACGCGCTGACCGACGGCCGGACCGCTCCGATCGGCGTCGTCGTGGACGGCTCGGACTCCCAGGTGTCCACCGTCGCCGGCGCGTACGCGTCCCAGATCATCGCCGGCATCAACAGCGCCCGGATGGCTGCGGCGGGAGCAACGATCGGCGGCCCGGGGGTGGACGCGCAGGTGCGCGTGCTGTACAACCCGACGCTGGACTCGATCAACACCATGGTCCCCGGCCTGATCGCGGTGATCTCGATGATCTCGCTGATGATCGTGATGAGCCAGGCCGTCGTGAAGGAGCGCGAGTCCGGGACGCTGGAGCAGATGTTCGTCACCCCGATCAGGGCGGGTGAGTACATCGTCGGCAAGATCACGCCCTACGTGCTGCTCGCGATCGTCCAGATCGCCGTCGTCGCCAGCGTCGGCATCGGCTGGTTCCACGTCCCGTTCCACGGCAACGTGTGGGTGATCGCCACCGGGATGCTGCTGTTCATGATGACCAGCATCGGGCTGGGCCTGCTGATCTCGCTGATGGCCAACACCAGGCAGCAGGCGCAGCAGGTGATCGTCTTCCTGATGCTGCCGTTCATGATCCTGTCCGGGTTCATCTTCCCCGTCGAGGCGATGCCCGGCTGGCTGCAGGCGGTCAGCGCCTTCATCCCAATGACCTACATCCTGGAGGTGCTGCGCGGCAGCTTCGTGAAGGGCAGCGGGTTCGCCGACCTCGCCAGGCCACTGCTCGTTCTCGCCGTCTACGGGGTGGCCATCTTCAGCATCGCCGTCGCGGCCACCCGGCGCCGGATCACGGCATAGGACGCCCGGTGAGCACCGCAGAGCAGACACCCGCCGTCGCCATCTCCGTCCGCGGGCTGGCCAAGACCTTCGGCGGCTTCACCGCCGTCGACCACATCGACCTGGTGGTGCCGCGCGGCCAGATCTTCGGGTTCCTCGGCCCCAACGGCTCGGGCAAGACCACCACGATCCGCATGCTCACCGGCACCATGCGCCCGGCGGCGGGCAGCGTCCGGATCCTCGGTGAGGACGTGGTCCGCCACCCGCACCGCGTCCAGCCGCGGATCGGGTACATGAGCCAGAAGTTCGCGTTGTTCGAGGACCTCACCGTCGAGCAGAACCTGCGCTTCTACGCCGGCATCTACGACCTGCCCGCGGAGACGTTCGCCGCGCAGCGCGAGTACGTGCTGCGGATGGCCGACCTCGTCGGACGCGAGGGCGAACTCACCCGCAACCTGTCCGTCGGCTGGCGGCAGCGGCTGGCCCTGGGAGCGGCGACCATCCACGACCCCGAGCTGCTCTTCCTCGACGAGCCGACCTCCGGGGTGGACCCGGTCGCCCGCCGCCAGTTCTGGGACCTGCTCTACGAACTCGCCGGGCGCGGAGTCACCCTCTTCGTCACCACGCACTACATGGACGAGGCGGCGTACTGCAATCGGCTGGCGTTCATCTACCGCGGCCGGATCATCGCCGACGGCAGCCCTGCCGACCTGCGCGCCCGGCACAGCCAGCCCATCTTCGACATCACCCTGGACAGGGCGGACGACGCCCTCGACTGGCTCGAGCACGCCGACGGCATCGACGACGCCTACCTCTCCGGCGCCAGCCTGCACGCCGTCCTGCCGCAGGGCGCGACCACCACCTCGGAGGAGTTGCGCGAGCGCCTCGCCCGGTCCGGTTTCGCCGACGCCAGGGTCAGCGAGGTCGAGCCGTCCATCGAGGACGTCTTCGTCAACCTGGTCACCGAACAGGAGCGGACCGGAGCCGGCGGGGCGAGCCCCAGCCCCGCTGAGGAGCACAGCCGGAAGCACCACCACGGTGAACGCTCCGGCGACCCGCGTTGATCGGCCGCCGTGCCGCGACCGGGCATCGCGGGAGGGCTGACCCGGCTCCGCCGGGACCGGGGAAAATGGGTGTCGTGGGCTGGACGGTGGTGGTGCCGGTGCGGGGCGGGGGGCGCGGCAAGTCACGCCTGCCTGCGGCCGTGGGCGGGGTCGCGCGTCCGCGCTGGGTGCTGGCGTTCGCGGCGGACACGATCGCTGCGCTGCGGTGGTCGGCGCCCGTCGAGCAGGTCGTGGTGGCGCTGTCCGCGCCGTTCCCCGAGCTCACCGGGCTGGCCGGGCACCGCGGTTCGGGTGGCCTGGTCCGGCCCGGCGGGTCGAGGCGGCCGGCGCCGGTCTCGTTCCACCTCGACGCCGCCCCCCGCGGCCTGAACGCCGCGATCGTCGCCGCGTGCGCCGGCCTGGGCGAGGGTCCGCTGGCCGTGCTCCCCGGCGACCTGCCCTGCCTGCGGCCGACGGACGTCGCCGACCTGCTCCGGGTGGCCGCGTCCCTCGGCCGCGTGGTGGTGCCCGACACCGACGGCCGGGGGAGCGTCGCCCTCGCCGCGGTGTCCGGCGGCCTGACGCCGCGGTTCGGGAACGGATCCTTCGCCGCGCACCGGGCCGCGGGCTACCGGGCGGCAGTGGCGGGGGACCGGCTGCGTCGCGACGTCGACACACCGGCCGACCTGGCCGAGGCGCTCTCGCTCGGCGTCGGCGGTGCCACCTCTGCCCTGGCCCGCGAGGCCGGGCTGCTGCCCGCTGCGGGCTGACCCGGCGGCGCAGCCCTGGCGGGCGTCACCGACACCGGCACGGTGGCCGCGCG
>NZ_JASGES010000179.1:0-23190 GCF_047606205.1 Propionicimonas sp. | reverse complement strand
GCTCGCCGGCTCCGGGGTCGGTGCCGGGGCCGCCGGGCGGGTCGACGCGGCCGCGACCGGATAGGGCAGCTGCAGGTCGGGAAGGTCGAGGTTGGTCGCCTGGCCGGACCGGGCGGCGAGGGAGTCGACCGCGCCGAGATCCGGGGCCGCGGGCGCGGGCGCGTCCGCCTCCGCCAGGGTGAGGGCACTCGGTGTCGCCGGCTCGACGGGAACCGGCTCCACGGTCGCAGGCTCGACGGGTGCGCTCTCGACGGGTGCGGCCTCGACGGGCGCGGTCCTCGTCACCGGGTCCGCGGGCGTCGCTGCGACTGTGGCGTCCGCGGCGGCGGGCTCGATCGGTTCGACGGCGTCCTTCTCCCCGGACGGGTTGCTGCTGGTCGGTTCCATGACCCCCACCCTAGGCAGCGAGCGCGGGCCCGCCCAGCGTTCGCCGCCGAGTCCCGGGAACCATCAGGGTGAGCCCCCAGCGAACCATTCAGCCGATCCAGCCGCCCAGCAGGTAGCTGGCACCCAGGCTCGCCAGGCCGATCAGGACCGAACGGAGCAGCGTCGCCACCACCCTGGTGTGCCCGAGCCGGGAGAGCAGGAACCCGGTCACGACCAGCGAGATCAGGACGGCGAGGATGAGCAACTCGTCCATCCATGCGCCGGGGATCAGCAACGCCACTCCGAGCGGCACGGCCGCGCCGACCAGGAAGCCCAGACCGGACCACAGTGCGTCGAGCCAGGGGTCCCAGCGGGTGGTGAGCTCCCGGATGCCGTACTCGGTCTCCAGCTGCGCGGACAGCGCGTCGGCGATGGTCAACTCGTCCGCCACCCGTTCGGCGGTGTCGGGTGACAGGCCCTTCGCCAGGTAGTGCTCGATGAGCTCTGTCCGCTCCTCCTCCGGGCTCAGCGCGAGCAGGCGCCGCTCCTCCGCGATCAGCTCCAGCTCGGCCTCGCGGGTGGAGGACACCTCGCCGAACTTGGCACCCGCCACGCCGACGGCACCGGCCACGGCGGAGATCGCGATGATCCCGTACACCTGCGAGCTCGGCAGGCCGGCGCCCAGAAGCCCTTCCGCGAAGCCCGCGGTGGCCAGGATGCCGTCGTTGACGTCCACCATGTGCTCGCGGACCCGGACCGGATCGATCCGCCCGAGCCCGCGGTCGTGTTTCGCTGTGCCGTCGACCACGCGCCCAATCTAGGGACCGGGTGCTCCGCCGTCACCACCGCTCGAGGCGTGTGTCTCCCGCGTAGCGTGTGCGCCATGACATCGACGTCGACCGTCCCGCTGCGGGTCCGCCGCCCGTTCGACGGCGCCGTGCACGGCATCCTCGCTGCCACCGACCCCGAGGCTGTGCCGGCCGCGGCTGCCAGGGCCAGGCAGGCCCGGGCGGTGTGGGAGCGCGTCCCCGTCCGCGAGCGTGCCCGCGTGCTCACCCGGCTGGCCGGGCTGATCCTCGCCGAACGCGACCGGATCCTCGACACCATCCAGTCCGAGACCGGCAAGGCGCGGCTGAGCGCGTTCGAGGAGGTGGCGGACGCGGCCCGCGCCGTCCGCGTCTTCGCGCGGGCCGCACCGCGGCTCCTGCGCCCGGTACGGCGACCGGGAGCGATCCCTCTGCTCACCCGGACGGTGGAGCACCAGCGTCCGGTCGGACTGGTGGGCATCATCACCCCGTGGAACTATCCGTTCACGCTGCCGGTGACCGACACGGCGCACGCGCTCCTGGCCGGCAATGCCGTCCTGCTCAAGCCCGACTCGCAGTCGCCGTTCACCGCCCTGCTGGCCGCGGAACTGTTCGCCGCAGCCGGGCTGCCCGACGGGCTGCTGCAGGTGCTGCCCGGAGCCGGTCGCGCGCTCGGCCCCGCGCTGATCGCCGAGGTGGACTACCTGATGTTCACCGGGTCCACGAAGACCGGACGCGTGCTCGCCGCGCAGTGCGCGGACCGGCTGATCGGCTTCTCCGCCGAACTCGGCGGCAAGAACCCGCTGATCGTCCTCGCCGACGCGGACATCGCGGCCGCGGCTGCCGGCACCGTCCGCGCCGCCTTCGCCAACACCGGGCAGTTGTGCATCTCGATCGAACGCGCCTACGTGGAGTCCGCGGTGTACGACGGCTACGTCCGCGAACTGCTCGCGCAGGTGTCCCGGCTGCGGCTGGGCGCCGGCTACGACTGGGCAGTCGACATCGGCTCGCTCGCCTCCGCCGCTCAGCTGGAAAAGGTCACCGCCCACGTCGAGGACGCGGTGGCCGGGGGCGCGACGGTGCTGGCCGGAGGCCGGGCCCGTCCCGACCTGGGGCCGTTCTTCTACGAACCCACCGTGCTCACCGGCGTCACCGAGGACATGGCGCTGTGCAGGGAGGAGACCTTCGGGCCGGTGCTCGCCCTGTACCGCGTCGCCTCCGAGGACGAGGCGGTGGCGCGGGCCAACGATTCCCGCTACGGGCTGAACGCGAGCGTCTGGTCGGCCCGCCGCGGCCCTGCGGTCGCCGCGCGGCTGGCGGTCGGCACGGTGAACGTGAACGAGGGTTACGCGGCCGCGTGGGGCTCGCACGCCGCGTCGATGGGCGGGGCGGGCGAGTCGGGGATCGGGCGGCGCCATGGCAGCCAGGGGTTGCTGAAGTACACCGAGCCGCAGACGGTCGCCGAGCAGCGACTGCTCCCGATCGCGCCGTTCGGCGGTCTCGACAACGCCGGCTACGCGACGCTGATGACCAGGGCCGTGAGCGTGCTGAACCGCCTGCCATGATGGGGCGATGAACCTCGACGGAGCCACCCTGCTGGTCACCGGAGGCGGCAGCGGCGTGGGCCGCCAGCTCGCCGTGCAGGCAGCCGGCCGTGGCTCGCGGATCGTCGTCTGGGACCGCGACGAGGCCGCCGGGCGCTCCACGGCGGAGCGGGTCGGAGCGGCCGCGTCCCACCAGGTCGTCGACGTCACCGACGCCCGCGCGGTCGCCGGGGCCGCTCGCGCGACGGAGCCGGTGGACGTCCTGGTCAACTGCGCGGGTGTCGTCTCCGGCGAACGGCTGCTGGAGGCGAGCGAGGCACAGATCCGGCGTACCTTCGAGGTGAACACGCTCGCCCTGTACTGGACCACCCGGGCCTTCCTGCCGGGCATGCTGGAGCGCGGCAGCGGCACGGTCGTGACGATCGCCAGCGCCGCCGGACTCGTCGGAGTGGCCCGCCAGACCGACTACTCGGCCAGCAAGTGGGCGGCGATCGGCTTCACGGAGTCGCTGCGCGCGGAGCTGCGGGGCACCGGGGTCGGCACCCTGGCCGTGGCGCCGTTCTACATCGATACCGGCATGTTCGCCGGTGTCCGGACGAGGTTCCCGCGGCTGCTGCCGATCCTGAAGGAGGCCGACGTGGCCGCGCGGGTGCTGGACGCGGTCGAACGGGACCGTCCGTTGCTGGTGATGCCGCCGCTGGTGCGGACGCTTCCCGTGCTGCGGGCGCTGCCGACGCGGGCGTTCGACGCGGTCGTGGACTTCTTCGGCGTGAATCACACCATGGACCACTTCGTCGGCCGCCGCTGATTAGGCTGTCCCCTCGTGAGTGGATTGTTGGCGCTCGATGCCGGCCAGACGGGAATCCGACTGCGCTGGGAGCACGGCCAGGAACGGCTGGAGGGCGGCGCGCCCGGGGTACTGACCGACCGTCCGCTCATGCCGCAGCTGGCTGCGGCGATCGGCGACTTCGTGACCGGGCACCGGCTCTCCCCGACCGTGGTCGGCGTGGGCACGTCCGGACTGGTCACGCCGGAGGCCGCCGAGCTGCTCGGCCTGGTGTCACGCCACGGGATCCGTGAGGTCGCGGTCGCCCACGACGCCACGACGAGCTACCTCGGGGCGCTCGGCGACGCATCGGGCGCCGTGATCGCCGCCGGCACCGGCGCCGTCACGCTGGCCGTCGGGGCGACGTCCGTGGCCCGGGTGGACGGCTGGGGGTACCTGATCGGGGACGCGGGCAGCGCCTACTGGATCGGCAGGGCCGGGATGGACGCGGCGATGCGCGGCTTCGACGGCCGCGGTCGGCTGACACCGCTCACCGGCCGCCTGCAGCGGCTGTTCCCCGACCTGACGGCCGCGTATGTCGAGTTGCAGTCGGACGGCAGGAAGGTGAGCCGCATCGCCGACTTCGCCAGGGTCGTCGACGACCTCGCCGACTCCGACCCGGTGGCGGCGGGGATCATGGACGCGGCAGCGGCGGAGCTGAGCGAGTCGGTCTTCGCCGGTCTGCGTCGGGTGGAACTGATGGGCGCCGAGCCCCCGCGGGTGTGCGCGCTCGGCCAGGTGTTGCGCTCCACCCACGTCCGCGAGCGGTTCACCAGCTACCTGCGCATGCAGTGGCCGGACCTGGCCCTCGCCGAGCCGCTCGGCAACGCCCTGCACGGGGCGGCGCTGCTGGCCAACCTGGGCGAGGACAGCCCGCTGGCCGCACTGGTGGCGCGCGCCGAGCTGTAGTCGATCGTCTCCCACTCCTCGCAAGGAACCAGCGGGGCGGGACGCGGAGCCGGACGGCTCGTCGGGGCGCTCAGGCGGGGACGAACTCCGAGCCGGTGAGCCGGCGGAACGCCTCGAGGTACCGGTCCCTGGTTGCGGCGACGACCGCGTCCGGCAGCGCGGGTGGGGTCGAGACCCGGTCCCAGCCGGACTCGTGGGAGAGCCAGTCCCGGACGAACTGCTTGTCGAAGCTGGGCAGGCTCTTCCCCGGCTGCCACGCGGCCGCGTCCCAGAACCGCGAGGAATCGGGGGTGAGCACCTCGTCGGCGAGGACGAGCGTCCCGTCGGGGCGCAGGCCGAACTCGAACTTCGTGTCGGCGAGGATGATCCCCCGCCCGGCGGCGAGGTCGGCAGCCCTGGCGTACACGGCGAGGGTGGCGTCGCGCAGGCGAGCGGCCAGATCCTCGCCGTGGAGGTGGGTGATGGTGGCGAAGTCGACGTTCTCGTCGTGCTCGCCCATCGGGGCCTTGATGGCGGGGGTGAAGATCGGCGCGGGGAGCTTCGAGCCGTCGACCAGTCCGTCGGGCAGGGGGACGCCGCAGACCGAGCGGGACTGCTGGTATTCGACCCAGCCGGAGCCGGTGAGGTAGCCGCGGGCCACGCACTCCACGGGCACCATGTCCAGCTTCTCGACGATGATCGCCCGGCCGGCGACCTCGTCCGGGACGTCGGTGGAGACGACGTGGTTGGGGATGAGGTCCGCGAGCTGGTCGAACCACCACAGCGAGAGCTGGGTCAGCACGGCGCCCTTGTCGGGGATCGGGGTGGCCAGCACGTGATCGAACGCGGAGATCGCGTCCGTGGCGACCATCAGGATGCGGTCGTCCGGCCACGCGTACAGGCGCCGGACCTTGCCGGAGTGAATGGGGGCATCGAGCACGCGGTCAGCCTAACGTGGCCCCGCGTCCGCACACGTGGGAGCTCGCGGCTCAGCGGCCGGGCGCCCCCGCTGCCGTGGACGGGAGCCGGCAGGTCTCCGCTCGTACGATCGGACGCGTGCTGGACCGGACCGGGCCCGACCGGACGGGGAGCGCGGACCGATCGCTGGTGGCGTCGCCGTGCCGGCTCCGCAGCACCGTCATGGTGCGCATCACGGCTTCCAGCGGACGGCACCGGTCGCGCACTCGGAGGTGCGGACGGCATCGCCTTCCAGGCACGCGGCGTCCACCAGCCGACGATCTCCGAGAGGCTCCGGGAGCCCTACGGCAACCTCGACGGCGTCGTTGCCCGGGCAGGTCCGTGAGCCGGCGCCGAGCGGCGCGGCGTCGACGCGGATGATCACCTCATCCGCGCCCATCGACACCGAGGGCTCGAGCAGGTCGCCGGTCTTGCCACCCGAGCATTCCAGCCGGGTCACCGCAAGGACGACCGTCGTCGAGCCCGCCGCGAGCTTCTGCGGCTCGGCGACCACCCAGGTCGCCGTGGCACCACGCTGGGGCGGGATCGTTGCCGTGACATCGGGGATCGCCGGATCGGTGTCGGGCAGCACGCGCCGCACCTCCTCGTCGAGGAGCGGGCCGACCGCGTCGTAGACCCGCGAGTAGAAGGCCCCATCGGGGTCGTCCAGGCGCGAAGGGCGTCCGCCCCGATCGAGGTAGACGGCGGTCGGCAGCACCCGCAGCGAGGGACGGGACGAGTCGGCCGGCACCACGACGAGCCCCCCGAACCCCAGACCGGGAGTCGGGGCATCGCCGGGCTCCAGCAGCCCTGCCGCCTCCTGGTCGGCGAGCATCAGGTACAGCTCGTCCGCGACCCCCGCGTCGAGGGCGACCTCGGGGTTCTCGCGTCCGGAGTACAGCTCGACCACCACCCGGCCGCCGGACCCAGCCACCGTCGCGGCCGGTGCCGGCACCGCGGGCACCGCCCGGCCACCCCCCAGCCACACCACGACGCCCAGCGTCCCGGCCAGCAGCGCGACCGCTGCCGCCGCAGCGATCCACGGACGCACCGAGCCGCCCCACGGTGGCCGAGCGCCCCGCCTCGCCGGCGAACTCGCGATCTCGTCGGGGTCCAGCGGCGCCACGGCGAGCGCCACCTCACCGGCCCGCTGCAGGCTGTCCCGGATCTCCTGCTCGAACTCATCCATCGGCCCGGTCCTCCTCTGCCCTCGCCCTCGCTCGCATCGCGGCGACCGCGCGGTGCACGTGCGACCTCGCTGTGGCCTCCCTGCAACCCAGCACGGGCGCGATGTCGGCATAGTCCAGATCCCGGTAGAACCGCAGCACCACAGCGGCCCGCTGCACCGCAGGCAGCTCCCCGCACCATCGCCACACCCGATCCGCCTCAACCACTCGACCCGCGTGGTCCACGCCGATCGGAGGGCTGACCAGCAGGCTCGGGTCGGCCACCGGGTCGGCGCGACGATGGCGCAGCACCGCAAGGCATGCGTTCACCACGCTGCGCGACACGTACGCCTCCAGACGCGCGCCGTCGGGCAGCCGCGCCCAGCGCGGATAGAGCGCCGCCAGGGCGTCCTGCACAGCGTCGCGGGCATCGTCGCCGTTGCGCGTGACCAGCCAGGCCAGCCGGACCAGGCCCTCGGAGCGCTCCCGGACGTAGGCCTCGAAGGGCGGGTGGCCGCCGTCCCCGACAGCCGCCTGCGCGCGTGCCCCGTCCACGACCTCCACACTAGAAGGAGTCGCCGCGGGCCGCGTCCGTTGCAGACCGGCGCCGACTCGCTTGGATGGTGTTCGGGTTGCCGCGCCACTGTCGCTACGCGCGGGAGTCGAAACCGTAGCTGACGATCGGTTCGAGACCGCCCTGCGCGTAGCGCGAGAACACGTACGACTCGTGGGGGACGACCCGGTCGGGCAGCGAAGCGAGGTCGTACCAGCGCAGGTCGGCGCACTTGGCCGGCTCCTGGATGGCCGGCTCGCCCTTCCAGCTCTCGGCGAGGAGGAAGTAGTCCACGCGCTGGCCGACCGGGTCGGATCCCTGGCGACGATGCATCGCGCACAGCGGTCGCAGCACCAGGTCCCACACCCCCAGTTCCTCGGCGGCCTCCCGGACCGCGGCGTCGACCACCGACTCACCCGGTTCGACGTGCCCAGCCGCCGCCGTCGCCCAATAGCCGTCCATGTAGCCGGTGCCGGAACGCAACTGCAGCAGGATCTCGCTCACGCCGTCCCTCCGTCGCACGAAGAGCACGTACGCGGCGGGAATGACCTGGAACCTCGACGGCACGCCTGCAGGTTACGGGGTGCGGGCAGGATGGGCCTGGTGAGGTCGACGCTCGACACGTTCTTCGCGGGCCCGGCACGGAGCGGGCGTCTCGGCGTCGTCGAGCGCCGGGCCGGGATCTCCCGGGGCGGATAGCCTGTTCCCGCCGCCCGTCCTGTCGTCCCGGAGGTGCCATGCCCCGCTCGCACGCGTTCGTCCTGACCAGCTTCGGCGGCGGGAACGCGTTGTCGGCCTTCCGGGCCGCCGCGCTCGTCCGCCGGCTGCAGGACCTCGCCCCCGGCGTCACCGGAGTGACCGCCCGCCACGTCCACTGGGTCGCCTCCACCGATGCGCTCGACGCGGCCACCACCGACACCGTCCGCCGCCTGCTCAGCTACGGCCCGCCCGCCGGACCCGCCCCCGACGCACCGCACACCGCCTCCCTCGTCGTCGCGCCGCGGCTCGGCACCCTCTCGCCCTGGGCGTCCAAGGCCACCGACATCGCCCACAGCTGCGGCGTGCCGATCCACCGGGTCGAGCGGGTCACCGAGTACACGATCGCGGCCGACGCCCCCCTCGGCGGCGACGGTCTCGCCTCCTGCGCCGGCCTCCTCCACGACCGGATGACCGAGACCGCGTTCGGCGATCTCGAGGCGTCCGCCGCCCTGTTCGACGAGCGCGAGGCCGAGCCCATGGCACGGGTCGACGTGATCGGACGTGGGCGGGACGCCATCGTCGAGGCCAACACCACTTTCGGCCTCGCCCTCAGCGAGGACGAGATCGACTACCTGGTGGACGCCTTCACCACCCTGCGCCGCAATCCCACCGACGTCGAACTGATGATGTTCGCCCAGGCCAACTCCGAGCACTGCCGGCACAAGATCTTCAACGCCGACTTCGTCGTCGACGGCATTCCCCAGGAGCGCTCCCTGTTCGCGATGATCCGGCACACCGAGGCGGTCGCGGGGCAGCACACGGTCGTCGCCTACTCGGACAACTCCTCGATCATGGAGGGCGCCCGGATCCGGCGCTGGGCGCCGCAGGACGCCGACGGGCCCAGCCCCTACAGCGCACGCGAGGACGACGTGCACGTCCTGATGAAGGTCGAGACCCACAACCACCCCACCGCGATCAGCCCATTCCCCGGCGCTGCCACAGGTTCCGGCGGCGAGATCCGCGACGAGGGCGCCACCGGGCGCGGGTCCGCCCCGAAGGCCGGCCTGACCGGCTTCGCCGTCTCCAACCTGCACCTGCCCGGCACCGACGAGCCCTGGGAGCGCGACGCCTACGGCGCCCCTGACCACATCTCCACCCCGCTGGAGATCATGACCGCCGGTCCGCTCGGCGCCGCAGCCTTCAACAACGAGTTCGGCCGGCCAGGACTCGGCGGCTTCTTCCGGGTCTGGGAGCAGACCGTGGACGGGATCCGCCGCGGCTACCACAAGCCGATCATGAGCGCCGGCGGCCTCGGCTCGATCAGCGCCTCCCAGACCGCCAAGATCGACTTCGCGCCCGGCACCCTGCTGATCCAGCTCGGCGGACCCGGCATGCGGATCGGCATGGGCGGCGGCGCGGCATCGTCCATGGCCTCCGGCACCAACGCGGCCGAGCTCGACTTCGACTCCGTCCAGCGCGGCAACCCCGAGATCCAGCGCCGCTGCCAGGAGGTCATCAACCACTGCTGGCTGCTCGGCGCGGACAACCCGATCCTCTCGATCCACGACGTCGGCGCCGGCGGCCTGTCCAATGCCTTCCCCGAGCTCGTCGACGGCGCCGGCCTCGGCGCCCGCTTCGACCTCACCGCCGTGCCGGTCGAGGAGTCGGGGCTGGCGCCCAAGGAGGTCTGGAGCAACGAGAGCCAGGAGCGCTACGTGCTGGCCATCGCGCCGGACTCGCTGCCCCGCTTCGCCGCCCTCTGCGAGCGCGAGCGCTGCCCCTTCGCCGTGGTGGGCGTGGCGAGGGACGGCGGCGAACTGATCCTTGCCCCCGGCACCGAGGACACGGACGGCGAGGACCGTCCGATCGACATGCCGATGGATGTGCTCCTCGGCAAGCCGCCGCGGATGACCCGCGACGTCACCCGCGTCGCCCGCTCCGCGCCGCCGGTCGACCTGGCCGGCGTGGACGTGCGCGAGGCGGCCTACGCGATCCTGCGGCACCCCTCGGTGGCGTCCAAGCGGTTCCTGATCACGATCGGCGACCGCACGGTCGGGGGGCTGAACCACCGCGACCAGATGGTCGGGCCGTGGCAGGTCCCCGTGGCCGACGTCGCGGTGACGCTCAGCGACCACGACGGGCTGGCCGGCCAGGCGATGGCCTCCGGCGAACGGATGCCACTCGCCGCGCTCGACGCCCCGTCGTCCGGCCGGATGGCGGTTGGCGAGGCGCTGACCAACCTGCTCGCCGCGCCCGTCGAACTCCCCCGCGTGAAGCTGTCGGCCAACTGGATGGCCGCCTGCGGCGAGGAGGGCGAGGACGCCGCGCTGTACGACACCGTCCGCGCCGTCGCGATGGAACTGTGCCCCGCGCTGGGCATCTCGATCCCCGTCGGTAAGGACTCCCTGTCGATGCGCACCCGGTGGACGGACACCTCCGGCGAGACCCGCCAGGTGACCAGCCCGGTCTCGCTCGTGGTGTCGGCCTTCGCGTCCCTGGACTCGGTCGAAGGCACGTGGACGCCGCAACTGCGCCCCGACTCGACGCTCGTCCTCGTCGACCTCGGCGCGGGCGCCGACCGCCTCGGCGGCTCGATGCTGGCCCAGGTCACCGGCCAGTTCGGGGACGTCGTGCCCGACCTCGACGACCCCGGACGCGTGGTTGCCCTGGCCGCAGCCCTCACCGATCTGCGGTGGGGAGGAATTGCACACTCGATCATCGATTCGGGCCCCCATCCGGCCGATCCGGGCATTGACGGTGCAATTCCGCGCAACACCGAGTTGGTCACCGCCTACCACGACCGGTCCGACGGCGGCCTGTGGGCGACGGTCTGCGAGATGGCTTTCGCGGGTGGCACCGGCGTCGACGTGGACGTGGCGGGGATCGAGGCGCTGTTCAGCGAGGAGCTCGGCGTCGTGCTGGGGGTGGCCGATCAGGACGTCGACGACGTCTTCGCAGTCCTGGACGCGCACGGCCTGGGCTCGCTCGCCCGGATCGTCGGCCAGACCGGCGAGGACCGTCGGGTGCGGGTCAGCGTGGCCGGGGAGGCGTTGCTCGACGAGGACCTGGTCGACCTCGCGCAGGCGTGGGACGAGGTGTCGTGGCGGATCTCCGCCCTGCGCGACAACCCGGAGTGCGCGGACTCCGAGCACGCGGCGTTCGGCCTGGAGCCGCCCGCGCTCGTCGTGCGGCCCAGCTTCGAGGTCACCGAGGACGTCGCCGCGCCCTACATCGCCTCCGGCGTGCGACCGAAGGTCGTGGTCCTGCGCGAGCAGGGCGTGAACAGCCACGTCGAGACCGCCCACGCCTTCGCCCGGGCGGGCTTCGAGGCCTGGGACGTGCACATGACCGACCTGCAGTCCGGCCGCTTCGACCTGGCCGACGCCGTCGGGCTGGTCGCCTGTGGCGGCTTCTCCTACGGCGACACGCTCGGCGCGGGCGAGGGCTGGGCGCGGTCGGTGCTGTTCAACGAGCGACTGACCGAGGAGTTCGGCACCTTCTTCGCGCGTCCGGACACCTTCGGGCTGGGCATCTGCAACGGCTGCCAGATGTTCGGGGCGCTGGCCGCGATCATCCCCGGCGCGCAGGCCTGGCCGCGGTTCACCCGCAACCGGTCCGAGCAGTTCGAGGCCCGGCTGTCCCTGGTCGAGGTGCTCGACTCCCCGTCGGTGTTCTTCGCCGGGATGGCCGGCACCCTCGCCCCGATCGCCGTCGCGCACGGTGAGGGCCTGGCCGACTTCTCCGGCCAGGGAGACGAGGCCGTGGTCGTCCGCGCCGCCCGGTTCGTGCACGCGGACGGGACGCCCGCGTCTGCCTACCCGGCGAACCCGAACGGCTCCCCCGACGGCCTGACCGCCGTCACGACGCCCGACGGCCGGTTCACCGCGATGATGCCGCACCCCGAGCGGGTGGCCCGCAACGCCCAGCTGTCCTGGACCACCGCCCCCCTGGAGGACCCGAGCCCGTGGCTGCGGATGTTCCGCAACGCCCGGGTCTGGGTGGGCTAGCGCGGCCTCGGCAGGCTCGACCAGCCGGCGCGGCGGCTTCGGCCTCTCGGTTCAGGGGCCGTCGGGTGGTCACGGGGTCGTACAGACTCCCCTAGCCTGAGCCTTGTGCCTACGACCACCGAACACCTGCCCGGACTGACCCTGACCAGCCTCACCATCGACGCCCCGCTGAACCACGCCGACCCCGCCGCGGGGACGATCGAGGTGTTCGCCCGCGTCGTGACCGGCGAGGACGGGGGCGGCAAGCCCTACCTCGTGTTCCTGCAGGGCGGACCGGGGCACGAGGCGCCGCGCCCCACGCTGGTCCCGATGAACCCGCCGTGGCTGGGCCGGGTGCTCGCCGACTACCAGGTCGTGATGCTCGACCAGCGCGGCACGGGACGCTCCACCCCGATCTCCTCGCCCGCGCAGGCGCCGCTGGCCGGTCTCGACGCTCGCGGCCAGGCCGACTATCTCACCCACCTGCGCGCCGACGAGATCGTCAACGACGCCGAGCTCGTCCGGGAGTTCCTGGGCGCGAGGCAGTGGACCGTCCTGGGCCAGTCCTTCGGCGGGTTCACCACACTGCACTACCTCAGCGTCCACCCCGAATCGCTGGCCGGCGCCCTGCTCACGGGCGGGTTGAGCGCCGTCCAGCACCCCATCGAGGACGTCTACGCCACCACCTGGCAGATCATGATCGAAAAGTCCGAGGCCTACTACCGCCGCTTCCCCGCCGACCGCGAGCGCGTGCGGGAGCTGAGCATGCTGTGCGGGAGGGGCGAGGTCGTGCTGCCGAACGGCGACGCCGTCTCGGTCGACCGGTTCCGGACGGTCGGCCACCTGCTCGGCACCCAGCCGGGGGCCGAACGGCTGCACTACCTGCTCGGGCTGGACCACACCTCGGCGGGGTTCCGGCACGACCTGGCCGCCTCGCTGCCGTTCGAGGGACGCAATCCGCTCTACGCGGTGATCCACGAGTCGAGCTACGCCGACGGTGTGGCCACCCGCTGGGCGGGCGACCGGACGATGCCGGACCGCGTCCGTGAGGACGTCACCCTGCTCGGCGGCGAGCACCTGCACCGCAGCCTGTTCGCCGAGGACTCCGACCTCGCCGGGTTCGCCGAGGTCGCCGACCTCCTCGCGGAGCACGAGTGGAACCAGCTCTACTTCCCCGACCGTCTCGCCCGCGCCGACGTACCGGTGGCGGCCGCGGTCTACCACGGCGACGCCTACGTCCCGTACGGCTACTCGATGGAGACCGCGGCGTTGCTGCCCGACTGCCGCACCTGGGTGACCAGCGGGTACGAGCACAATGGCCTGCGGATGGGCACCGAGGTCATCGACCATCTGCTCAGCCTGCTCACCGGTCGCCGCTGGCAGTGACCACCGGCGCGTCCGGGGGGCCGGTTACTCGGCGCAGTCCTGGTCGACGTCCTGCAGGGTGAGTTCGGTGACGCCACCGTCCAGGACGGCGATCCGGTAGTACGACGTCCTGCTGCCGGGCGCCAGCACGTACCCGACGCCGTTCATGCCCTTCTTGTCGCCGTTCCACTTCGGGTAGGCGGCCTTCACCTGGGCCGTGCTGCTGCCGAGCTGGATGCCTTCGGGCGTGGCGAGACCCGGCATCGCCCCGATGATGACGAGCGTGCCGGTGTTCTCGGAGAAGAAGAGCTTGCCCGCCAGGTCGTCGGTGTCCCTCGGCTGCGCGCCGACGAGTCGGCCGTCCGAGCTCGCGCCGCAGCTGCCCTTCCTGCCCGTGATCCCGGTGGCCAGGCCGGTCGCTCTCGCCTTCGCCTTGGTCATCCGCAGGGTCAGCGTCCCGTACCCCTTGGGCCCGAGCGCCGGGGGCGCGCTCGTGCTGGTACTCGGGGTGGGCGTCGCGGACGGCGGCGGGGACGTGGGCACGACGGTGGCGCCGGCCGACGGCGAGGTCACGCTGCCGGGGCTGAGCAGGACGCACCCGCCCAGGACGACCGCGAGCGCGGCCGCGCCCAGAGAGGTGAGAGACCTGCTGTGCTGCATCGCCGCCTGCCTGGATCGGTGGGACAAGGACCCGTGCCCAGACTACCGGCGGCCCGGCTCAGAGCACGGACCCCGGGGCGTAGGCCGCTCCCTCGGGATACCGCGCGGCGAGTTCGGCCACCCTGGCGGCGATCCGGTCCACCTGGTCGCGCGCCGAGCCGGTGAGCTCGAGCGGGTCGACGACCACCGTGTCCAGCTGCTCGCGCGTGAGTCCCAGCCGCGGGTCGGCGGCGAGCCGGTCGTACAGGTCGTTCGTCGCCGAGCCCTGCCGCATCGCCAGCGCGACGGACACCGCGTGCTCCTTGATCGCCTCGTGCGCCGCCTCGCGTCCGACGCCGTTGCGGACGGCGGCCATCAGCACCTTCGTCGTGGTGAGGAAGGGCAGGAACCGCTGCAGCTCGGCTTCGATCACCGCGGGGAACGCACCGAACTCGTCCAGCACGGTCAGGAACGTCTCGAACAGGCCGTCGAGGGCGTAGCTCGCATCCGGCAGCGCGACCCTGCGGACCACCGAGCACGACACGTCGCCCTCGTTCCACTGGTTGCCGGCCAGCTCGCCGGCCATGGCCGCGTAGCCGCGCAGGATCACGGTCAGGCCGTTCACCCGCTCGCACGAGCGGGTGTTCATCTTGTGCGGCATCGCCGACGACCCGACCTGACCCTCCTTGAATCCCTCGGTGACGAGCTCCTGGCCGGCCATCAGCCGAATGGTGGTGGCGAGGCTGGACGGAGCTGCCGCCACCTGAACGAACGCGGTCAGCACGTCGTAGTCGAGCGAGCGCGGGTACACCTGGCCCGTCGAGGTGAGGACACCGCCGAACCCGAGGTGGTCGGCCACCGTCCGTTCGAGCCGGGCGAGCTTCCCCGCGTCCCCGTCGAGGAGGTCCAGCATGTCCTGCGCGGTACCCATCGGGCCCTTGACACCCCGCGCCGGGTAACGCCGGATCAACTCGTCCACCCGGTCGAAGGCGACCAGCAACTCGTCGGCGGCGGACGCGAACCGCTTGCCCAGCGTGGTGGTCTGCGCGGCGACGTTGTGGGAGCGTCCGGCCATCGGGAGGTCGCGGTACTGCACGGCCAGCCGGGACAGGTTCACCAGCACGGTGACGATCCGCTCGCGGACGAGTTCGAGCGAGCTCAGCAGCTGGCGCTGCTCGATGTTCTCGGTGAGGTCGCGGGACGTCATGCCCTTGTGCACGTGCTCGTGGCCGGCCAGCGCGTTGAACTCCTCGATCCGCGCCTTCACGTCGTGCCGGGTGATCCGCTCCCTGGCGTCGATGGACGCGAGGTCGACCCGGTCGACGACGCGGGCGTAGTCGGCGATCACGGCGTCCGGGTCGTCGCCGCCGAAGTCGACGCCCAGTTCGGCCTGGGCCCGCAGCACGGCGAGCCACAGCTGGCGCTCGGCGACGATCTTCGCCTCCGGCGACCAGATCCGCCGCATCGCGACGGAGGCGTACCGCGTCGCCAGCACGTCCGGGATCATCGCGCACCCTCCTGGACCGAATCGGGGACGGTTCCTCTCTCGGTCCACCCCGCGGCCGGACCGAGTGAGGAACCGTCCCCGGCCTGGGCCGCCGTCAGCGCGATGTCGGTGCGGTGGAAGCCGCCGGGGAGGGTGATCGCCGCGACTTTCGCGTACGCGGCGTCGCGGGCCTGAGCGAGGGTGTCGCCGGAGCCGACGACGGTCAGGACGCGCCCGCCCGCGCTGACCAGCCGGCCGGACGCGTCCCGCGCGGTCCCGGCGTGGAAGACGCCCTCGGCCTCGGCGCCGCCGATCGGGTCGCCCCGGCGCGGCGAAGAGGGGTAGCCCTGGGCGGCCACCACCACGCCGACCGCGGCACCGCTGCCCCACTCCAGGGGTGCGTGACCAGCCAGGTTGCCGGTGGCGGCCGCGTGCAGCACCTCGAACAGCGGCGTCCTCAGCCGGGTCAGCAGCGGCTGGGTCTCCGGATCGCCGAAGCGGCAGTTGAACTCGACCACCCGGACGCCGCGGGAGGTCAGGGCGAGCCCCGCGTAGACGAGCCCGACGAACGGTGTGCCGCGGCGGCGGAGTTCGTCCACCGTCGGCTGCACCACCGTCCGCACCACCTCGTCGACCAGCCCGGCCGGCGCCCACGGGAGCGGCGTGTACGCCCCCATGCCACCGGTGTTCGGTCCGGTGTCGCCGTCGCCGACCCGCTTGAAGTCCTGCGCGGGTTCGAAGGGCAGCACGTGCTCGCCGTCGCTGAGCGCGAACAGGCTCACCTCCGGCCCGTCCAGGAACTCCTCGACGATCACCGTGCGGCAGCCGGCGGCGTGCCGGATCGCCGCGTCCCGGTCGGTGGTGACGAGCACGCCCTTGCCCGCGGCGAGGCCGTCGTCCTTGACCACGTAGGGCGGGCCGAACTCCTCCAGGGCGGCGACCACCTCGCCCATGTCCAGGCACAGTCGCGCGTCGGCGGTCGGGACGCCGGCCGCCTCCATGATCTCCTTGGCGAACGCCTTGCTGCCCTCCAGCCTGGCGGCGGCGGCGGACGGGCCGAACACGGCGATCCCGGCGGCGCGGACGGCATCCGCCACCCCGGCGACCAGGGGCGCCTCCGGGCCCACCACGACCAGGTCCGCACCGAGCCCCGCCGCCAGCGCGGCCACCGCGTCGCCGTCGAACGGGTCCACCGCATGGTTCGTCCCCACGGACGCCGTGCCCGGATTGCCCGGCGCGATGTGGACGGACACCTCCGGGTCGCGCGCGAGCGCCCAGGCGAGCGCGTGCTCGCGGCCTCCGGTTCCGATCACCAACACCGTCTGCGTCACGGCGCGATCCTACCGAGGGCGCGGCGGCCGGCGGATCGTGACCGAGTCGTAACAGAAAGGACTATTTCCAGTTAGGTCCTTTCCAGATATGTTGCTGCTAGGGCCGCACCGCCGCGGCAACGTTCTCCAGCGAGGAGTCGAGCGTGTTGAAGATCCCGTCGGCACTGGCCGCCACAGCGGTGGCCCTGTCCCTGGCCCTCGCGGGCTGTACGTCCCCGGCACCGTCCCAGACCACGGCGGCCGGCACCGCCGCGCCGAAGGAGTCCACCCTGCGGGTCTGGGCCGGCAGCACCACCCCGATCACGGTCGACTTCAACCCGTTCCACGTCGACACCGCGCTGTACGGCACCTACGGCCCGATCTACGAGCCGCTGTTCTTCTACAACCAGCTGTCCTCCGACGCCCCCGTGCCCATGCTCGGCCAGAGCTTCTCCTACAGCGCGGACGGCAAGACCGTCACGATCACCGTCAAGTCCGGCGTGAAGTGGAGCGATGGCGAGCCGTTCACGGCGAAGGACGTGGTGTTCACCCTCGGCTACGGCCCGAACAAGACCGACAAGCTGCTCTCGGCGAAGGCCACCGACGACACCACCGTGGTGCTCACCTACTCCACGCCGCAGTTCACCGCGGAGTCCCAGCTGCTCGGCTCGACGATGATCGTGCCCGAGCACGTCTGGTCGAAGGTCGACGACTACATGAAGGAGACCAACGACAACCCGGTCGGCACCGGCGCCTATGTCGTGAAGACCACCTCGGACGCGTCCTACACCTTCAGCGCCAACCCGAACTACCGCGACGCCGTCCCGATCACCAACGTCCAGTTCCTCGGCATCGACTCCAACCAGTCCGGCCAGGACCTGCTCAGCACCGGGCAGATCGACTGGACCGGCATGTTCATCGCCAACCCCGACGATGTCACCAACACCGGGGCGATCTCCACGATGAACCAGCAGCAGGACCCGACCACGATCATCACCTGCGCGAACGCGTCGCTGGGCTGCAAGGGCGACCAGACCGACCCGGCCGTACGGCAGGCCATCAACGTCGCGATCGACCGCAGCCAGCTCGCGGAGAAGGCGTGGGTGAACCTGGTCGGCAAGGCCAACCCCGCGTTCGTCCTGCTGCCGCGCGACCAGCAGTGGCTGAGCGACGCCAGCCTGTCGGAGAGCCCGCAGGCCGCCAACGTCGAGCAGGCCGGCCAGATCCTCGAGGCCGCCGGCTACACCAAGGACGACAAGGGCTACTACGGGAAGGGCGGCAAGGAGATCAGCCTCGACCTGTTCTCCCCCGACGGCTGGACCGACTACAACGACGCCGCCAAGCTGATCGCGGAGCAGGCCGGCAAGGCCGGCATCAAGATCACCCCGCGGACGGTCTCCGAGGCCGAGTACTGGACGCCGGTCACCGACGGCGACTTCCAGCTGGCCATGTACGGCCTGACGCAGTCGGTCGTCGCCGACCCGTTCAGCAACTACGACCAGTACTTCTACGGCAAGTCGACAGCGAAGGTCGGCGCGTCGCCGACCCGTGGCCAGAACTACGCCCGCTACGCCAACGCGAGCGTGGATGCGGCGGTCGAGGCGGCGGCGGCGACCAACGACGCGGCGGCCAAGAAGACCGCCTACGCCACGATCCAGGCCCAGATCGCCACCGACCTTCCCTACATCCCGGTGGTGCTGAACGCATCCCAGGCGTTCTTCAACACGAAGAACTTCACCGGCTGGCCGACCGATGACAACCTGTACGCCGATCCGCTGCCGTATCTTTCTGTGGCACCGGCGATCGTGCTGCTGAACCTCAAGCCGGTCCAGTGACAGTGGCCGCCGCAGGGAGGATGTCGTGAAGTTCTACCTGCGGCGGATCGCCTTCTACGTCGTCACCGTGTGGGCAGCTGTGTCCCTGAACTTCCTGCTGCCCAGGTTGATGCCCGGCGATCCCGCCGCGATCATGATCGGCAAGCTCCGCCGCGCGAGCGGGGGACGCGAGCTGTCGCCGCAGGTGATCCAGGACATCTACGCGCTGCTGGGCGCGGGCAAGGACACGTCCCTGTGGGACCAGTACCTGGCCTACTGGGGCCGCCTGCTGCACGGCGACCTCGGCCTCTCGTCCACCCGGTACCCGTACCCGGTGGTCGAGCTGATCGGCAACGCCCTGCCGTGGACGCTCTTCATGGTCGGGACGGCGACCGTGATCTCGTTCGTCCTCGGCATCGTCGGCGGCGCCTGGGTGGGCTGGAAGCGGGGCACCTGGCTGGACCAGCTGGTGCCCGTCACGTCCCTGCTCCAGTCCATCCCCTACTTCTGGCTGGCCCTCGTGCTGGTCGCGGTGTTCGCCGTCCAACTCGGCTGGCTGCCGATCGTCGGCGCGTACGACCCGTTCGACTTCCCGTCGGGACCCGAGCAGACCTGGACGTTCTTCGCCTCGGCCCTCCAGCACGCCTTCCTGCCGGCGCTCACGATCGTGATCAGCTCGGTCGGCGGCTGGCTGCTCGGCATGCGCAACATGATGGTCTCCACGATGAGCGAGGACTACGTGCTCACCGCGGAGGCGAAGGGCCTCACCCCCGCCCGCATCCGCGACCGCTACGCGGCGCGGAACGCCGCCATCCCCTCGCTGGCGGGCTTCAGCATCGCGCTGGCGTTCGTGGTGGCCGGATCGATCGTGACCGAGCAGGTGTTCAGCTACCCAGGAATCGGGAAGCTGATGATCCAGTCGGTGCAGGGGCTGGACTACACGCTGATGCAGGGGGTCTTCCTCGTGATCACCCTCACGGTGCTCGCAGCCAACTTCCTGATGGACCTCCTCTACGGCCTGATCGACCCGAGGGTGCGCAACGATGTCTGAGAGCTCGGGGATGTCTGACCGTTTCGCGGGGCTGCGCTACCTGATGCCGAAGTGGTCGGCCAAGCTCGGCGTCGGCCTGGTGATCGTCGTTGTCATCGTGGCCTTCGGGCTGGTCGGACCGTTCGTCACCGTCGACCCGCGCGACTCCGGCTACAAGGGTCTGCAGCCCCCCTCGGCCGAGCACTGGCTGGGCACGACCAAGCTCGGCTACGACGTGTTCGCCCAGCTGGCCACAGGGACGCGCGAGTCGCTGTACGTCGGCCTGGTCGGCGGTCTGGTGGCGATGTTCCTGGCGATCGTGTTCGGCATCCTGGCCGGCTACTTCGGCGGCTGGCTGGACGAGGTCCTGATGCTGGCGACCAACATCATGCTGGTCATCCCCGGGCTGCCGCTGGTGATGGTGATCGCGGCCTACGTCCAGAACACCGAGGGGCTGGGTGACTTCGCGCGCTCCGCCACCCTGGTGGCGATGATCCTCGGCGTCACCGGCTGGGCGGGTTCGGCCGTGGTGCTGCGGGCCTCCGCGCGCTCGCTGCGAACGCGCGAGTACGTGTACGCCGCCCGCGTGGCCGGGGAGTCGGGGCTGCGGATCATCTTCGTGGAGATCCTGCCGAACCTGGTGCCGCTGATCGCAGCCCAGCTGATCTTCGGGGTGATGGCGGCCGTGCTCGGCGAGGCCGGGCTGAGCTACCTCGGTCTCGGCCCGACGAACTCGATCACGCTCGGCACGATGCTGAACGATGCGCAGACCGGGCAGGCCGTCGGCTCCCACGCCTGGTGGTGGTTCGTTCCGCCCGGCGTGATGATCGCACTGCTCGGCACCGGACTCTCGCTGGTGAACTTCGCCATCGACGAGATCGTCAACCCGAAGCTGCGGCTCGCGCCGAAGGCCGCCCGCCAGCAGCGGAGGGCGACCAGGGCCGGCAAGGGCGTCGCCGGAGGAGGTGCGTTCGCATGACCACCCCGGCGAGCCAACCCGTCCTGACGGCGGAGCACGTCTCGATCACCTACGAGGTCAGCCCGCCGGTGGAGGCGGTTCGCGACGTGTCGCTCACCCTGCATCGCGGCGAGATCCTCGGGCTGGCCGGCGAGTCGGGCTGCGGCAAGACCACCTTCGCCTACGGGGTGAACCGGCTGTTGAAGGCGCCGGCCGTGATGACCGCGGGACGGGTCACCTTCCACGACCGCTCCGGCGTGGACACCGACGTCGGCGGCCTGGACGCGGAGTCGCTGCGCCGGTTCCGCTGGGACAAGGTCTCCATGGTGTTCCAGGGGTCGATGAACTCGCTGAACCCCGTGATGACCGTACGGGCGCAGCTGTCGGACGTCTTCGGCACCCACCGCCCGGGGATGGGACGCGCCGAGCGGGACGCCCGCTGCGCGGAACTGCTCGAACTGGTCGGGGTGGACCCGCGGCGGCTGTCGGCCTACCCGCACGAACTGAGCGGTGGCATGCGGCAGCGGGTGATGATCGCGATGGCCCTCGCGCTCGACCCGCAGCTGATGATCATGGACGAGCCGACGACGGCCCTCGACGTGCTGGTGCAGCGCGGCATCATCCGGGCGATCATGCGGCTGCGCGAACGGCTCGGCTTCGCGGTGATCTTCATCACCCACGACCTGCCGCTGCTGATCGAGATCAGCGACCGGATCGCGATCATGCGGGAGGGCCGGATCGTCGAGACCGGGACCGCGGAGCAGATCTACCGCTCCCCCCGGCACGACTACACGCGCCAGCTGCTGTCCAGCTTCCCGAGCCTCACCGGGGAGCGCGGCGGCTTCGTCCGGACCAGATCGGGGGACGACCTCGCCCCGCCCGGCCGGGACGGCGGCGACCGGGCGGGCGCCGACGCGGCGGCCGAGACTGACCGCACCGGGAAGGAGACCGGCCGTGAGTGAGCACAGCCTCGAGGTGCGGGACCTGGTCAAGGACTTCCGGCTGCGCAACGGCCTGGAGTTCTCCACCCTGCGTGCGGTGAACCACGTCTCGTTCACCTTGACCCCCGGCCGCACGGTCGCCCTCGTCGGCGAGTCGGGATCGGGCAAGTCGACGATCGCACGGATCATCGCCAAGCTGGAGATCCCCACCTCCGGCGAGGTCCTGCTGGACGGGGCGGCCACCCGCTTCCGCGGCAACCAGGCGGCGTACCGCCGGCAGGTCCAGATGGTCTTCCAGGACCCGTTCGCCTCGCTGAACCCGTTCCACTCGATCGCCCACCACATCGAGCGGCCGCTGCAGCTGCACCATCCGGACCTGACACCGTCGCAGGTCAGGGACTCCGCCGTCGAACTGCTGGAGCGCGTCGCGCTCGGCGCGGCCTACCTCGAGCGGCGCCCGCACGAACTGTCCGGTGGCCAGCGGCAGCGGGTCGCGATCGCACGGGCCCTCGCTCCCGGCGCGCGGTTCATCATCGCCGACGAACCGGTCTCCATGCTCGACGTGTCGATCCGGGTGGGGGTGCTGAACCTGCTCGCCGACCTGCAGCGCGCGGACGGGCTGGGCGTGCTCTACATCACCCACGACCTGGCCACGGCCCGCCACTTCTCCGACGAGATCCTGGTCATGTACCGGGGGGACATCGTCGAGCGGGGCCCGGCGGACGAGGTGATCCTCAACCCGCAGCACGACTACACGCGCCGGCTGCGCGAGGCCGCGGCCGATCCGGAGCGCCTGGGTCAACTCCGCGACGAGGTGCGCAGTGAGATGGCCGAAGGGGGCGCGGCGTGACGAACCTGGCCGGGACGCCGGCGTGGCTGGCCACCCAGAACGACCGGACGGCGTTCCGGTTGCTGCTCGAGCACGGACCGCTGAGCCGCTCCCAGTTGGGCGAGCTGTCCGGCGCGTCCAAGCCGACCGCGGGCCAGATGATCGCCCGGCTGGAGCGGGCCGGCCTGATCGCCCCGGTCGGGGAGGTGACCGGCGCGCGCGGGCCGAACGCCACCTCCTACGGCGTCCGCACCGACAGCCTCACCGGGGTCGCGATCAGCATCCTCGACCAGGCCGTCGAGGCCGTCCTGGTGGATCCGACGGACAGCGACCACCCTGTGGTGGTGCTGCCGGTCGAGGGCGCCGTCCGCTCCCCCGCCACCGACGTCGTCCGCGCCGTCGAGGCCGCGGCCCGCGCCGCAGGGGTGGGCCGCGACACGGTCAGCATGGTGGTCGTCGGCGTCCAGGCGGCGTTCGACGACGAGGCCGACCGGCTCTCCTTCACCGACACGCTGCCGGGCTGGCCCGAGCGGGGTGCCCGTGCCCTGATCGAGAAGGGCACGGGGCTGAGCGTCGTGCTGGAGAACGACGTCAACCTCGCCACCATGGCCGAGGGCGCCGCCACCGGCGCGTCCGACTTCGCCTACCTGTGGGTCGGCACGGGCCTGGGCGCCGGCCTGGAGGTCGCAGGGGTGGTGCAGCGCGGCGCATCCGGGTCGGCGGGCGAGATCGGCTACCTCGAGGTACCCCGCTCGGCGGCGACGCTGGCCCCCGACGCGGACGACTTCACCGACCTGCTCGGCGGCAAGGCCGTGTGCGCGCTGCTCGGCGGCACCGATCTCGCCGACGCACTCACCCGGCTGCCGGGGAACGACGCGGCACTGGAATCCCTGGCCGACCGGCTGGCCCTGCTGCTCGACGTGGTCGCGGCGGTCGCCGACCCCACCCGGGTCGTGCTCGGCGGGCCGACCGGCGTCGCCGGCGGCGAGGCGCTCGCCGCGCTCGTCCGCGACCGGCTCGGGCGTCG
>NZ_JASGES010000178.1:0-8008 GCF_047606205.1 Propionicimonas sp. | reverse complement strand
CCCCGACCCGGCCGGGGCCGGTCGGCCGGCAGCGCTCCTTGCCAGCGGCTGATCGCCGCGACGGCGCGGCCCGCCGGATCGCTCCGGCGGGCCGGCGGCGAGGCCGTCAGGCGACGGCGACGACCTCCTTCTTGGGCCAGACGGTCTTGGCCGCGATCACGGCAGCCGCCGAGACCACCACTCCGGCGATCAGGCTGATCAGGAAGCCGAGGATGGCTGCCGGCAGCGGCTCGAACGCGAACAGGACGAAGATGCCGCCGTGCGGGGCCCGCAGGCCGACGCCGAGAGCCATGCTCAGCGCGCCGGTCACCGCGCCACCGAGCATCATCGAGGGGATCACCCGCAGCGGATCGGCCGCGGCGAACGGGATGGCGCCCTCGGAGATGAAGGAGGCGCCGAGCAGCCAGGCGGCCGTGCCGTTCTCGCGCTCCACCTCGGTGAACAGCTTCTTGCGCACGGTCGTCGCCAGAGCCATCGCCAGCGGCGGCACCATGCCGGCCGCCATCACCGCTGCCATCACGTGGAAGTTCGCCGCGGTGGCCGCGGACAGTCCCGCGGTGGCGAACAGGTAGGCCGCCTTGTTGACCGGGCCGCCGAGGTCGAAGCACATCATCAGGCCGAGCACGATGCCCAGCACGACCGCCGAGCCGCCGGACATCCCGGACAGGCCGTCCTGCATGGCCTTGGTGAGGTTCGACAGCGGAGTGCCCAGGAAGAGGTACATGACGCCGCCGACGATCAGCGTGGTGACGAGCGGGATGATCACGACCGGCATCAGGCCGGCGAGCCAGCGAGGGACCTTGAAGCCGGAGATCCACAGGGCGATCACGCCGGCCAGGAGGCCGGTGACGAGGCCACCGAGGAAGCCTGCGCCGATGGCGACCGACACCGCACCGCCGACGAAGCCGGGGGCGATGCCGGGGCGCCCGGCCAGCGCGTAGGCGATGTAGCCGCTCAGCGCCGGGATCAGGAAGCCGAATGCCGCGCCGCCGATCGTGAAGAGCATCGCGCCGAGGTAGAGCGCGAAGCCCGCGGGCATGCTGCCCAGCGAGTTGTGGGCGAGGACGAGGGCTGCCATCGAGGACGCCTGACCGCAGGTGTCGGCATCCACCCAGGTGATCGCAGCGCAGTCCTTGGGAGCCAGGGCGATGTCGTACCCGCCGAACAGGAAGCCCAGCGCGATCAGGAGGCCGCCGGCGGCCACGAACGGGATCATGTACGAGACGCCGGTCATCAGCGCCTGCTGGACCCGCCTGCCCACGCTCAGCTGGGACGCTCCCGCCGCGGACGAGGCGGCTCCGGCGCCACCGGAGGCCGCGGCCACCCTGGGCGCGTTCGGATCGGCGGCCGCGGCCAGCGCCTCGGCCACCATCTTCCCCGGCTCGTTGATGGCCCGCTTGACGCCGGACTCGATCACCGGCAGCCCGGCGAACCGCTCCTTGTCCCGGACGGGGACGTCGGTGGCGAAGATCGCCGCGTCCGCCCTGGCGATGACGGCCGGGTCGAGCCATTCCACCTTGCCCGAGCCCTGCGGCTCGACGACCAGCTCGACGCCGGCCGCCGTGCCGGCCTGTTCGAGGCCGTCAGCGGCCATGAACGTGTGGGCGATGCCGGTGGGGCAGGCCGTGACGGCGACGATCAGCTTCTTGGGTGCGTCGCCGGGAACGGGAGCGGATGCCGCGGCGACCGGGCCGGCCGTGGCCGGTTCGGCCGGGGAGTCGGCGCCAGTGGCCTGGTTGACCAGCGCGACGATCTCCGCCGGGCTGGACGCGCCGCGCAGGCCGTCCAGGAACTCCTGGCGCATCAGCGAGCGGGCGAGCATCGCCAGCAGGGTGAGGTGCGCGTCGTCGGAGCCCTCGGAGGCGGCGATCATGAAGCAGATGTCGGCAGGGCCGTCGGCCGCGCCGAAGTCGACCTTGGGCTGGAGCCGGGCGAACGCGAGCGTGTTGGTGTTCACTGCGGCGGAGCGGCAGTGCGGGATCGCGATCCCGCCGCCGAGGCCGGTGACGGCCTTCTCCTCCCGGGCGAGGGCATCGGCGGCGAGGCCGGCCTCCTCCGCCCTGCCGGACTTCGCCACGAGGGCGGCGAGACTGGTGATGACGTCGGTCTTGGTTGCCCCGAGGTCCGCGTCCAGCAGGACGAGGTCGGGGGTGATGAGCGGTTCGGACAACGGTGTTCCTCTTCTGTGCGGTACGGACGTGGTCAGTGGACGGATGTGACGGTGACGGCGGAGGTGTTGAGCTGGTCGGGCTGCGGCAGCGCGGTGCCGGCCAGCGAGGCGGCGGCCGAGCCGTAGGCGACGGCGAGCCGGAGCCGATCGGGGGCGGCGAGCTCCCTGGTGTGGGCGAGGACGTAACCGGCGACCGAGGAGTCGCCCGCTCCCACCGTGCTGCGGACGGTGACCGGGGGCGGCGAGGCGTGCCAGGCGCCTTCGGGAGTGACGAGCACGGCGCCCGCACCCCCGAGAGTGGCCATCACCGCGCCGACGCCGCGCTCGACCAGCGACCGCGCGGCCTCGACGCACGGGCCGGGGTCGCCGGCCGCCGTGGAGCGTTCCAGGCCGTCAGCGTCCGAGCCGGTGAGCTGGGCGAGCTCCTCGGAGTTGGGCTTGAGCAGGTCGGGGGCCGCGTCCGGGAACTGGGCGGCGAGGGCGAGCAACGGCGCGTCCGAGGTGTCGACGGCGATCCGGCAGCCCCACGGCCGCAGCGCGCGGACCAGGTCGGCGTACCAGTCCGCCGGCACCCCCGGCGGCAGGGAGCCGGACAGCACCACCCAGTCGGCACGCTCGGACTCGAGCACGAGCAGGCGGGCGAGTCGTTCGACGACGTCATCGGTGAGGCTGGGACCGGGCTCGTTGATCTTGGTCGTCGTGCCGTCCGGCTCCGTCAGCGTCAGGTTCGTGCGCACCGACTCGGCGAGGGGCACGCTGCGATAGGGCACCCGCAACGCGTCCAGCCCGTGCAGGATCTGGTCGTCGGAGGCCGCGGGGAGGACCGCCCGGACCGGGTGACCGGCGTAGTGGACCACCCGGGCGACATTGATTCCCTTGCCGCCGGGCTCGACGGTGACCGAACTGACCCGGTGCACGTCGCCGCGGGTGAGCGGGCGGTCGAGGGTGGCGGTGCGGTCGAGGGACGGGTTGGCGGTGAGCGTGACGATCATGCGATCACGACCTCGATTCCCGCGCCGACGAGCTCGGCGCGATCGTGGGCGGAGACGCCGTCGTCGGTGATCAGGACGTCGACGGCGCCGAGGGGGGCGAACGTGACCAGGAGTTCGACGCCGACCTTGGAGCTGTCGGCCAGGACGACCACGCGCCGTGCGGCCGCGACCATGGCCTCCTTGACCGCGGCCTCGTCCGGGTCCGGGGTGGAGAAGCCGTGGCCGACCGAGACACCGTTGGTGCCGACGAACGCGACGTCGCAGCGCAGCCGGCCGAGTGCGGCCACGGCCTCGCCGCCGACCGTCGCCTGGGTGATTCCGCGGACGCGGCCGCCCAGCAGGTGCACCTGGGTGCCACCACTGCTGACCGCGAGCTGGGCGGCGACGGGGACCGAGTTGGTGATCACCGTGCCGAGGCTGCCGGGAGGAACGGCCGCGGCGAGCCGGCCGATCGTGGTGCCGGCGTCCAGGATCGCGGTCGACCCGGCCGTCGGCAGGTAGGCCAGCGCCGCCTCGGCGATCCGGCTCTTCTGGGCGACGAAGGCGGGCTCGCGCTCGGTGAGCGCCGTCTCGACGAGGGCGACGTTCTCGGCCACCACCGCACCTCCGTGGACGCGGCGGAGGATGCCGCGCTTGTCGAGGACGTCGAGGTCGCGCCGGATCGTCTCCGTGGTGACGTCGAATCGTGAGGCGAGATCTGCCACCGACACCCGGTCGTGCCGGAGGGCGAGGTTCACGATCGTGCGATGTCGCTCCTCCGCGTACATTCCCAACCCTTCCCACCAACGCCAGTGTTGCTATGGATTGTTTTATCTTGTTTTGATTGGGGTTGTCAAGACCCCATCCCTGCCTTCGTGTGGGAAAACCCCGGCGCCGCCGCTTCCCTGCCGCCTCCGCTGACGCCCTTGCTCCCGAAAGGCGGGCTTGCTCCCGGAATTCGGGGAGCAAGCCCGCCTTTCGGGAGCAAGGAGAACGCGGGACGCCGGGAGAAGGCAGGATGAAGGGCCGGCGGACAGGAGCGCGCGGCGGGGCGCCGACTCCGCGGGAGCCGGGTCAGGGGGACGGTGCGCTACTCGCCGTAGGTGTCCTCGTCGGAGAACAGGCCCGACACGCTCTCGCCGCAGTTGATCCTGCGCACGGCCTCCGCGAACAGCGGCGCCACCGAGACGGTCGTCAGCCGGTCCAGTCCCTGCGGGCCGGGCACGGTGTTGGTCGAGACGATCTCGACGATGTCGGGGACGGCGTTCAGCCGCTCGACCGCCTTGCCCGAGAACAGGCCGTGGGTGGTCGCGACCGAGATCGAGTTCACGTGATAGCGCCGGACCGTCTCGATCAGCTCGACGACCGACCCCGCGGTGGCGATCTCGTCATCGAGGATGATCACGTCCTTGCCGCCCACCTTGCCGACGATCGCGTCGATCACGACCTTGTCGTCCGCCTGGCGGCGTTTCGAGCCGGCCGCCATGCCCACGCCGAGCATGCGGGCGAACTGGTTGGCCTCCTTGGCGTTGCCGAAGTCGGGCGAGACGACCACGGTGTTGCGCAGGTCCCTGGACCGGAAGTGGCGAGCCAGCACCGGGAGTGCGGTGAGATGGTCGACCGGCATCGAGAAGAAGCCGTGCACCTGCTGAGCGTGCAGCGCCATGGTCAGGACGCGGTTCGCGCCGGCGGTCGCGATCAGGTCGGCGACCAGCCGCCCGCCGATGCTGATCCGGGGGGCGTCCTTCTTGTCCGAGCGCGCGTACGCGTAGTGCGGCATGACCACGGTCACGCTGGCGGCGGAGGCGCCACGCGCCGCGTCGGCCATCATCAGCAGCTCCATCAGGTTCTCCTGCGTGGGCGGCACCAGCGGCTGCACGATGTACACGTCACGCTGACGGCAGTTGGCGCGCAGCTGGACCTGCAGGCAGTCATTGGAGAAGCGGGAGAGCCGGGACGCGGACAGCTCGACTCCGAGGATGTCGCACATCTCCTCGGCGAATTCGCGATGGGCGTGGCCAGAGAAGACGGTGATATCTGTCACGAGGAGCAACCATAACTGCCGCGACGCACGGCCCGGGAACCGCTCCCACCCGCGAGACCCGGGGCGGCTCAGACGTTGAACTTGTAGCCGAGGCCGCGGACGGTGACCAGGAGCACCGGGTTGGCCGGATCCTCCTCGAGCTTCGCGCGCAGCCGCTTGACGTGGACGTCGAGGGTCTTGGTGTCACCGACGTAGTCGGGTCCCCAGACGCGGTCGATCAGCTGCCCGCGGGTGAGGACGCGGCCGGAGTTGCGCAGCAGCAGCTCCAGCAGTTCGAACTCCTTCAGGGCCAACTGCACAGGCCGTCCACGGACGGTCGTCTCGTGCCGCTCCACGTCCATCCGGACGCCGCCGGCCTCGACCACGTCCTGCACGAGCTCGACGTCGGCACCGCGGCGCAGCACCGCGCGAATCCGGGCGACCAGCTCCCGATGGCTGAACGGCTTGGTGACGTAGTCGTCGGCGCCCAGCTCCAGGCCGACCACCTTGTCGATCTCGGTGTCCCTGGCGGTCACCATGATGATCGGGACGCTGCCGCGGGCGCGCAACTGGCGGCACACCTCCGTACCGGACAGGCCGGGCATCATCAGGTCGAGCAGGACGATGTCGGCGCCCTGCCGGTCGTAGGCGGCCAGCCCGGACGCCCCGTCCGCGGCGAGGCCCACGTCGAACCCCTCCTTCTGCAGGAGGAAGCCGAGGGTCTCCCGGTAGGTCTCCTCGTCCTCGATGATCAGCACCCTGGTCACACGCGGGCTCCTTCCTGGCTCTCCGGCAACCGGAGGGTGAACGTCGATCCCTGCCCGAGCCGGCTCCACACCGCCACCTCGCCGCCGTGCGCCTGCGCGACGTGCTTGACGATGGACAGCCCCAGCCCGGTTCCCCCGCTCGCGCGGCTGCGGTCGGCGTCGACCCGGTAGAACCGCTCGAAGATGCGCGCCTGGTCGGCGCCGCTGATGCCGATCCCGTTGTCGGACACGCGGATCTCCACCTGCCCTCCGACCGCCCGGCTGCTGACCGCCACGCGTGCTCCCGGCTCGGAGTAGGCGACGGCGTTCTGCACGAGGTTCGTGACGGCGGTCTCGAGCTCGTCGGCGTCCCCGACCACCCTGAGGCCGGCCTGCACGTTCATCGAGAGCATGATCTCCCCGGCTTCGGCGATCGCCCTGCAGCGGGCGACGGACGCCTCCAGCACCTCGGTGACGTCGACCTCGTGGGCGGCCAGCATCGGGTTCTCCGCCTGGAGCCGGGACAGCGCGATGATCTGGGAGACCAGCTCGTTCAGCCGGCTCGTCTCCTTCGACAGCTTGCCGAGGAAGGTGTGCACGGCGTCGGGGTCGCCGGCGGCAGCGTCCGCCGCCTCGGCGAGCAGGGTGATCGCACCGATCGGGGTCTTCAGCTCATGGGTGATGTTGGCCACGAAGTCACGCCGGGTCTCGCTGAACCGCAGGTCGGCCGACCGGTCCTCGCCGACCACCACCGTCGACCCGTTGCTGATCGGCACCACCCGGACCGCCAGCTGGACGGCCGGGCTGGCCGGACCCGGGGGCAGGCGCAGGTCGCGCTCGACCGCGCGTCCGGCGGCGCGGGACTCGGTCAGCATCGCGACGACGTCGCTCGGCCCGAGACTGGAGCCGCGGACGAGCCCACAGGCCTTCGCGAACGTCGAGGCGGCGATCACGACGTCCCCGTCGGTGACGACGGCGACGGCGGCGTGCAGCGGGGCGATGATCTCGCCGAGGTGCTGCCGGGAGACGATCTGGCTGGCCGCCTCCGCGGTGGCGTGCCGAATGCCCAGCCACACGGCGAGCGCTCCCAGACCTGCGCCGAACACCAGACCCAGCAGGGCCAGGGCGTAGGGCGTCATGGCTGGGAGTCTAGACACCTGCGACGGCTCCACCCGTCCCGATCGGGCCCCCTGCGGAGCGTTTGGCCGAAGGTTCACCGAGTGTTCACCTCGTGTTCGGGACGCGTCCCGCTGGCGCGGCGGGGGCCCCTCTAGCCTGTCCGCGGGACAATGGCGCCGTCACCTGATGGACGGCGCTGCCGACGGACACGGAAGAAGCAGGATGCGCGACAACTACCACGAGAGTCTGGAAAGTGTGGTCACCGACCTGGTGGCGATGAGCGAGGCCGTGCAGGTGGCCGTCCGCGACGCCACCGCGGCGCTGCTCGGGGCCGATCTCGCCATCGCGGAGCGCGTGATCGGCGAGGACGCGGCGATCGACCGGCTGCACGACGAACTCGAGGCACGCTGCTTCTCGCTGCTCGCCCGGCAGGCGCCGGTCGCCGGCGAGCTGCGCACGGTCGTCGCCGCACTGCGCATGGTGGCGGACCTTGCCCGGATGGGCGACCTCGCCGCGCACGTCGCGAAGATCGCCCGCCTGCGTTACCCGGACCACGCCGTGCCGGACGGCCTGGTGCCGAACTTCACGTTGATGGCCCGGGTCGCGGAGGAGATGGTGCAGACCGCGGGTCGTTCGCTGCGCGAGCGCAACGCCCACGACGCGGGCAAGCTCGCCGAGAGCGACGAGGAGATGGACGAGCTGCGCAAGAGCCAGTTCCGGGTGATGCTCGGCAAGGACTGGGGCTACGGGGTCGAGGCGGCGGTGGACGTCGCACTGCTCGGTCGCTACTACGAGCGGATCGCCGACCACGCGGTGCTGATGGCGTCCCGGGTGATCTACGTGATCACCGGCCTGCTCCCCGAGGGCGAGAACTGGCCGGTGGCCTGAGGACCCGATCGAAACGGGACCCTGCGGCGCGAACCGGGCCGGTTCGCGCCGCAGGGTCCCCTTCGGCCAGGAGTGCCTTGCCGAGCTACTT
>NZ_JASGES010000177.1:0-4393 GCF_047606205.1 Propionicimonas sp. | reverse complement strand
GGCGGAGCGGGCAGCCGCACGGTCGGCACGCGAGGAGGAGGCGTCGCGCGCGGCGGCCGAGGCACGCCGCCGGCTGCTGGCGCAGGAGCACCGTCCCGCCGTCGACCCCGACGTGGCCCTCGCTGCCGCGGTGGAGCTCGACCGGGCCAGGGACGCGGTGCGCGCTGCAGGGGACGATCCGGCCCGGGTCGCCGCGGCCCGGGAGTGGCTGGCGGACGTGCTGCGTCCGCTCGCCGCGGTGGACCCCTCGCTGCGCCCGGAACTCGCCGCATCCCTCGAGGCGCTGGTCGGGCTGCGCTGGCGGCTGGGCGACGCCGCGGGCAGCCGCGCGGCCGCCCGCGAGGCGAGAACTCTCGGCTGAGGAGTTCACGGATGGCGGTCAGGTTTGGCAGGGTCGCCCGGGCGGCGGGGAGCGAATCGGGGGTGACGTCGATTCCTGTGACTCGTGCGACGGCGCTCATGTGAGATCGGCCATCGAGAGCCCGGGTCCGCTGCCGGTCGACCCCGAGACCGGCGTGGTGCAGAGCGCTGCGGTGGCAGCCGGTCTGAGCTACCGCGTGATCGCCACCAAGCTGTCATCTGGCCAGATCACGGTGTGGCTGGCATGGGAGACCGGTGTCACCAGGACCGGCGACGAAGTCTCCTACGCCCTGCACCTGGCCGAGATCACCTCCCCCAGCACGTGGGACGGCGGCCCAGCACCGTACGGGACACAGGCGCTCAAGGCAGCCCACCAATGCGTCACCTGAGCGACCCAGCGGAACCGATGAACACCCAGAACCGTCCAGTGCGCGACACACCACCGACCACCGAGCATCCCCACCACGAGCTCCAAGCCCCCACAGGATGGAGGTTAGGCTGCCGTCATGCCCTCCCCTGGGTCTGACGCCTTCCTCGTGACCTGGCAGCACGACATCGACGACAACGGCCACACCCTCTTCACCGGCATCCAAAAGGGAGTCGCCACCGGCGACCTCGAGCCCCTACGCGACGACGTCGCAACGAACTGCGCCAACGCATGAGCAACTACTTCAGTATCTTCCTGACTCCGAACCTGGCCATCAACGGGGCGATCATCCTGGTCGTCGCCATCGGTCTCACCACGGCCCTTCGCCGCCGCCTGGGCACCGTGCACCGACGACTGCTCTTCCTTCTGGCCACCGTGTCGCTGGGCGGAATCGTCCAGGTCACGCTCTTGCGGGATCCGCCCAATGCTGCGTGCTGGGAATGCCTCACCCAGTGGCCCCTGGACCGGCTGATCTCCGGCCAACTCGGTACGGACACCGCTCTCAATATCGCCCTGTTCCTTCCCCTCGGGCTGTTCGCAACCTTGCTGTGGAAAGCGCCCTTCCGGGTCACCGGTGCCGCCGCCCTGCTCTCGCTGGTCATCGAGATCATCCAGCCTCTCCTCGGCGTCGGAGCCAACGACCTCGCCGACATCGCAGCCAACACCCTGGGCGCCTTGCTCGGGGCCGGCCTCGCCACCACAGCCCTGCTCATCCGCGACGCCATCACCAGCAGGCAACTCGACGGCCGCAGGCTCGCGAAGCTCGCCGTCACCATCGCCGTCACCGTCGGGCTCGCCCTCGGTATCTCGATCGGCGGTGCCGACACGATCCAAGCGTCCGGTGCCCGGCAGCTCGAAGCGATGTTCGCCGGCACCACGGTCGGCGACTACACGCGCGACCAGCAGACCTGGGGGCCCAAGCTCGAAGCCTTCTGGAAAACCAACCGCACCCCCACCAACGACGGCTACAGCGACAGCCACGTCGCTCTCCAGCGATTCACCTGGACCTTCTACTGGACCACCCGCTGCGTCACGGCACACTGGGACACCCACGGCTTCACCACCGAACTCGGAAGTGACAGCCAATGCACCCAACGCCTTCGTTAGCGGGTAGCGAGAAGCCGGACGAAGTGCGAAGTCGACGATGACCAGTGGGGAGATCAGCAGCATCCCGGGGCTTCCCGGTGTCGGCGTGGGCTGGCAGGGTGGCCGACATGGACGAGAAGCTCAGCCTGGTCAACTCTCTGCAGCGCGGCCGCGACGCCCTGGTCTGGAAGCTGGACGGGCTGTCGCCGTACGACGCGCGGCGTCCGGTGACCCCGACCGGCACCAACCTGCTCGGCCTGGTCAAGCACCTGACCTCGTGCGAGTACGGGTACTTCGGGATCACCTTCGACCGCGTCCCCGACGACGTTCCGGCCTGGGTACTCTCCGAGGACGACGACGATCCCCACCGCGACCTCTACGCGACCGCGGAGGAGTCGATCGAGAGCGTGGTCGCCGGCTACCGGGCGGCGTGCGCGACCTCCGACTCCACCATCGAGGCACTCGGACTGGACGCCGAGGGCAGCGTCCCGTGGTGGCCACCGGAGTGGCGGACCGTGACGCTGCACCACATCCTCGTGCACATGATCGCCGAGACGCACCGGCACGCCGGGCACGCCGACCTCGCCAGGGAATCGATCGACGGCGCGGCCGGCCTGCGCGCCGAGGTGAGCAACCTGCCCACCTGGGACGCGGCCGCCTGGCGCGACCACGTCGCGAAGCTCGAGCGGATCGCCCGGTCGGCAACCGACTGAGGCCCGCTGGCCGGGCTGGGCCGCCGGCCCGGCGGCCGGTCCACCGCTCGCGGTTCGTTCCCCCCTGTGACCGCCCGGGCCGGTCGTCTCCACGCCGCCGACGCGTCCCGGAGGCCACCGCGCCTAAGCTGGAAGGGACCCAGGAGGACGACATGAGGCGAGCGGCAGCGGCGGCGGTGCTGGTGGTCCTGCTGTCCGGGTGCTCGTCCGGAGGTATCCCGATGAACTCTCCCACCCCGGCCGCTCCCCCACCGGCCTCTCCCGGCACCCCGGCCAGTGCGTCCCCGGGATCGTCGGCGGGCAACGCGGTCCCCGCCGCCCGCTGGACGGCGATCCTCGCCGACCTCGAGAACCGCGGCGTCCCCACCGACGACGTGCAGGTCGTGAGCGCGCGCTCGGTCACCTGGAACAGCGGAGCGCTGGGCTGCGCCCAGCCGGGAAAGATGTACACCCAGGCGCTGGTGGAGGGCATGCAGGTCGTGGTCAGCGCGGGCGGAAAGCAGTACGACTACCGATTCGGCCACAGCGACAGTCCCAAGCTCTGCAAGGGGACGAAGCCGGGCGCCAAGTAGCCCGGCAGGCACGCGATTCCGGGCGAGGCCACCGTCCGCGCACGAGAGCCGCCGTCCGCGTCGAAGGCCACCGTCCGGACAAGGGCCCTGGACGCGAGCCGTGGCCTCGATGACGGCGGGCTACCGCGGCCTCAGCGCCGTCGGCGCCCGCGGTACCAGCGGTGGCCGACGAGGGCGACGAGCAGCGCGACGCCGCCGGCAACCAGCAGCCAGGGCCGCTTGCCCGCCGGCTCGTCCACGGCCCGGGTCGCACCGGGCAGGCGCACCGTGCCGGCCGATCCATCCACGGTGATCTCCTCGCCGGTACGGATGTCGCGGGTGGCGCTGCCCGTCCCCAGGACGGCGGGGATGCCGTACTCGCGGGCCACGATCGAGCCGTGGCTGAGCACCCCGCCGATGTCAGTGACCACGCCCGCCGCCATGGCGAACAGCGGTGTGTACGCCGGGGTCGTGATGGACGCGACCAGCACCTCGCCGGGCTGGAAGGACGCGAAATCGTCCGGGCCGGACAGGACGCGCGCCGGCGCCGTGACCACCCTCCACTGCCGGCCGTGCCGGTCAGCACCCCACCGACCGGACCGCCCGCCCTGGCCGGGTACATCCACTCGAAGGCGTCCATCGTGCGGTTCTTGGGCAGGTACTGCGGCGGCGTGGCCAGGCGCTCTCCGCGGGCCACCGCCTGGCGCGCGGCGACCCGGTCGCGCAGGTCGCGCGGCAGGTCATCGCCCCGGTCCAGGGACGCAGCCAGTCCGCGCGCCTCCTCGACGGTGAGCCAGCAGACGTCCATCGGCTCGGTGATCGCGTCCGCGGCGACCAGCCGGTTCCCGAGCGCTCGCAGCAACCGGCGCGCGGGCGCCACGAACAGTCCCATCGCCGCCAGCGCGTCCTCCCGCAGGGGTCCGGTGTGCTGGGCCCTGGTCAGCAGGGAGCGCACCCGCTCCGCCCGCCAGCCCTGCAGCCGGATCAGCAGCGCGGCCGTGGCGTCCTCCCTCGCCGCCGCCGCGCGCTGCTGCCGGCGGTGCGGGTCGGGGGCGTCGTCGGTGAGGTCGTAGCGCAGCGCGCCGAGCACCGGCGCCGGGTCGTCGGCAGGCACGGGGTTGGCGAAGTCGAGGTTGTAGAGCGTGTGGCCGTGCTCGGCCAGGTGCCGGGCCAGCCGCTCGCGCCACCGGCCCCACACCTCGCCCGAGACGCCGGCGGGGGCGTCGTCGGCGAACGGGTCGGCGGGCGCGTCCGCC
>NZ_JASGES010000176.1:0-3271 GCF_047606205.1 Propionicimonas sp. | reverse complement strand
CTCCACAGCGGGCGCGGGCGGCGTCGTCCGGGCCGTCGCGACCGGGCGGGCCGCCGCCCGCTGCGGGCTCCTGCGGGACGGGTTTGCGGTTGCGCTCACGAGTTCAACCTAGCGGCTGCCTTCGTCGAGCGGGAGGTGGGGACCCGCGGCGACCGACCGGGTCTTTCGTGGATGTGGGATTGCGTGGACCCGCAGGCCGCGGCGGGCGCGACGAATGTGGGATTCGCCGCCGCCCGGGGCCGACGGGCACCGCGATCCGGGTCGCCGTCAGGCTCAGTCGGTGACGTCCTCGCTGGGGGTGGCCGGCGAGGCGGGCACCAGTTCGGCCCCGGTGCGGACGTCTGCGGCGAGGACGACCACGGTCCGGGCCGGCATCGTCACCGTTCGTCCCGGGGCGACCGGTCGGCGGGGCAGCTCTCCGGGGACGCCGGTGTGGGCGAGGAGGTGGTAGCCCTGCGCCCACGGTGCGCCGGGAAGCGAGATCTCGACCGGGTCCCAGCCGGCGTGGAAGTAGATCAGCAGCGCCTCGGTGCGGTCGGACAGGTACATGCCGAGAGTGCGTCGCCCCATGTCGTGCCAGGCGTCGGTGGTCATCTCGGTGCCGGACTCGGCGAACCAGGCCACCGGAGATCGGCCGAGGCCGTGGCCGTTGTCGTCGGTGACCTCGCCGTGGTAGCGCCAGCGGTCGCTGCGCAGCAGGGGGTGTTCGGCACGCAGCTTCAGCAGGGTGCGGGTGAGTTCCTCCTGGCCGACCCACTCCTCCTCGGCCAGCCAGTTCACCCACGAAACGGGGGAGTCCTGGCAGTAGGCGTTGTTGTTGCCGCCCTGGGTGCGGCCGAGCTCGTCGCCGGCGAGGATCATCGGCACCCCTGCACTGAGTAGGAGCGTGGCCATCAGGTTCCGGGTGGTGCGCTGCCGGGCCGCGACGATCGAGCCGTCGTCGGTCTCGCCCTCGTAGCCGTGGTTCCACGACCGGTTGTCGTCGGCGCCGTCGCGGTTGCGTTCGGCGTTGGCCTCGTTGTGCTTGAGGTCGTAGGTGACGATGTCTCGCATCGTGAAGCCGTCGTGCGCGGTCACGAAGTTCACCGACGACGTGGCCGGCCGGCCGCCGTGGTCGAAGATGTCCGAGGACCCGGACAGGCGCGTGGCGAGCTCCTGCACGCCGCCGATCGCGCCACGCCAGAAGTCGCGGGCGAAGCCGCGGAACCGGTCGTTCCACTCCGCCCAGTCCTGCCCCCAGCGCCCGACCTGGTAGCCGTAGGGACCCATGTCCCACGGCTCGGCGATCATCACCTTTCCGGCCAGGACGGGATCAGCGGCCACCAGCCGCTTGAACTCGTGGTTCTGGTCGACGTGGTGGGCGTGGTCGCGGATCAGCGTGGTGGCGAGGTCGAACCGGAACCCGTCCACGCCCATGTCGGCGGCCCAGTAGCGCAGCGAGTCGAGCACCAGCTTCAGCACGCCGGGGTTGGAGGTGTCCACGGCGTTGCCGCAGCCACTGACGTCGTAGTCGTTGCGCTTGTCGTCGGTGAGCCGGTAGTAGGCGTCGTGGTCGATCCCGCGGAAGCTCAGCGTCGGCCCTTCGTGACCGCCCTCGCCGGTGTGGTTGTACACGACGTCGAGGATCACCGCGATGCCCGCGGAGTGCAGCGCCGACACCATCTCCTTGAACTCGGTGACCTGGCCGCCCAGGGTGCCGGCGTCGGAGGAGGCGTAGGGCCCGTGCGGGGCGAAGAAGCCCAGGCTGTTGTACCCCCAGTAGTTGGTGAGCCCCCTGCCGACGATGAACGGCTCGGAGACGAAATGGTGCACGGGCAGGAACTCGACGGCGTTCACGCCGAGGTCGACGAGGTGCTGCACGACGGCCGGGTAGGCCATGCCCGCGTAGGTGCCGCGGAGGTGCTCGGGGACGGCAGGGTGCTGTCGGGTGTAGCCGCGCAGGTGCGTCTCGTAGATCACCATCTCCGCCAGCGGGACCGGCCGGGGCAGGGGGGCCGGCGGCGGGGAGTCGGCCACGACGACGCTCAGCGGCACGGCGGCGAAGGAGTCGGTCAGGTCGGGCAGGAAGTTCGACTCGGGCGTGTGGTCGGCGATCGGGCCGGAGTAGTCGACGCCGCCGGTGATCGCCCGGGCGTAGGGGTCCAGCAGCAGCTTGGCGGGGTTGAACCGCTCGCCCTTCTCCGGAGCCCAGGCGCCGTGGACGCGGTAGCCGTAGCGCTGGCCGTCCCCGATGCCGGGCAGATGCAGGCTCCAGACCCCCGCTCCGGTCGCCGCGAGGTCGTGGTTCGTCTGCCGACGGTGCTCATCGACCAGCACCAGTTCGATCCGGCTGGCCCGTGGGGCCCAGAGCGAGAAGGTGGTGCCACCGTCGCGCACGCGCGCTCCGAGGACGGCGTCCGTCAGCGTCGTGGCCCCCTGCTCGGACGCCGCTACGGATGTGGGCGTCACAAAGATGCTCCCCTCTGGCACTCGGCTCAGCATAGTTTGGCCTAACCTTCGCACTGTCCCCGGCGTCGACCCACCGTTCGGGGAAACGTTTCAGGGTCATGGACGAGAGCCGGACGGATGGCCACGCGCACCTACTTCGACCACGCCGCGTCGAGCCCCGTGGTGCCCGAGGCCGCCGCGGCGATGCTCGAACTCCTGGGCACGCCGGGTAATCCCAGCTCGTTGCACGCGGCCGGACGCGCGGCCCGGCGTGCGCTCGAGGACGCCAGGGAGTCCCTGGCCGCCGACCTCGGCGCGCACCCGACGGAGGTCGTCTTCACCTCCGGCGGCACCGAGGCCGACAACCTCGCCCTGCTGGGCGTGGCGGTCGAGGAACGGTCACAGCTGGCGGTCTCCGCCGTCGAGCACCCCGCCGTCGCCGCCGTCCGCGATCGCAGGGCCGGCGTCGTGGTGCTCCCGGTCGACCCGAACGGCCACCTGGACCTGGCCGCGTCGGCGTCCCTGGTCGGCCCGCGGACGGCGCTGGTCTCGGTGATGTGGGTGAACAACGAGACCGGCGCCGTGCAGCCGGTCTCGGCGGTGGCGGACCTCGCCCATCGGGCCGGCGCCCTCGCGCACAGCGACGCCGTACAGGCGTTCGGGCACCTGGAGGTGGACTTCGCGGCGAGCGGCCTCGACCTGATCAGCACATCTGCGCACAAGCTGGGCGGTCCGGTCGGGATCGGCGCGCTGGTGGTGCGACGTGGGACACGGCTGGTCCCGGTCGGCTTCGGCGGGGGGCAGGAGGCGCGGCTGCGGTCGGGCACCGCTCCGGCGGCCCTGG
>NZ_JASGES010000175.1:0-13810 GCF_047606205.1 Propionicimonas sp. | reverse complement strand
GTCTGGTCCGTCGCGATCACGAGCCCGCCGGCGTCCGGCACCGCCTCTCGCACCTCGGTCAGCCGCCGGTCCGCGCTCGCCAGGACGGCGGGGATCCAGTCCCCCTCCGGGTCGAGCGCGGTGCGCCAGGCCTGCGCCGTGACGTCCTTGGTCAGTGGCTCGCCGAGGTTGACCGCCAGCTCGTCCCCGGCCCGGGTCTTCCAGCGCATGCCGCCGCCGTAGGCGAGGAAGACCACCGGACGCACCACGTGGTCCCGCAACGCTTCCGCGTACCCGTAGGTGTAGTCCGCGACCGAGCGGCGGATCCCGTCCGCCTCCTCCACATAGGTCACGAACGGGATCGGGGTGGCGTCCGAGCGGAACGGCGTGCCGGTCAGCGAGAGCCGCCGGGTCGCCAGCGCGAAGGCCTGGCCCACCGCCTCGCCCCAGCTCAGCGCATCCCCGGCATGGTGGACCTCGTCGAAGATCACCAGCGTCCTCGCGTTCGCCGTCCGGGCCTCGTAGGCGAAGGTGGCGGCGGCGACACCGGCATAGGTGACCGCCTGCCCCTGGTACTGCCGGGACCGGCCCCGCCTGCTCCCGCCCAGGCCGGGATCGAGCCGCAGGCCGACCTTCGCGGCGGCGTCCGCCCACTGCACCTTCAGGTGCTCGGTCGGCGTCACCACGATGACCTGCTCGATCGTGCGCGCGTCCAGCAGGTCGGTGGCCACGCGCAGCGCGAACGTGGTCTTGCCGGCTCCCGGGGTGGCCACGGCGAGGAAATCGCGCTGGCCGAGCTCGTTGTAGCGGGCCAGCGCCTCCACCTGCCAGGCCCGCAGCCTCGCCGCCGTGCCCCACGCGGCCCGTCCCGGGTAAGCCGGCGACAGGTCGTCAATCGGCACGGCTCACCTCCCGGGGCGTCGCTTCAGCAACAGGACGGCGAGCCCGATCCCGACCAGGTCGGCCAGGGCGTCGAAGGGGTCACCGTCCCGGTACGGGACGAACCTCCACTGGACCAGCTCGCTCACCACAGCATGGACGGCGAACAGGCCGGCGACCAACCCGACGCGCCGGGTGAGACGACCGAGCAGGTAGACCGGACCCGCGAAGAGCAGAACATGTACCACCTTGTCAGCGCCCGGTAGCCACGGGAGCTCCAGGCTCCCGTCCGGGTTCCCGGGCAGATAGAGCGCCACCAGGTGGGCGGTCACGGCGAGGCCGGCGAGGACCCGGAGCCAGCGGTGGCCGACGGCGCGACCGCCACGGTTGGCAGGGTCTCCCGTCCGGCCGCTCGAGTCGTCAGCCCGGGCTTCGACAGGCTCAACCACCCGGCCGGCCGAGCTGGTCGAGACCCCGCCGGGGCCCGCAACAGGCTCTGCCGGCGACTCCGGCTCGACCGGCGGTCGGCCGTCCCGCTGCTCAGGCAAGTTTCGCCAGGATGAGCTCGCGGACGCGACCGGCGTCGGCCTGGCCGCGCATATCCTTCATCACCGCGCCGATCAGGGCACCGGCCGCCTGGACCTTGCCGTCACGGATCCGGTCCGCCACCTCCGGGTTCGCCGCGATCGCCGCGTCCACCGCCGCGGAGAGCGCGCCGTCGTCGGAGACCACAGCCAGACCGCGCGCGGCGACGACCTCCGCGGGAGAGCCCTCCCCGGCCAGCACGCCCTCGATCACCTGGCGGGCGAGCTTGTCGTTCACCGTGCCGGCGTCGACCAGCGCCTGCAGCTGCGCGACCTGCGCCGGGGTGATCGCCAGCCCGGCCAGGTCGACACCTGCCTCGTTGGCGCGCCGGGCGAGCTCGGTCGTCCACCACTTCCGGGCCGACTGCGCTCCCGCGCCGGCGGCCACGGTCGCCTCGACCAGGTCCAGCGCACCGGCGTTCACCACGTCCTGCAGTTCCAGGTCGGTGAATCCCCACGCCTGGCGCAGCCGGGCCCTGCGCAGCTGCGGCTGCTCGGGCAGCGTGCCCCGCAGCTCCTCCACCCACTCCGGGCTCGGCGCGACCGGGACCAGGTCGGGCTCGGGGAAGTAGCGGTAGTCCTCGGCCTGCTCCTTCGAGCGGCCCGCTGTCGTGTAGCCCTCCTCGTGCCAGTGCCGCGTCTCCTGGTGGACGTTGCCGCCGGAGGCCAGCACGGCCGCCTGTCGCTGGATCTCGTAGGTCAAGGCGCGCTCGACGCTCCGCAGCGAGTTCACGTTCTTGGTCTCCGTGCGCAGGCCGAGCTCGGTGGCGCCCTTCGGCATCAGCGAGACGTTCGCGTCGCACCGCAGCGAGCCCTGCTCCATTCGCACGTCCGAGACGCCGAGGCTCAGCATCAGGTCGCGCAGGTAGGAGACGTACGCCTTCGCCACTTGCGGAGCCTTCGCCCCGGTGCCGCGAATCGGCCTGGTCACGATCTCGATCAGCGGGGTGCCGGCCCGGTTGTAGTCGACCAGCGAGTACTCCGCGTCCCCGATCCGCCCGGTCACCCCCCCGGCGTGGACGAGCTTGCCCGCGTCCTCCTCCATGTGGGCACGCTCGATCTCGATCCGGAACCTCTCCCCGTCCACCTCCACCTCGACCCAGCCGTCGAACGCGATCGGCTCGTCGTACTGCGAGGTCTGGAAGTCCTTCGTCATGTCGGGGTAGAAGTAGTTCTTCCTGGCAAAGCGGCACCACGGTGCGATCGAGCAGTTCAGCGCCAGCCCGATCCGGATCGCCGACTCGATGGCTTTCGCGTTCACCACCGGCAGCGATCCCGGCAGGCCGAGGCACACCGGGCAGGTCTGGGTGTTCGGTTCGGCTCCGAACGCGTTCGCGCAGCCGCAGAACATCTTGGACGCCGTGTTCAGCTCGACGTGCACCTCCAGCCCGAGCACCGGGTCGAAGGAGGCGAGCGCGTCGTCGTAGTCGAGCACACCGACGGTCATCGCCCACTCCTCACGTTCAGGTACGTCCCGGCCTCGGAGTCGGCCAAGCGGTCGAGCAGGCCACCGCCCCACCGCGAGACCAGCTCCCGTTCCAGCGCCGCGCCGACCCGGTAGAGCCGGTCGTCGGCCAGGGCGGGGGCCATCACCTGGAACCCCACCGGCAGCCCGTCGTCCGGGCTGAGCCCGCACGGGAAGGACGCCGCGCAGTTCCCGGCCAGGTTGGACGGGATCGTGCACAGATCCGCCTTGTACATCGCCAGCGGGTCGTCCGCGCGTTCGCCGATCGTGAACGCCGTCGTCGGCGTCGTCGGCGAGACCAGGACGTCGACCGAGCCGAAAGCCGCGTCGAAATCGTGCGCGATCAGCGTCCGCACCTTCTGCGCCGACCCGTAGTAGGCGTCGTAGTAGCCCGACGACAGCGCGTAGGTGCCGATGATGATCCGTCGCTTGGCCTCGGCTCCGAAGCCGGCCCCGCGGGTGAGGTTCATCACCTCCTCCGTGCTGTGCAGGCCGTCGTCGCCCACCCGGAGCCCGTATCGCATCGCGTCGAAGCGAGCCAGGTTGCTGGACACCTCGCTCGGCATGATCAGGTAGTAGGCGGCCAGTGCGTACTCGAAGTGCGGGCAGGAGACCTCGACGATCTCCGCGCCGAGCCCCTCCAGGATCGCCAGCGACTCGGTGAACCGCTGTTCGACCCCCGGCTGGTAGCCCTCACCGCCGAACTCCTTCACCACGCCGATCCGCAGGCCCGCGACGTCCCCGCTGCGAGCGGCCCCGACCACGTCGGGGACCGGGGCGTCGATCGAGGTCGAGTCCCGGTGGTCCCAGCCGGCGATCACGCTGTGCAGCAGCGCCGCGTCCAGGACGGTACGGGCGCACGGGCCGGGGGTGTCCAGCGAGGACGCCATCGCGACCACGCCGTAGCGGGAGGTGCCGCCGTAGGTCGGCTTGACCCCGACCGTTCCGGTGACCGACGCCGGCTGGCGGATCGAGCCGCCGGTGTCCGTGCCGATCGCCAGCGGCGCCTCGAACGCGGCCAGGGCCGCGGCCGAACCGCCCCCGGAACCACCGGGGATCTTCGTCGTGTCCCACGGGTTGTGCGTGACGAAGTAGCCGGAGTTCTCGGTGGAGGAGCCCATCGCGAACTCGTCCATGTTGGTCTTGCCGAGGACGACCACCTCCGCGTTCACCAGCTTCTCGGTGATCGTGGAGTTGTACGGAGGCATCCAGCCCTCCAGGATCCGCGACCCACAGGTGGTGGGCATCCCGACCATCGTGAAGATGTCCTTCATGGCCAGCGGGACCCCGGCCAGCGGCCCGAGGCTGTCTCCGGCCGCCCTGCGCGCGTCCACCACGTCGGCCGCGGCGAGCGCCTGCTCGGCCGCGACGTGCAGGAACGCCCGCACCGAGTCGTCCACCGCCCCGATCTGGTCCAGATGCGCCTGCGTGACCTCCCGGGCACTGACCTCGCCGGAGGCGACCAGCGCGGCCAGGTCGGCCGCGGTCGCCCTGAGCACGCCTGCCGCGGCGCTCACGACTCCTCCCCCAGGATCCGCGGGACGCGGAAGCGTCCGTCCTCGACCGCCGGGGCGGCGGCCAGCACGTCGGCGGCGGGCAGTGACGGCGTCACCACGTCCGCGCGGTACACGTTGACCAGCGGCAACGCGTGCGAGGTCGGCGGAACATCCGCCGTCGCCAGTTCGGCGACGCTCGCCACCGACGCGAGGATCACGTCCAGTTGCGGTGCGAGATGCGCCAATTCTTCATCGGTCAGCCGGATCCGGGCCAGAGCTCCGAGTCGGGCCACGTCGGCGGCAGTCAAGGCCAAGGCGAACTCCTGTAGCGACCACGGGCCTGCACCCGCGGGGGACTCACTGTACCGGGACGGTTTGACACCGTTGTAACACCGGTACGCAACACTGTGCGGGTGTTCCTGATGCGCGTCGTCCTCCCCGACCGTCCCGGCACCCTCGGCGCGGTCGCGACGGCGATGGGCACCGTCGGTGCCGACATCAACGCCGTCGAGATCGTCGAGCGGTACGAGGGCTACGCCGTCGACGACTTCATGCTGGAGTTGCCCGGTGGAAGTGCGCCGGACTCCCTGATCACCGCCTGCACGTCGGTTCCCGGCGTCGAGGTGGTGTGGCTGTCCCACTACCCGGAGGGCTGGGGCCTGCTCGGCGACGTCGACGTGCTGAACGCGATGATCGAGGAGCCGGAGCAGGCGGCGGAGATCCTCACCAGGGAGGCGCCGCAGGTGTTCCGGGTGACCTGGGCCGTGCTCGTCGACCGCGAGCGCAACACCCTGCTCTCCCGCACCGACCGTGCCCCCGACCTCGACGCTGACGGCATCGCCGCGCTGGGCGATCTCACCGAGGCCAGGGACGGCGAGCTCCCGGACGGCTGGATCCCGGGCTGGGGCGAGACCCTGATCGCCGTCTCGCCCTTCCGCAACGAGGCCACCGTCATCCTCGCCCGCCGGGGCGGCCCGGAGTTCCTCAAGTCCGAGCTCGCCCGGCTGCGCCACCTCACCGCGCTCGCGCTCTAGCCGTCACCAACCTCATGGCCGGGTCCATCTAGCACCGCGCCGTTCGTCGCCCAGAGAGCGCGCCGGCCGGGGTTCCCCCGACCGCCGCGGCTGCCTAGCGTGGAAACTGTCGAATCCGGGGCCACCCGTTCGTCGGTGGTGCAGGAGAGAGAAAGGAAGCGCCGTGGACTACGTGCTGCTCTACTCGGCCGGGGCGGACCCCCAGCCCTACGACCCCGCTGAGGACAACATCGGCGAGTGGGTCGACGACGTCACCGAGCGCGGCGGCTACGCGTTCGGCGAGCGGTTGCGACCGGCTCCCGACGCCACCACCGTTCGGGTCCGCGACGGCAGGACCCTCCTCACCGAGGGACCGTTCACCGAGGCGAAGGAGTGGATCGGCGGTTTCGACATCATCGAGGTCGCCGATCTGGACGACGCGGTCGCGATCGCCGCCGGCCATCCCGCAGCGCGCAGCGGAACCGCCGAGGTGCGCCCGTTCCTGCCTGCGGAGGACGGCGCGCACGTCGTGCCCGCCGGCTTCATGGCCCAACCCGTCGTGGGCAGGCGCTACCTGATGCTCGTCTGCGTCGACCCGACCGCCGCCGACGTCCCCGGCGAGGTGGAACCGTGGGTGCAGGAGATGGACGACCGCGGGGTGCGCCTGTTCGGCGGGCGGCTCCGCCCGCCGCAGGACGCCACCCTGGTTCGCTCACGCGGCGGCCGGACGCTTCTCGACCAGTCCGCCGAGAAGCCCTCCACGCCCTGGATCGCCGGCATCGACCTGCTGCAGGTGACCCGGCTCGGCGAGGCGATCGACATCGCCGCCGCGCACCCGATGGCCCGTGCCGGACTGATCGTGCTCAGCCCGCTGTGGCCGCTCGACCCTCACCAGGACCACGTCGCGCGCTCCGAGCGGGAGGCGCCGCAGTGGCACCGCAGGTCCGAGCCGGCCCTGGGAGTCCTGCTCTGAGCACCGCCGTCGACGCGGCGGTCCGGGACGCCTACCTGCGCGAATGGTCCCGGGTCGTCGCGTCGCTGATCCGGACGACCGCCGACTGGGACCTTGCCGAGGACGCGGCGGCCGGCGCTTTCGAGCGGGCCGTGGCGACCTGGCCGCGCGACGGCGTCCCCCGCAACCCCGGCGCCTGGCTGACCACCACTGCGCGCAACCTCGCGCTGGACCGGCTGCGCCGGCGCAGCGTCGAGGCGGGCAGGTTGAAGGACTGGTCGATCATGGACGGGTCCCGTCGTCGCGGCGACGACGATCCGGCCCAGATCGCGGTGGCAGGGCCGGAGTGGGACGACCGGCTGCGGCTGATCTTCACCTGCGCCCACCCCGCCCTACCGCTGGACGCGCGGGTCGCGCTGACGCTGCGGACGGTGGGCGGTCTCTCGACAGCGGAGATCGCGCGGGCCTTCCTTGTCAGCGAGTCGACGATGGCGCAGCGGATCGTGCGGGCCAAGGCCAGGATCGCCCGGGCCGGTATCCCCTACCGGGTCCCGGGCCCCGACCTGCTCGCCGAACGGCTGGACGGCGTCCTGGCCGTGCTCTACCTGATCCACAACGAGGGCTATGTCGCCAGCGCCGGCGACGACCTGCAGCGGCCCGACCTGACCCTGGAGGCGATCCGGCTGGCCCGTCTGCTGGTTCGCCTGCTGCCGGATCCGGAGGCCATCGGGCTGCTGGCGCTGATGCTGCTCCAGCACTCCCGCACCGCCACCAGGGTCGACGCATCCGGGGAGCTCGTTCCGCTGGAGGACCAGGATCGCAGCCGCTGGGACAGGGGCGAGATCCGGGAGGCGATCGGCCTGCTCGGCGCGAGGAGTGGAGAACGGGGGCCGTACCGCGTCCAGGCAGAGATCCAGGCCGTTCACGCGGAGGCAGCCGCCCCCGCGGACACGCGGTGGCCGGTGATCCTCGCCCTCTACGACGAACTTCCGCGCACCGCTGTCGTCGCTCTCAACCGCGCCGTCGCTCTCGCCATGACCGAGGGACCCCAGGCGGGCCTCGACGCGCTGCGGGCCCTCGAGGGGGAGCCGGCACTGGCCGGCCACCACCTGCTGCCTGCGGCGCAGGCCGACCTGTGCCGCAGGGCCGGACGGCGCGAGGCGGCGTCGACGCACTACCGCGAGGCGCTCCGGCTCGCCCCCACCGGCCCGGAGCAGCGCTACCTGGCTCGGAGACTGGCCGAGCTCGGGCCCGCTCAGCGGACCAGCGTGTAGATCCAGTAGCCGTACCCGACGAGGACGGCGGTGACGACCACCACGGCGAGGATCACCCACCAGCGCATGCGCCGCTTCGTGCGGGTGGTCGGCACGTCCAGCGGGCCCCACTCGCCCATCTGCGGTCGTACCCGCGGCGGGGCACCCACGTTCAGATTGAGGTCGGAGTTCAGGCCTTCGGGCACGCGACCACCCTACCCGGCGGGGCCGAGCGCGGTCGGGCCACCGGCCAGCAGTGCCTCGAAGCCCGCCGCGTCCAGGATCGGGACGCCCAGCGACACCGCCCTGTCGTGTTTCGAGCCACCCCCCTCGCCGGCCACGAGATAACTGGTTCGCGACGAGACCGAACCGGCCGCCTTGCCACCGCGCGACTCGATCGCTTCCGTGATGCTGTCCCTGGTGTAGCCGGGCAGGGATCCGGTCACGACCAGGGTGAGCCCCGCGAGGGTCTGCGCGACCTCGTCCCCGAGCACCGGGTCCGGTGCGGAGAGGTTGCAGCCGGCCGCCTTCCACTTCGCCACGATCGCCCGATGCCAGTCGACCGTGAACCACTCCCTGATCGCCGCCGCCAGGGTGGGCCCGATGCCGGGCACCGCGCCGAGCTCCTCGACACTGGCCGCCTCCAGGGCGTCGATGCTCCCGAAGGCGGCAGCCACGTCGGGCGCGACGCCCTTGCCGACGTGACGGATCGACAGCGCGACCAGGAACCGGGTGAACGGACGGGACTTCGCCGACTCGAGGTTCTCCAGCAGCTTGCGCCCGTTGGCGGAGAGGGATCCATCCTTCGTGGTCAGGACGCCCGCCCCGACCAGCTTCTCCTCGGTGAGGTCGAAGAGGTCCCCCTCGTCGACCAGCAGGCCGCCACTGAGCAGCGCGTCCGCCGACTGCCAGCCGAGCACCTCGATGTCGAGCGCCTGCCGGGACGCGAGGTGGAACAGCCGCTCCCGCAGCTGCGAGGGGCAGGAGCGCTGGTTCGGGCATCGGATGTCGGCGTCCCCCTCCTTCTCCGGACGCAGCTCCGCTCCGCAGGCCGGGCAGTGGGTCGGCATCACGAACGGGCGCTCGGTGCCGTCGCGCAGGTCGACCACCGGTCCGAGGACCTCCGGGATGACGTCGCCCGCCTTGCGGAGCACCACCATGTCGCCGATCAGGACACCCTTGCGCTGCACCTCCGAGGCGTTGTGCAGGGTGGCCTGCTCGACCGTCGAGCCCGAGACGAACACCGGCTCCATCACCGCGTAGGGAGTGACCCGGCCCGTACGGCCGACGTTCACCCTGATGTCGAGCAGCCGGGTGGTCACCTCCTCCGGCGGGTACTTGTAGGCGATCGCCCAGCGTGGCGCGCGAGAGGTGTGGCCGAGCTGCTCCTGCAGTCGCCGGTCGTCGACCTTGATCACCACCCCGTCGATCTCGTGCTCGACCGCGTGCCGGTGCTCCCCGTAGTGGGCGATGTAGTCCTTCACCTCGGCGATCGAGTGGCAGATCCGGTAGTGGGTGGACGTGGGCAGCCCCCAGTCACCGAGCAACTCGTAGCCCTGCGACTGCCGGGCGGGAGCCGGCCCGGAGAACTCCCCGATGCCGTGGACGAGGAAGTGCAGGCGACGTTGGGCGGTGACCCTCGGATCCTTCTGCCGCAACGACCCGGCGGCGGAGTTGCGCGGGTTCGCGAACGGCGCCTTGCCCGCCGCGACCAGTCCCTCGTTGAGCGTCGCGAAGTCCTCGACGCGCATGAACACCTCGCCACGCACCTCGACCACGTCGGGCACGTCGGTACCGGTGAGCCGGGTGGGAATCGCCTGGATCGTGCGGACGTTGGCGGTCACGTCCTCCCCCACCGTCCCGTCGCCGCGGGTGGCCGCGCTGGTGAGCCGTCCGTCCCGGTAGACGAGGTCGAGGGCCAGGCCGTCGATCTTCAACTCGCACAGGTAACCGGACGCCGCCACGGGCTCGCCCGCCAGCGCCTCGGCCCGGGCCAGCCACTTGTCCAGGTCCTCGAGCGAGAACACGTTGTCGAGGCTCATCAACGGCACGAGGTGGGTGACCGGGGAGAAGGTGGCGCTCGGCGCGCCACCCACCTGCTGCGTGGGACTGTCCGGCGTCCGCAGGTCGGGGTGCCTGTCCTCGATCTCGATCAGCTCCCGCATCAGGGCGTCGAACTCCGCGTCGGAGACCACCGGCGCGTCCTCCAGGTAGTAGCGGAAGCGGTGATCGGAGATCTGCGCGCTCAGCTCCGCATGCCTTGCTCGGGCGGCGTCGTCGGTCATGGCTGCAATCTAGCGTGGGACGCCGACAGCGCCCCGGGCCCCGAACCCGTCCCACACGTCGCGCTTGCTCCCGAAAGGGAGCCTGGGCGGGCCGGACCGGCTGGGGCACATGGTGCCGGTCCCCGTGCCGGGCAGCCGGGACAGGATTGTTCATCGGCCGCCTGGGCGCATCAGGCCTTCGCGAGCCACGGCGACACCCGGACCTGGGTGCCGTTCTTCACCTGGAAGAGCCCACCGAAGCTCGCACGCTTCGCGCCGGCCCAGGCGGCGACCAGGATCGTCCGCGCTTCGCGGTCCTCGGCCCCCGCGTCCGCGCGCCAGGTGAGCTCGGCGTGGGCCACCTCCCCCGGGTCCAGCCGAACGGGCGCCGGCGTGGCGCGCCGGCCGCGCCAGTCCCCGCCGTGGGTGAGCTTCACCCGGATGTTGTCCCCGAGCAGGTCGGCGAAGGCGATGTCGGGGAAGCCGTTGAGCACGCACGTCCCGTGGCCGCGATTGAGGACGGCGACGCTCGCGTACCGCCCACCCGCGGCGGCATCGAGGCCCTGGTACGACACCACCACATCCGACTCCACGCAACGCCCCGAGAACGCCCGGTCGGCGACCGGATTGACCGGCAGCGGCGGATCGGAAGGTTCCACGGACGGTACCGGGGCCGCGACCGCGGGCCTCGGCATGGCCGCGGGAGGCCCCGAACGAGGGCTGAACACGGCGGCCGTGAGCGCGCCCAGCCCGATCCCGGCCAGCAGCGTCGAGAACGCCAGACCACTGGCCACCGCGACCCGCAGGTGAAGCACCGGGCCGAGGTCGGCTGCCGGGCGCCGTGGGGCGAGCCAGGTCGTCACTGCCGCCGCGAGCAGACCCCACCCGAGCGCCCAACGCAGCGAGGCCCACACCCACTCGACCACCAGCGCGAAGAGCGCCGCCCGCGACGGCGGGGTGCCGCCCGCCAGCGCCGACCCGAGAGCGACCGCACCGCTCGTCAGCAGGGCCGCGCAGCCCGCCGCCGACCACAGCGCGACGAACCGACGGCCGGGCCGGCTCTCACCGACCGCCCGCAGCACCAGATTGGCCAGCGTGGCCAGTGCGAGGCCGAGCGTGACGGCGACCGCGAACACCAGCAGGTCGGACCGTGGCTGCGGCAGGTCGCCGGCTGCGCCCAGGGACAGATCAGGCAACAGCACCGACGCTCCCCGACGCTCACGTAACGCCCACCCGGCGATGACGGACGCACCGCCGATCAGCGGCAGGCTGAGCCATCCCAGCCACGGCCAGCCGTGCGCTCCGTCGCGTGTCACCCAGCCAGTATTCATGACCAGGGGAAAGGCCCGGCTCAGGCCAGCTCGGCAGCCACCTGCTCGGCCACCCTCGCCAGCACCTCGAAGCCGCGGCTGACCTCGGCCGGCGTCCAGCCCGCCAGTCCACAGGCGGGAGTCAGCACGAGGTGCTCGGGCGGGACGCCGATCCGCTCGATCGCGGCGAGCCCTCGCCGCCGCACGGCGTCCACGCCGAGCGGACGAGGCTCGCCCTTGGTCGGCAGGCAACCCAGGTAGATGCCCGCACCCGCATCAGCGGCCCCGGCCAGCGCGTCCCAGTCGGCCGTGCCGAGCTGGTCGAGGTCGAGCGACACCGCGTCGAAGCCGGCTGACGTCGGGTCGCCGTGCAGCAGGGACGCCAACGGCCAGCCGTCCGTCCACCGCGCGCAGCTGTGCAGCACCGTCCGCACCGCCAGCCCCCGGCGAACGGGCTCGGCCGTGATCCAGCCCAGGGCGCGGCACAGCTCCGGCAGGTCGACCGCACGATGCCGGAAGAAGCCGCCCGGGGTCGGCACTGCGCCCGCGGCGACAGCCGGCAGCGACGGCTCGTCCACCTGCAGCACCAGGTCGAGGTCGGGCAGCCGACGGGCCAGGTCGGCGAGCAGTTCGCCCACGCCCTCGGCGACCGACTGGGCGAGGTCGCGCCGCGCGCCCCGATCCGCCAGCACGCGTCCGGTGTTCGCCACGCCGAGGGACGCCGCCAGCGTCCACGGCCCGGTCACAGCCACCTTGAAGCGGCCCGCGTAGCCGTGGGCCGCCTCCTCGAGCTGGTCGAGGTCGTCCCGCCAGGTCGCCCGGGCTCGCCGCTGGTCGACGCCTGGTGCGTCCGCGAGCCGCCACTCCCCCGCGCTGAGCTCAGCCGGCAGCCCTGAGGGCAGACCCAGCCCGCGTCCGACCATCGCCGCCCAGGGGCCGCGGGCCGGCAGCTCCGGCAGATACGGCAGGTCCGGCACCTTGTCGAAGGTCATCCGGGCGGCCGCTGCGACGTCGGTGCCCGGCAGCGAGCCGAGGCCGGTGAAGGTGACCATCAGGCCGCCGCGGCCGAGATCGTCGCGCTGCCGACCACCCGGTCGCCGTCGTAGTGGACGGCGGCCTGGCCGGGGGCGATGCCGAAGGCCGGCTCGTCCAGTTCGATCCGGACCCGCTCGCCGTCGCAGGAGATCGTGGCGGGCAGGGCCTCTCCGTGGGCGCGGACCTGGACGAGGCCCCGCCACGTCCCCGTCACCACCGTCTCGGTCCAGGTCGGGCGCATGCCATCGATCACGCGGACGGCCAGCGCGGCCCTGGGCCCGACCGTCACCGTGTTGCGCACGGGATCGACTCCCAGGACGTAACGAGGACGCCCGTCCTGCGCGGGAACCGAGAGATGCAGTCCGTGGCGCTGCCCGACCGTGAACTGATGGGTGCCGGCGTGCGTCCCGAGCACCTCGCCGGACGCGTCCACGATGTCGCCCGGACGCCGCCCCAGTCGCGAGTGCAGGAAGCCCGCGGTGTCGCCGGTGGGGATGAAGCAGATGTCGTGGCTGTCCGGCTTCTTCGCCAGGCTCAGGCCCCGTCCGGCCGCCTCGGCGCGCACCTGCGCCTTGGCGGTGTCGTCCCCGAGCGGGAACAGCGAGTGCTGCAGCTGGTCGCGGTCGAGCACCCCCAGGACGTAGGACTGGTCCTTCGCCGCCTCCCGCGAGCGGAACAACGACACCCTGCCCGGCGCGCTGCTGACCCGCGCGTAGTGGCCGGTCGCGACCGCGTCGAAGCCGAGGGCACGACCGCGCTCGAGGACCGCGGCGAACTTGATCTTCTCGTTGCAGCGCAGGCAGGGGTTGGGGGTTCGCCCGGCCGCGTACTCGCTGACGAAGTCGGCGACCACGTCGTCGGCGAACCGCTCGGCGAAGTCCCAGACGTAGAAGGGGATGCCGAGGACGTCGGCCGCCCGGCGGGCATCGTGGGAATCCTCCAGCGAGCAGCACCCGCGGGCGCCACTGCGGTAGGCCTCGGGGTTCTTCGACAGCGCCAGGTGCACCCCGACGACGTCGTGGCCCGCGTCGACCAGCCGTGCGGCGGCGACGGCGGAGTCCACTCCGCCCGACATCGCCGCCAGTACCCGCATCCGTCGCCTCCTCCGCAGAACCCCAGATCCTACGCGGCCCGGCGGGAGCGCCGCCGCCGGCCCGCTGCTAAGCGGCGGTCCTGGCCCTCTCGACGACCTCTGGCAGCACCGCCAGTAGGGCGTCCACCTGCTCGAGGGTCGTGTCCGGGCCGAAGGAGAACCGCAGGCTCGCGGACGCCGCCTCGATGCTGCGGCCCATGGCGAGGAGGACCTCGCTCGGCTGGTGCACCCCCGCGGTGCACGCCGAGCCGGTGGACGCGTCGAAGCCGGCCGTGTCGAGCAGGAGCAGGACGTCGTCCGCCCGCACCCCGCCGAAGGTGAGGTTGACGATCGCCGGCCCGCACGGCTCGATCGTGTTCGAGCGCGTGCCCGGCACGCTCGCCACGGCTCGCGAGACCAGCCGGTCCCGCAACGCGGCGAGCCGGGATGCCTCGCCGGCCCGCCTCGCTCTGGCCGCGCGGCTGGCCGCGGCGAAGCCCGCGGCCAG
>NZ_JASGES010000174.1:0-17770 GCF_047606205.1 Propionicimonas sp. | reverse complement strand
GCGGGCACCACGAAACGCCTACTGATCAAGCCGGATCGGTGAACGAGACGGGCTTGCCGATGGCGCGGGCATACGCGATCTCCCTGGTCGTGGACTCGCCGACATACCCGCCCGGGTTGACGATCAGAACTCTGTCGGCCAGGTCGATCTTGCGCAGGTGGAGGGCATCCAGCGCGGTCTTCTGTTCGTGAGTGATCAGCTCGCCCGCCTCTCCTGGCGCGACGACGATGACACCCGCAAGGGTCAGTTCACGGTTCGACGCACGCATCTCGTCCGCAAACCGCATGGAGCCACAGAGGCAGACGATCTCAGGTCGACTCCACCGCACCGAGGTGGTCAAGACGTCCATGAGGTCGGCGACTCCGTCCCTGGGGTGCTTGTCCATACGGGACGCTGTCCTGGCTTGATGGGCGACTCGAGGCTCTGGCCGCCCGGCACATCGCGATCAGCCCGATGACGCCGCCGATGGTGTAGAAGGCTCCCAGGGTCCAGTAGAGGATGGAATGCCACCAGGGGGCGTCCGGGGCGGCGAATCCACCGGGGTAGACGAACCAGATCAGTCCAGAGGGGACGCCGTCGACGGGCCAGGCGAACAGGGCCAAGCCAACGGCGAGCAGGACGGCGGCGGCAGACTTGATCGTTGGTCGCCTGGAGGCAGCCCATACGAGCAGTGGGGCAGCTGAGATCCAGTGCGGTGTCCAGGACAGAGGCGAAACGAGAAGGATCGTCAGCGACAGGGCACCGAACGTTGCCACGTCGCCGAGCCGGCTGCGACGAAGTTGGCGCAGCGCGCCGAACACGACGCCCAGGACCACGATCACCCACGCGAACCCGACGAGCCGAGGATTCCAGCCGAGGGCGGCGGCGGCTCGGTCCGTGACGCCAAGGAGCGCTTGATTGCCCAAGTGCGCCGGCCCGATCCGGCTCTGAAAGACCGTGCTGGTCCAGTAGTCGAGCGTGTTGCGCGGGAAGAGAGCCCACGACAGGGCGATCGTCGCGACGAAGGAGGCTCCCGAGTTGAGCGCTGCCCGCCGTTGCCCGCTGACGAGATAGTAGACGGCCAGGAGGGCGGGGGTGAGCTTGACCCCTGCCATCGCCCCGGTGAGCGCGCCCTTCCAGCGGTTGTTGTCGGGCAGCGTGAAGTCCAGCAGGGCGATGGCGGCGATGATGGCGTTCACCTGGCCCATCTGCAGGTTCTGCTGCATGGGCTCACTCACCAGCAGCACAGCAGCGCAGGCGATGGTGAGGGGATGGATCCATACCCGGGAGACGGTCTTGGCGGCAGATCGCCAACACAGCACCCCCAGGGCAGCGAGATTGATGACGCTCATCGCAATCTTGGCTGCGAGGAGCGGAATGGCGGCGATGGGCCAGAGCGCGAGAAGAGCAAAGGGTGGGTAGAGGAACGGCAGCGACGCAGACGTGAAGCCGCCGTCATACACACCATTGCCTGCGAACGCCGACAGCGAGGCTTCCCGGAAGACCTGCATGTCGATCATCGTCCACCGCATCGACGGGTCGATCACGGTCTGGATGATGTGCCACAGGATTGCGGCGGCGAGTGCCAGATACGCGGCAACGAGGACGATGTGACGAGACAAGGGGGTGGGTAAGGGAGGAATGGCAGTCTCCTGTTCGTCGGTGCCGGCCGTGCCGACTGACGGGTCCAGTGGCGCGGCCGGCTAGGGTGGGCGCTCAGCAGTTCCCGATGGCGTCGGCCTTCTCGCCACCGTCGCCCCACACGCTCGCCGTCTTGTTGTTGCTCAGAACGAAGACGTAGGCCTTGGAGCCGCTGCTCCAGTCGATGAGGCACAGGCGCTTGCCGCTGGCGTTGTAGAACTTGTTCACGTAGTCGACGTATCCGGTCGGCAGATCCCAGTAGTTGTCGTTGGTGAACTTGTGGCAGGTGTTGTCCCCGTTGCGGTTCTGGACACCCGCGTAGCCAGTGGCACAGGGACCTTGAGATGCTTGGGCCGGTGCGGCGATCGTGATGGCCGATCCGACGGCCACCACGGTGGCCGTAACGATGCCGCCCAGGATTCGCTTCAACATGATGTTCCTCTCCCTCTCTTGTTGTGGCTGGGCATCCGCGGATGAGCGCTCAACTCAGGGGCGACTGGATTCCGGCCGGCAGAGTCCGCTGGATGGAGCGTCGCTGATCAACATAGAAACGAAACGGTCCTGTTTGGTCTGAGCGGATGGGCGCTAGCCACTTGCCGATTCCGGTGCGGCAAAGATCGCCCATCTGGGTGAACTACCTTGCCCTCGAGCACAAGTTTCCTTGCGCCTCCTGAACGGCGGGCCAGAAGGGGTCAGTGGTGTCCAGGTCTGCTGGCGAGGCAATTGGCCAGAGGGGTAGGCCTAGTGGGGGCAGCCTGGCCAAGAAGGCAGGAGGGTGCAGATGTTCTGGGGCGAGGCCGCGTTCCCGGGCGCTGCATGGCCTCAGGTGCGGCCAGTCCAGACAGAAGCAGGACCACGACGACTAGGGCACCAATCCGAATGCGGGAGGTGGGATGGCTGTGGAGACTATTCGCAAGCGTCATGGCGGGGAGTCTTTGGTACCCGCCCGGGATCGCGGCGTCGCGTCAACCAGAACTAGCCGCATGGAATCGGAGCACCGCTGCGTTCTGGCCAAAGGGCTAGACATAAAGGCACCGGTGCCTAGCCGAATGGCTAGCCTGTACGCCAGGAAGCCACCCTGACGCTCACGGGTGCAACCCTTCGGCTACCGACGTTCCTGCCGCAGGATCGATCCGGTCGGTCCGCAACGGAACGGAGGAGTTGGGCGATGCGCATGCTTGCCCCAGGGCGATTGGAGATCGCGCTGTCGGCCCTCCTGGCTGCCGTTGTCGTGCTCGTGAGCTGGCGGACCGGCAACCCGTGGGCAGTAGCACGAGACCTTGCTGCGAGCGCGACCGCGGCGTGTGTCGTCCGATGGCCACGGGCGGCGAGCGTGGCACTGGCAGGCTTGCTGGCCACCTACCTCGTCACACCACGGGACTGGATCACATTCGGCGAGTACGCAGCCCTGATCCCGGTTCTCAGCGCAAGCATCACCGGGAACAGAACCCGGCGGAATGTCACCACGGCTGGCTATCTGCTGCTGTTCGTCGGGCTCCAGCACCACGACTATCCAGACGACATCCTCCTGATCGTGTACGGCGCCGCCGTCTGGGCGGTGTTGTTCGCCGGCGTGTGGCTGATCGGGGATACTGTTGCGGTCCGGGTCAAAGCCCAGCGAGACTCAGCGGAACTGCGGTTGGCCCAGCAGCGCATCGCCCTCGCCAGGCAGCTTCATGACACCGTGATGAGAAGCCTCACCCGCCTGACCCTGTCGGTGCAGCTGGCTGGGGCCGAGGCGGAGGGCGAACGAGCAGAACAGCTGCAGTCGGTGGCGCTGGATCTCCATCAGACAGCCACAGAACTGCGATGGATGCTGGCCGTGCTCCGGGAGGGCCACTCGCTCGGCACTGCCACGGAGCACCCGGATTCGATGAACGAGCTACTGCAGTCGTTCACACAGAGAGTTCGACGTCGGGGGCTGACCGTGACCCTCTCGGTCGATGGCAGTATCGAAGACGTCCCTTCGACGGTGACAGAGGTCATGGCGCCGGTGATCGACGAGATCGAGGCGAACATCGAGCGGTACGCCGAGCCGGCCAGCGCTTGCGCAACCATCGTGAGCGCGACCAACACAGCACTGGAGATAGTGTTCATCAACCGTGTGGCTGAGACTCGTCCGCCGCAAACCGGCCCTGCGCTCGGTCTGATCGGCATGCAGGAACACCTCGCTCCGGTTGGTGGCGAGCTCTCCGCTCGCCAGGAAGGCACGCAATGGGTAGCCAGAGTCCTCGTCCCGATACCCGCGACCCGGCAGTCCGGGTAGCGATCATTGATGACGACCTGTTTGTCCGCACCGCCCTCGCTGCACTCCTGGGACGGGGCGACGGGGTCGAAGTTGTCGGAGCGTACCCGACCGGGCTCGATGCGCTTGATGCACTCAGGGATGAACCCCCCGGAGTCTTCCTGATCGACATAGCCATGCCCGAGCCCGACGGCGTCCAGACCACACGAATGATCAGGGATGCGATTCCGTCGGCGAAGGTCATGGCCCTCACCTCGGTGTCCACCCAACAGGCGGCCTCCGACATGATCAGCGCCGGGGCCGCCGGCTTCATCATGAAGGACACGCCCGTTGCCGCGATGCTCGATTCGATCCGTGCGGTCGGTGCGGGACTCTCTGTCCTGTCGGCCCCAGCCACCGAGCTCATCGCCACCATGTCGGACCAGCCCGACGCGACGACCCTCACCGACGGCGAGCGCGCAGTGCTCCGCCTCGTCGCGCAAGGGTTCACCAACGCGGAGATCGCACCCAAGGTGTTCCTCACCACCTCGACCGTCAAGTACCACGTCGCAGCGCTCATGACGAAGCTCTCCGCGCGCAACCGGGTCATGCTCGCTGTCCGCGCGCACGAGATGGGCATCCGCTAGTTCGATCCGTCCGCCGTGCACGGCCCCCAGGTGTCGGCAGCCACGGCGGCGCGCACATCACGACTCCCTCCGAACGAGGATGACAGACCCGGCCAGAGCTGCTGGACAGACGTTCGGTTCTTGTGCACGGATTCTCATCCGGACGAGCAGGGTCGATGCGCCCGGTTTCGCCGAAGAAATGTCAGAGCCGGGTGTTTGGATGGGTTCATGGTCGAGACGGTGATCGAGCGCCTGGCTCCGGCGATGGAGCGGCTGCGGAGCGCCGTCGCCACGGAGACCGCCGCCCAGATTGCGAAGGCGCAGGCCATCCTCGACCTCGCCCTGGCGGGTGACTGGCTCGAGGGCGACGAGTTCGAGCTGGTCGGGCAGCGGCCGGTCCGCATCGGTGGGGACGGCACACCGCTGGTCGACGAGAGCCTGCCACTGGAGATCGCCGCGCTGCTGGGCATCTCGGTGACCGGCGCCACATTCCTGATCCGGGACGTGGTGAACCTGCACAGCCGGTTCCCGTCGATATGGACGGGGATGTCCGACGGCCGGGTGCCGTTGTGGCGGGCCCGGCAACTGACCCAACTCGCGGACACCTTCGACCTCGGCTACGCCGAATGCCTGCGCGTGGACGGCCTGGTCGAGCCCTGCCTGGGCCGGCTGGGCTGGGGGCGGGTGCTGGCCCGGTTCCGCGCGGCGGTCATCCAGGTCGCCCCCGCCAAGGTCACCGCCCACGCCGACCGGTCCCGCCGGTCCCGGTACGTCCACACCGGGGTGTCGCAGGAGGATCCGTCCCTGGCCTGGATGTCGGCGCTGGCCGACACCGCCGACGTCAAGGCGTTCGAGCACCTGCTCGGGCTGGTCACGAAAGCGCTGGTCGAGGCCGGTGATCCCGATCCGATCGACGTGGTGCGCTCCAGGGCCCTGGGCAGGATGGCCGACCCCGAAGGCGTCCTGGCCCTGCTGGACGGCGTCGACGACTCCACCCCTGCCGCGCAGCGGGCCGAGAAGCCCAGCCGCCGCCGGCACGCCCCGACCGCGCAGGTGTTCGTGCACGTCGGCTCCGACCTGCTCGAGGACGGCGGTCCCGCCCGGGTCGAGAAGATCGGCCCGATCCTCGTGGACGAACTGAGCCACCTCGTCGGCCACCATCGCATCAGGCTCACCCCGGTGGTGTACGTCAACGGCGCTCCCGAACCGGCCGTGGACGCCTACCACATCCCCGAACCGATCCGGGAGTCCGTGCTCGCCAGGGACCGGTTCAAGGTGTTCCCGTACTCCTCGCGAGAGGCACGCGGCTGCGATCTGGACCACACCGTCGCCTACGTCGGGGGAACGCCGGGACAGACCCGGCCGTCCAACCTCGGCCCGCTCACCCGACGGGCGCACCGCGGCAAGACCCACGCCGGCTGGACGCTCGACCAGCCCCGCCCCGGCGTCTTCCGGTGGACCTCGCCCCGGGGCCAGACCTACCGCGTCGGGCCCGACGGCACCACGAACCTCACGGCCGGGTCCGGGTGACCAGCGATGGTTGGATGGAGCCGTGCGAGCAGTGGTGCAGAGGGTCGGTCGGGCCAGCGTGAGCGTCGACGGCGAGATCGTCGGCGCGATCCGGACGCCCGGCCTGCTCGTCCTGCTGGGGGTCACCCACACCGACTCCGCAGGGATCGCCGACCGGCTGGCGGAGAAGACCTGGCACCTGCGGATCCTCGACGGTGAACGCAGCTGCGCCGACCTCGGCGCACCCCTTCTCGTGGTCAGCCAATTCACGCTGTACGCCGACACCCGCAAAGGCCGGCGCCCGTCATGGAACGCCGCGGCGCCCGGCGCGGTCAGCGAACCCCTAGTCGAGGCCTATGTGGACGCGCTCCGCCGCAGGGGCGCCGAAGTACAGACCGGACGCTTCGGCGCGCACATGGAGGTTTCGCTGCTGAACGACGGCCCGGTGACCCTGATCCTCGACGTCGATGCCTAGCCGTCCCTGAGCGCTCCGGCACGACAGGAGCCCCGGGCCACTATTGTTGGCGCTGGTCATCCGCTGAGACAGCCGTTCGGGAGGTGGACGTGGCGCAACTTCTGCTGGTCAGCAACGAGGTCGCCGGCGGCACTCCCGCCGAGCGCTCGCTACCGGTGCTCGCCCTGCTGTCCCACGACATCCTGGGGGTCGCCGCCGATACCCAGGCCCTCACCGAGTCCGCCCGGTCCGATCTCGTCGTCCTGGACGGGCGTGCCGACCTCGCCGGGGCCAGGATGATGGCTCGGCTGTTCCAGTCCTCCGGTTCGACCGTCCCGCTCCTGCTCGTGCTCAAGGAGAGCGGCATGGCGGCCGTGGCCGCCGACTGGGGTCTGTCCGACCTGGTCCTGGAGTCGGCCGGTCCCGCCGAGTTCGAGGCCAGGATCCGGCTGCTGGTGAGTTCGACGGCCAACGACGGGCTGATCTCCGCCGGCGGCATCGTGATCGACGACGCCGCGTACTCGGTGATGCTGAACGGCGAGCCCCTCGACCTCACCTACACCGAGTTCGAGCTGCTGAAGTACCTCGTGCAGCATCCCGGACGTGTCTTCAGCCGGGAGCACCTGCTCGCCGACGTCTGGGGCTACGACTACTACGGCGGCACGCGGACGGTGGACGTCCACGTCCGGCGGCTGCGGGCCAAGCTCGGCCCCGAGCACGAGGCGCTGATCGGCACCGTCCGCAACGTCGGCTACCGGTTCTCCCCCGACACCGCCCGCCGCTGAGCCACTCCGCTCTCTGGTCCCACGGGCTCCTCCCATCCGTCCCACCCGGCCGGTGTGCCCCCGAAACGCGGCCTGGCTCCCGGAATGCGGGGAGCACGGCCGCTTTTCGGGAGCAGGAACGGCGCGAACCGGGACCGGGGACTCCGGCCTCGTCGACCGGTCGCTCGTCGCGGCGTCCATGTCGGCGGCTAGCCTGACAGACGTGTGGACGAATCGACTCACCGCGACCCAGGCCCAGCAGGTGCTGGCCCTCGCCGGACGCGCGGCGGCGGCCGACGGGACGCCACCGCTCAACGAGGAGGCGCACTTCGCTCTCGGCGACGCGTCGGCCGGGCACCTGCTCGACCACGACGACGAGCCGCGCGGCTACCTGCAGTGGCACCCCGGCTACCGAACGGCGCAGCTGGTGGTCGATCCGGCGCACCGGGGCCACGGGATCGGGCGCGGGCTGCTCGGCCGGCTCGCCGCGGACCACGGGCACGACTGGGCGGTCTGGGCCTTCGGCGATCTCCCGCCCGCGCAGGGCCTCGCGTCCGCCCTCGGCCTGGCTCCCCGTCGGGGCCTGCTGATCATGGAGCGCGGCCTGGCCGGCGTCGAACCGCCGGCGGTTCCCGACGGGCTCACGCTGCGCGGCTACACCGACGCAGACGCGGACGCACTGCTGGCCGTCAACGCCGCCGCGTTCGCCCACCATCCGGAGCAGGGGGCGCTGGACGCGCACGGCCTGGCCGCCCGCACCGCGGAGCCGTGGTTCGACCCCGACGGGCTCATTCTCGGCGTCGATGCCGAGGGACTGGCCGGCTTCCACTGGACCAAGCGGCAGGACGCCGGCACCGGCGAGGTGTACGTGGTCGGGGTGGCCCCCCGCGCGCAGGGCAGGGGCTACGGAACAGTGCTGCTCCAGGCCGGTCTGGCCCATCTGCGCAGCCGCGGTGCTGACCACGTCCTGCTGTACGTCGACATGGCCGAGCCGGTAGCGGTAAGAATGTACGAAAGCGCGGGGTTCCGCGTCGCTCACCGCGACGTCCTCTACGCGCCCGAGCACGGATCCGTGCAGAAGCAGGAGCAGCCATGACGTCCGTCGACGAGGAAGAGGACACCTTCGAGCTGGACGGCGCCGACCTTCCTGCCGATCGGTTCTCCGACCGGGAGCTGTCGTGGCTCGCCTTCAACAACCGCGTGCTCGACCTGGCCAAGGACGCGAAGCGCGTCCCGCTGCTGGAGCGGGCGAAGTTCCTGGCGATCTTCTCCTCGAACCTGGACGAGTTCTTCATGGTCCGGGTCGCGGGTCTCAAGCGCCGGCTCGCAGCCGGCGTGGCCGTGGCCAGCAGCTCGGGCCTGATGCCCAGGGAACTGCACGACGCGATCCTGTCCCGCACCCGCGAGCTGGTCAGCGAGCAGGCGCGCGTGTTCGCCGAGGAGATCCGGCCTGCGCTCGCCGAGCACGACATCCGGATCCTGCGCTGGGACGAGCTCACCGAGGACGAGCGCCGGCAGATGACCGACCTCTTCGAGAACCGGATCTTCCCCGTCCTCACCCCGCTGGCCGTCGACCCCTCGCACCCGTTCCCCTACATCTCCGGCCTGAGCGTGAACCTCGCGGTGCTGCTGCGCAACCCGGTCACCGGGGTGCGCCAGTTCGCGCGGGTGAAGGTGCCCACGATCCTGTCCCGGTTCGTTCCGCTGGGCGGCGGCCGCTTCGTCCCGCTGGAGGACGTGATCGCCCGCCATCTCGACCAGCTCTTCTCCGGCATGCAGATCCTCGGCCACAGCACCTTCCGGGTCACCCGCAACGAGGACGTGGAGGTCGAGGAGGACGACGCGGAGAACCTGCTGTTCGCCCTGGAGAAGGAACTCCTGCGCCGCAAGATCGGACGCCCGCCGGTGCGCCTCGAGGTCGAGGACGACATCGACGAGGTGATGCTCGACCTGCTGGTCAGCGAACTCGACATCAGCGAGAAGGAGGTCTTCCGGGTGCCGAGCCCGCTGGACCTGCGCGGGCTGTTCTCGATCGCCGACCTCGACCGTGAGGCGCTGCTGTACCCGTCCTTCCTGCCCAAGACCCACCCGGAACTGGCCGAGGTCGAGACCGCCCAGCCCGCGGACCTGTTCGCGGCCCTGAAGAACCGCGAGGTGCTGCTCCACCATCCGTACGACTCGTTCGCGACCTCCGTCCAGCGGTTCATCGAGCAGGCAGCCGCCGACCCGGCCGTGCTGGCGATCAAGCAGACGCTGTACCGCACCTCGGGTGACAGCCCGATCATCGACGCCCTGGTCGAGGCCGCACAGGCGGGCAAGCAGGTGCTCGCCCTCGTCGAGATCAAGGCCCGCTTCGACGAGCAGGCCAACATCGCCTGGGCGCGCAAGCTGGAGAAGGCCGGCTGTCACGTCGTCTACGGCATGCTCGGGCTGAAGACCCACTGCAAGCTGTCCCTGGTGGTCCGCGAGGAGCCGGCCGGGCTGCGCCGCTACGTGCACATCGGCACCGGCAACTACAACCCGAAGACCGCCCGGATGTACGAGGACATGGGCCTGCTGACCTCGAACACCGTGATCACCGACGATGTCGCCCGGCTGTTCAACCACCTGTCCGGGATGGCGCAGGAGACCCACTACAAGCGCCTCCTGGTGGCGCCCCACGGCGTCCGGCGCGGCCTCGTCGAGAACATCAACACCGAGATCCTCAACCACAGGAAGGGGCTGCCCGCCGGGGTACGGATCAAGGTCAACTCGGTCGTCGACGAGGCAGTGACGGACGCTCTGTACCGCGCGTCCCAGGCCGGCGTGCCGGTCGACCTGTGGGTGCGCGGCATCTGCACCGTCCGTCCGGGCGTGCCGGGGCTGAGCGAGAACATCAGGGTCCGCAGCATCCTGGGCCGCTTCCTCGAGCACAGCCGGCTGTTCTGGTTCGCGAACGGCGGCGACCCGCGGGTCGGGATCGGCTCCTCCGACCTGATGCACCGCAACCTCGATCGCCGGGTCGAGGTGATCGTCGGGCTGAACAACCCCCGGCACATCGCGCAGATCGAGGGCCTGTTCGACCTCGCCTTCGACGAGGCCACCGCGTCGTGGTGGCTCGAGGGCGACACGTGGACACAGCGCACGCTGGACGCCGCCGGGGAGCCGCTGCTGGACATCCAGGAGCACCTGATCGCGACCATGGGCCAGCGCCGGGCCGTCGAGCGGTAGGCGATGGCGAGCAATCCGACCAAGCGGATCACCGCCGCCGGCACGGTCGCGCTCCGCACCGGTGCGGACGGCCAGCAGGAGGTCCTGCTCGTGCACCGTCCCCGCTACCGCGACTGGAGCCTTCCCAAGGGCAAGATCATGGCCGACGAGTACCTGCCCGGCTGCGCGGTGCGGGAGACCCGCGAGGAGACCGCGGTCACGGTCGAACTGGGCGTGCCGCTGGACCCGATCGGATATCCGGTCGACAACGGCGCCAAGAAGGTCTACTACTGGCGGGCGTCCGCGGTGAAGGAGCGCCGGCACGCGCCCGACGACGAGGTCGACGAGGTGGCCTGGCTCCCGGTCGCCCTCGCCATGGATGTGATCACCTACCACGACGAGCGGCCGGTACTGCAGCAGGCGATGGAGATGCCGACGTCCACCCCGCTGGTGGTGGTGCGGCACGCGAAGGCCATGCTGCGCGCGAACTGGTCCGGACGAGACCAGGCCCGTCCACTGGACGAACGGGGACGCAGGCAGAGCCGGCTGCTGGTCCCGCTCCTGGAGGCGTACGGGGTGCGCAAGCTGGCGTCCTCGACGTCCGTGCGGTGCCAGAAGACACTGCAGCCCTACGCCAAGGCGCAGCGGCTCGAGGTGGACGGCTGGACGACCCTGTCCGAGGAGCAGGCGGCCAAGGACGCCAAGGCCGTCTCGACGCTGATGAGACGGCTGGTGAAGCAGACCGCGGCCGACGGCGTGCCGACGGCGATCTGCGGTCACCGTCCGGTGCTCCCGCTGATGCTGGAGGCGATCGGCGTCCCGGCCCGGTCGCTCCAGCCGGGGGCAGCGGTCGTGGCCCACCTCGGCCCGGACGCCGACGTCGTCGCCGTCGAGTTCCACAAGCCCAGGATCTGACCGGGAAGCCTCTGCCCGGGTCGCTCCGCGGGCCGGAGCCCGCCTCGGCCGTTCCTCAGGCGGACGGCGGTGCGGCGCTGCCGCGGACCACCAGCCGGGGCTCAAGGACCAGGTGCTGGGTGGACGGCGCCCCGGTCTCGATCAGATCGAGCAGGAGGCCGACACTCAGCCGTCCGATCTCGTCGAAGTCCTGGCGGATGGTGGTCAGGCCGGGGCTGAAGAACTCCGCTTCGGGATCGTCGTCGAAGCCGACCAGGCTGACGTCCTCGGGGCAGCGCAGCCCGAGTTCGTGCATCGCGTGCAACGCGCCGAGCGCCATCGCGTCGTTCGCGACGAAGATCGCCGTCACGCCGGGATGCGCCAACACCTCGCACGCCGCCGCGTAGCCCGACGCCGCCGACCAGTCGCCGGCGACCTGCGGCGCCTCAGGCGCCCCCGCGCCGGCCAGGGCCTCCCGCCAGCCCCGCACACGTTCCGCGCTCTCGTACCAGTCCTCGGGACCGGAGATGTGCCACACCGTGCGGTGGCCCAACCCGAGCAGGTGCGCGGTCGCCTGCTGCGCTCCCCTGCGGTTGTCGACGGTCACCAGCGGGTACTGGCCGGGGACGCCGGCGTGGATCGCGACCAGCGGCAGGTCGGGCGAACGGTCGAACAGCGCGGCCTCCGACATCAACGGCTGGAGCAGGATCACCCCGTCCGCGGACCGTGACCGCAGCAGGTTCACCCCGGTCTCGACGGCGGTCCGGTCGGGCTGGGTCAGGTGCGTGATCGTCACCGAGTAGTCCCGCGCGCTGGCGGCCTTCTCGATGCCGCCCAGCGCCGCCCGCGGGCCGTACAGCGTCGTGTCGACGGTGAGGACGCCGATGCTGCGGGACCGGCCGCTCGCCAGGCCTCGAGCCAGCATGTTCGGCCGGTAGTCGAGGGCCTCCATCGCCTCGCGAACGCGGGCTCGCGTCCCCGCGGCCACCTTCGCGTGCCCGTTGATCACGCGGGAGACCGTCATCGTGGAGACACCGGCCATCCGCGCGACGTCCGTGAGCGTCGCTGCCCGGTTCCCCGAAACGCCGCCCGCAACGACGTCGTTCATGGGTGTTAGCGTATTACACCCCCAGCGCCACAGACCGGCCGCCGCCGCGCGCGCCCCCGAGATCCGTCCCGCCTCGTCCCGCAGTCCCGGGGCGGACACGCCGCCGTGGGGAAAGCCTCCGCCGCCGTTCACCCGGCGTTCACCCCTCCGACCCGGTCCGGTCAGAAAGGCTCCCTACTGTCGGCGGCAGAGCAACCGCTCGCCTGTGTACCCATCGAAGTCGAAGGAAAAGCGTGAGAATCAAGCCGATCGCCGCCGCAGTCCTGGTCACCGCGACCGCCCTGGCATTCGCCGGCTGTGCGACCAACGAGACCCCTGCCGCCGGCCCGTCCGCCAACACCGGCTCGAACGGGGCTGCCAGCGGCACCCTCACCGGCGTGGGCGCGAGCTCCCAGAAGGCCGCGCAGGAGAAGTGGGTGGCCGACTTCCAGACGGCCAACTCCTCCATCACCGTGAACTACTCCCCGGACGGCTCAGGCGCCGGGCGCTCCGCCTTCATCGCCGGCGCGGCCAACTTCGCCGGCTCCGACCGTCCGTTCAAGGACGAGGAGATGGGCGCGGGCAAGTTCGCCGGCTGCGCCGCCGACTCCAACGCGCTCAACCTGCCGGTCTACGTCTCCCCGATCGCGGTGATCTTCAACGTCGAGGGTGTGGACGAGCTCACTCTCGACCCCGACACCCTCGCCGGCATCTTCGCCGGCAAGATCACCAAGTGGAACGACGCGGCCATCGCGAAGACCAATCCCGACGCCAAGCTGCCCAACGCGGACATCACGGCCGTCCACCGCGCTGACGACTCGGGCACGACGAACAACTTCACCGACACCCTGAACAAGATCGCCCCGAACGTGTGGACGGCGCCCGCCGCCGACACCTTCCCCGCCGACTTCGGCGGCGAGGCGGCCAATGGCACCTCCGGCGTCGTCCAGGCCGTCACCAGCGGCACGAACACGATCGGCTACGCCGACGAGTCCGCGGCCGGCAAGCTCGGCATCGCCGGCCTGCTGATCGGCGGCAAGACCCTCAAGCCGTCCGCGGAGTCGGCCGCCGAGATCCTGGACAACTCCTCGACGATCGCCGGCCGTGACGCCAACGACCTCGCCTACACCCTGAACCGCACGGTCGACGGGGTGTACCCGGCGGTGCTCGTCTCCTACGCGATCGTCTGCCAGACCTACGCGGACTCCTCCGTCGGGTCCCTGGTGAAGAGCTACGTCTCCTACATCGCCTCGGCCGCTGGCCAGTCCGCTGCCGCTGAGGCCGCCGGCTCCGCCCCGCTGTCGAGCGCACTGCAGGCCAAGGTCAAGACCGCCATCGACTCGGTCAAGTGAGCTGAACCCAGTGACCCCACCCGTGGGCGGCGCCAGTGGTCCCACCGGCGCCGCCCCGCCACGTACATTGTCAGCAGCCCGCAGAAAGCAGGACGAGCCGATGACCCAGCAGGTTTCCGGGGAACCAGCGACCGCGCCCGGCCAGCCGGAGCCCCGCAACGGGGACGCTCCGGACCCGAGGCGTCCCGGTGAGTCGGTGTTCCGTGGCCTGGCCGTCGGCGCCGGGGTGCTGATCCTGGCCATCCTGGCCACGGTGGCCGCCTTCCTCCTCATCCAGGGTGCTCCCGCGCTGTTCGCCGACCCGGCGAAGCTGATCTCGCAGGGGTACGGGGAGTTCCTGCCGTGGGTGCTGCCCTACGCTTTCGGCACCATCTGGTCGGCGGTGCTCGCGCTGCTGATGGCCGTCCCGGTGTCGATCGGGATCGCGCTGTTCATCTCCCACTACGCGCCGCGCCGGCTCGCGCAGCCGTTGGGCTACGTGATCGACCTGCTGGCCGCCGTCCCGTCCGTCGTGTTCGGCCTGTGGGGCTCCCAGGTGCTCGCCACCGCCGTCCAGTCGCTCTACGTGTGGCTGAACGCCAACCTCGGCTTCATCCCCCTGTTCTCCGGCAAGGTCTCCGGCACCGGCCGGACGATCCTGACCGCGGCCATGGTGCTGGCGACGATGGTCCTGCCGATCATCACCAGCCTGTGCCGCGAGGTGTTCCTGCAGACCCCCAAGCTGCACGAGGAGGCCGCCCTGGCGCTCGGCGCCACCCGCTGGGAGATGATCAAGATGGCCGTGCTGCCGTTCGCCCGACCCGGCATCATCGCCGCGGTCATGCTCGGCCTCGGCCGCGCGCTGGGCGAGACCATGGCGGTCTCGATGGTGCTCTCGGGCGGACGCAACATCACCTTCGAGGTGCTGACCTCGGAGAACCCGAACTCGATCGCCGCGCAGATCGCCCAGAACTTCGCCGAGGCCTACGGGCTGAAGAACAACCAGCTGATCGCCGCCGGCCTGGTGCTGTTCCTGATCACCCTCGCGGTGAACATGATCGCCCGCTGGATCGTCGCGCGTCGCGCCGAGTACTCAGGAGCCAACTGATGTCCACGCTCACCCGGGCGCTTCCCGCCGAAGCGCTCACGGCCGGCCGGCTGCCCAGGTACACCGTTCCGGTTGCCATCGTGGCGAGCCTGCTGGTGGCGGTCGCCGTGGCCACGCTCGCCGGTGGTGGCAACCTCGGCCTGGCCGCCGTGCTCAGCTTCGTGATCTACCTCGTGGTGATGGAGGTGGCCGCCCGCGTCGTCGAAGGCTCCCGACAGGCCTCCGACCGGCGCGCCACCACCCTGGTCACCGGCGCGTTCCTGCTGGCCCTGGTCCCGCTGGTCTCGGTGTCGTGGGAAGCGATCAGCAAGGGCGTCGTCCGCTTCGACCTCGGCTTCTTCACCCAGTCGATGCGCAATGTCGTCGGCCCCGGCGGCGGCGCCGTCCATGCCATCTACGGCACCCTGTGGGTGACCGGCATGGCCAGCCTGATCTCGGTGCCGATCGGCCTGCTCACCTCGATCTACCTGTCCGAGTACGGACGCGGCGGACGGCTCGCGAAGTCGATCACCTTCTTCGTCGACGTCATGACGGGCATCCCGTCGATCGTCGCGGGCCTCGCCGCCTACTCGCTGATGGGCCTGCTGTTCGGGGCCGGCACCAAGAGCGCATTCTCGGGCAGCCTCGCGCTGTCGGTGCTGATGATCCCGGTCGTGGTGCGCTCGAGCGAGGAGATCCTGCGCCTGGTCCCCAACGAGCTGCGCGAGGCATCGCTGGCCCTCGGCGTGCCGAAGTGGCTGACGATCCTGCGGGTGGTGCTCCCGACCGCCATCTCCGGCCTGGTCTCGGGCGTCATCCTCGCCGTGGCGAGGGTGATCGGCGAGACCGCCCCCCTGCTGATCGCCGCGGGCTTCACCGCGTCGGTGAACAACAACCCGTTCGCCAATCCGATGATGACCCTGCCGGTCTTCGTCTACGACTCCTACGCCCGGCCCGGAACCGAGTTCCAGGTCTACTGGGACCGCGCGTGGGCCGGGGCGCTCACCCTGATCCTGATCGTGATGATCCTGAACCTCGTCGGGCGGCTGGTCGCCAGCCGCTTCGCACCCAAGACCGGACGCTGAGAAGAGAGCACGATGTCCAAGCGCATTGAAACCACCGACCTGAACGTCTACTACGGCAGCTTCCGCGCCGTCGAGGACGTGACGATGACCATCGAGCCGCGCTCGGTGACCGCGTTCATCGGCCCGTCCGGCTGCGGCAAGTCGACCTTCCTGCGGACGCTGAACCGCATGCACGAGGTCATCCCCGGCGCCCACGTCGAGGGCGAGGTGCTGCTGGACGGGGAGAACCTGTACGGCGCGGGCGTCGACCCGGTGCGGGTGCGCCGACAGGTCGGCATGGTGTTCCAGCGGCCCAACCCGTTCCCGACGATGTCGATCAAGGAGAACGTGCTGGCCGGGGTCACGCTGAACAACCAGCGGATGCCGAAGGGCCAGCAGGAGGAGCTCGTGGAGCGCTCGCTGCGCGGAGCCAACCTGTGGGAGGAGGTCAAGAACCGGCTCGAGCTGCCCGGGTCGGGGCTGTCCGGCGGCCAGCAGCAGCGGCTCTGCATCGCCCGCGCGATCGCCATGCAGCCCCAGGTGCTGCTGATGGACGAGCCGTGCTCCGCGCTCGACCCGATCTCCACCCTGGCCATCGAGGACCTGATCGGCGAGCTCAAGGAGCAGTACACGATCGTCATCGTCACCCACAACATGCAGCAGGCCGCGCGCGTCTCCGACGTGACGGCGTTCTTCAACATCGCCGGCACCGGCTCACCGGGCAAGCTGATCGAGTCCGGCCCGACCGACAAGATCTTCTCCGCCCCCGACGTGCAGGCCACCGAGGACTACATCTCCGGCCGCTTCGGCTGACCGACGCCCCCGGAGGCCTCCTTCATGCCGTGGCGCGGGCCGGCCGGGCGGCTCACAAGGTCGTCGCCTAGGATCGGCGCGTGAGCAGCAGCGCAGGGTGGTATCCGGATCCGGGCGGCCAGCCCGGTCTGTACCGGTGGTGGACCGGGAGCGCGTGGACGGCGTCCGTCACGCCGAACCCGCAGGGGACGCCGCCCCCGGACGGGCCCGGCTCCGCGCAGCCCACCGCGGGACCGCAGGCCGGCGGGTACCAGGGCTCGCGTCGCCGGTCCACCGGCTGGTGGGTGGCGGGTGGTGCCGCGCTCCTCGCCGTGGTCGTCGCGATCGTCCTGGTCATCCAGAGCCTGGGCGGCAGCGTCCCCGGGATTCCCGACATCACCGGCAACGGCCCGAGCAGCTCGAGCACGCCGAACATCTGCCCGCCGGCGTCCGACAGCACCCCCACCGCGACGGCGGACCCCAACTCCGGGTGGATCACCGGCGGAAAGCTCGCCTACCCCGCTCTCGACTCCCCGTGGGAGACCGGGTGGGACAACCGCGTCCCCTGGGGCTCACTGGCGATGATCCAGGAGGTCACCGACCAGGACAACTACGACGGGGAGGGCCACAGCTGGGTCGCCAGCATCCTGGTCAGCGACCTGTACGTCGGTGACGGCTTCGCCAGCACCAAGGTGGCGGCCGACACCGTGCTGAACTGCGTGCTGGGCACCTACTACGCCAACACCGTCGTCACGCCGGAGCAGATCAGCAGTGGCCAGCACAACGTCGACGGCCACACCGGCTGGCTGATCGAGACCCAGCTCAGCTTCGACATCCCCGGCCTGAACGCGAAGGGCGAGCGGGTGCTCCTCCTGGTCGTCCAGACCGGCGACGACGACTACAGCCTGTTCTACGCCTCGATCCCCGACACCCTCCCCGACCTGGTTCCGGACGCCAGAACGGCCATGTCCGAGCTGCAGGTGCAGTAGCCAGGCCGCCCTGCGGCTGGGTCCGGATCGCTCAGGCGCAGCTGGTGAGGCCGAGGGACGCCTTCAGCGCCAGCACCCGGGCTGCGGACTCGCCGACCCGGGCGGCCAGGGCCGGGTCGGCCGCGGCGGCCCTGCGGAGG
>NZ_JASGES010000173.1:0-13518 GCF_047606205.1 Propionicimonas sp. | reverse complement strand
GCATCCGCACGACGGTCGCGGCCACACGGGCGGCGACCGAGGCGGACCTCGACCGGCTGGCCCGCCGCCGGCTGGCCGAGCTGCGCCGCCAGGGCACGACGACCGTGGAGATCAAGAGCGGCTACGGGCTCGACGTCGACACCGAGGAGCGGCTGCTGCGGGTGGCGTCGGGGCTCAGTGGGGAGACCACCTTCCTCGGCGCGCACGTGGTGCCGGCCGGCTCGGGCGCCGACCAGTACGTCGCGCTGGTCACCGGCGAGATGCTCACCCGGTGCGCGCCGCTGGCGAAGTGGGTGGACGTGTTCTGCGAGAGCGGCGCCTTCGACGCCGACCAGGCGCGGACCGTCCTGGAGGCCGGGATCGCCGCCGGACTGCGCCCCCGCGTCCACGCCAACCAGCTCGGCCACGGGCCGGGCGTGCAGCTGGCCTGCGAGGTCGGCGCGGCCGCCGCCGACCACTGCACCTACCTCACCGACGCCGACGTGAGCGCGCTGGCCGGCGCGGGCGTCGTGGCAGGCCTGCTGCCGGGGGTGGAGTTCTCGACCAGGCACCCCTATCCCAATGCCCGCCGCCTGCTGGACGCGGGCGTGACCATCTCGATCGCCACCGACTGCAACCCGGGCACGAGCTACACCTCCTCGATGCCGTTCTGCATCGCGCTCGCCGTGCGCGAGATGGGACTCACCCCCACCGAGGCCCTGCGCGCGGCGACCGCGGGCGGCGCGGCCTCACTGCGACGCACCGACGTCGGCCACCTCGGCGTGGGCGCCCGCGCCGACCTCGCCGTGCTGGACGCCCCCAGCCACCTGCACCTGGCCTACCGGCCGGGGGTCCCGCTGGTGAGCCGCGTGGTGACCTCCGCCGACGCCCCGAGGCCCGCCGACAGCTGAGCACCGTGGCCGGCCAGCGCCTCACCGAACCGGTGCAGGTCGGCCAGGCTGGTCCGGTAGCGCGGGGCGCTGACGCTCAGCGCGCCCACCACGACACCGCGGTGGTCGTGGACGGGCACGGCCACCGCATCCACCTCGTTCTCCTCGCGACTGGACACCGCGTAGCCACCCGGGCCGACCAGCCCGTCCATCGCCATGCCGAGCGCGGTGTCCTGGCGGGGAATCGTGCGTCCGACCCAGCCGATGGCCTGGACCAGCTGGCCCGGGGCCATCACCTGGCGCAGGTAGAGCACCTCGTCGGGACCCAGCGGGATGCCGAGCGATGCCACCTCCCTCGTCGAGGCGGCCAGCGCCTCGAGATGTGGCTGGCTGAGCTCGTACAGCGGGTCGTCACGCAGCGCGGCGGCGGCGACCTGCTTGAGCCGGACGCCGGTCCGGTAGCCGCCGTCGTCCTCGCGGCCCACCAGGCCGTGGCGGATCAGCGTGTCCAGCAACCGCGACGCGGTGCTCGGCGAGAGCGCCACCGATCGGGCCAGGCTGGTCAGGGTGCTGCCTCCCTCGGCGGCCAGCACGGCGTCGAGCAGGCTGAGCGCCCGGTCGACCGTCCTGGTCGAGGTCGCGTCCGCCGCCGGGTTGGCGGCCGGTCGGCCGACCCTGCGGTGGGCGGACGTGGGGGGTGGGTCCTGAGTCATTCGGTGACCTCCATGTCGATTCGACCGCATCCTATTTTCCAGCCAGTGGCAGCGTGTTTCACCCGTGTTACCACTCAGTGAAAGCTAATCACACGTACTGAAAAACTGTCGATTTCGGCCCTATCGTCGTGTCGCGGGCTCGACCCCGCAACACAGCCCGGCCGGTCCGGCCGGGAAGCGACGAGAAAGGCACGGAATCCGTGGTTGCACAAGCTGAGGTCCGCCGGGAGGTCGGCACGGTCGCTGAGGTGATCGCGCAGATCGACGCGGCCCGTGACGCGATCTGGGAGACCCCGCCGCAGGAGGTGCTCGACCTGTGCTCGGGCGTCGTCCCCCGCGGCACCGGGGCGAAGAACAACTACCTCTCGACGATGATCTTCGCCGAGAACGAACTGCGCACCCTCACCGACGAGATCCTCTGGTTCGCGTGGGTGACCGCGACGCGGCGGCCCGAGTCCGACCTGGCCACGCTGGTGGCCTACATGGACGAGATGGGCCAGTACAAGGCGAACATGAACGACTACGTCGGCCTCCCCGAGGCCGGCGAGGTGATGAAGCTCTACGTGGGCGGCATCCGCAAGGCGGCGAACCTGCAGGAGTTCGCCGACCTCACCCAGTCGGTGATGACCTACATGAACCGCGTCCACGGCTGGGTCGACATCGGCTTCCCCTGGGGCCTGGTCAACGGCTTCAAGCGCGTCAACCCCCTGCGTCGGATCGCCGACGCCCAGCAGGCCTGAGGAGGCACCTCCATGCGCATCACCTTCAACCTCGGCGGCGAGGACGTCGCGGTCATCGAGATCTGGGAGGACAAGGTTCCCGAGCTCGCGGCCAAGATCGCCGACGCCCTGCCGTTCGCGACCTACCTGCAGCACGGGAAGCTGACCGGCGACCTGCTGCTGATGCAGACCAAGATCCTCGCCGACTGGGAGAACATCTTCTATCCCGAGGACCTCGCCGCCGAGGTGGCGGCGAAGGGCACCGAGATCCGCGGCGCGGTCTCCTACTACGGGCCCCGCCAGCAGATCTCGATCATGTACGGCAACGACATCCCGCCCGAGCCGCTGCCGGTCTCGGCCATCGGCTGGGTCGTGGAGGGTGCGGACAAGCTCGACGAGATCGGCACCCGCGCCTGGCTGGAGCCCGGCACCAGAATCTGGCTCTCCCTGGAGGAACCCACCCCTTCCTGAGCCGCCGAAGCGGTGTTGGCCGGCATCCCTCCCCGGCCAACACCCTCGCCCTCCCGAGTCCACATCCGAACCGCGAAATGAGATGACCATGGGACACGCACCACTCGCACCGGGGAACGCCGAAGGCGCTCCCACCCGCCGACGGCCGAGGCTCCTCGGCCGGCTCACCGCCCTGGCCGCGGCCGCCGCGCTGCTGGCCGCCTGCTCGGCCGAACCGACCACCACCGGCTCCGCGTCCACGAGCGCCGAGCCCACCGTCCTCCGGGTCGGGGTGGTCTCGCTGAGCGACTCCGACGCCCTCGACCCCGCCGAGGCGACCACCACGGGCGGCTACATCCTCTCCCGCCAGCTGTTCGACACGCTCACCGAGTACGGCACGGACGGCGCGTGGAAGCCGCAGCTCGCCGCGTCCGTCACGCCGGGAGACACCGCGAAGACCTGGACGGTGGTGCTCAACGACGCGACCTGGTCGGACGGCACGACCGTGACCGCCGACGACGTGGTGGCCACCGTCAAGCGCTGGTTCAGCAAGAAGCTGCCACCGTCCGGCTCGCTGCCGTTCGTCGACCCCGACAAGGTGGTGGCGACCGACGCCAAGACGATCACCTTCACCCTGAAGTACCCGACGCTCACCTTCCCCGAGGCGCTGGCCAGCCCGACGATGGCGATCGTGCCGTCCGACTTCGACGCCACCAAGCCGGTCGGGTCCGGTCCGTTCGTGCTGGCCAGCAACGACCCGGGCGTCCAGCTCACGTTCACCGCCAACCCGGACTACTTCGCGGGGAAGGCGGGGGTCGACCAGCTGGAGGTGAAGAGCTTCCCCGACTCCGCCTCCGCCGCGTCCGCACTGACCGCCGGCCAGATCGAGGTCGACGCCAGCCTCGACCCGTCCCTGGTCGACACCGTGAAGGGGGTGGACGGCTACCAGGTCTTCGACTACTCCACGAGCGGCTCGCTGACCTGGGTGATGAACACCAGGAAGAAGCCGTTCAACGATCCCGTCGTCCGGCAGGCACTGCGCCTGGCCGTCGACCGGCAACAGCTGATCGATCAGGTCTACAACGGCTACGGCAAGCTCGGCAACGACATCTTCAACCCGTTCGACCCGATGTACAACGCCAGCCTGCCGCAGCGGAGCTACGACCCGGAGGCGGCCAAGAAGCTGCTCACCGATGCCGGCTACACACTGCCGGTGACCGTGGAACTGGTCGGCACCAACAACCAGCCGACCAGCGAGCGGCAGAACGAGGCGCTGGTCGAGCAGGCCAAGGCCGCGGGCTTCGACGTCGAGTACACCTTCGTCGACAGCGCCACCTTCTACGGTGACGCCTACGGCACCTACCCGCTGTCGCTCAGCTACTGGGGCTTCCTGGGGATCTTCGACCAGGCGGCGTTCACCGTCACGAAGACCGCGCCGTACAACTCCTCGCACTGGACCGACACCGAGTTCGACAAGCTGTACGACGAGGCCGTGCAGACCGTCGACGACACCAAACGGAAGGAGCTGGTCGCCCGGATGCAGACCATCGAGTACGACAGCGGCGCCTACATCGTGCCCCTGTTCCTGAGCACGGTGGTCGGCCTGTCGGCGACCGTGACCGGGGCGCAGGCCTACCCGAACTCGGACGGCGCCTTCGGCTACAACTTCCGGATCCTCTCCCTCCAGGGCTGATCCGGGACGATGCAGGACTCTCGAACGGTGGGCGCCCGCCTGGTGATCAGGCGGGTGCTCACCGGTGTCGCCATGCTGGTGACGGTCTCCGTCATCGTCTTCGCCGCCACCCAGGCCCTGCCCGGCGACATCGCGCGGACGATCCTCGGGCAGGGCGCGACCGCAGAACAGCTGGCCCGGCTCCGGGCCGAGCTCGGGCTCGACGCGCCGGCCTGGCAGCAGTACCTGCACTGGGTCTCCGGGCTGCTCAGCGGCAACCTGGGCACCTCGCTGGCGTCCGGGACGCCCGTCGCGGAGCTCCTGCGGGTCCGGGTCGTGAACTCGGCCACCGTGGTGCTGGTCGCCCTGCTGATCACGCTGCCGCTCGGCCTCCTGCTCGGCCTGCTCGCGGCCCGCCGGGCCGGTGGCGGCCTGGACGTGGGCATCTCCGGCGCCGTCCAGGTGATCCTCTCGCTGCCGGAGTTCGTGGTCGGCATCGTCCTCGTCGTGCTGTTCGGTGGTGGCCTGTTCCGCCTGCTACCGCCGACCTCCCCGCTCGACCCGCGGCACCTGGCGTGGACGCAGCCGCGACTGCTGGTGCTGCCGATCGCCACCATGGTGCTGATCGCCCTGCCGCACCTGACCGAGGCGACCAAGACCCTGCTGCGCGAGGAGCTCGCCGGCGACTACGTGCGCTGGGCGCGGCTCAGCGGGCTGGGGGACGCACGGCTGCTCACCCGCTACGCCCTGCCCAACACCTGGGGCCCGGTCGCCCAGGTGGCCGGCGTCACCGTGAACTACCTGCTCGGCGGCGTGGTCGCCGTCGAGACGGTCTTCGCCTTCCCCGGCATCGGCTCGGAACTGGTCAGCGCGGTCGGATCGCGCGACATCGTGGTGGTGCAGGTGATCGCGATGGGCATCGCGACCATCCTGCTGGTCACCTTCCTGCTGGCCGACCTGGTCGGGCTGCTCACCAACCCGCGGCTGAGGAGTTCGGAATGAGCGTCGTACACGCGCAGCACTCCCGGGCGTCCACCTCGGTGTGGAGCTTCCTGCGCCGCGACCCGCGGTTCTGGGGCGGCTGCGTCGTGGTGGCGCTGGTGGCCGCGCTGGCCGTCCTCGGGCCCTTCCTGGCCCCTCACGAGCCCGGCCAGTTCGTCGGCCGGCTCTACAGCAGGCCGAGCGCCGACCACTGGCTCGGCACCGACGTGCTCGGCAGGGACGTGCTCAGCCGGCTGCTGGTCGGCGGCCGGGTGTTCCTGCTGCAGGGACTGGCCGCGGCGACGCTCGGCGTGCTGGCCGGGGTACTGCTGGGGATCCTGCTCGGGGTCGCGCAGGGCCGGCTCGCCGCCGTCCTGCTGTTCTGCAGCGACTCGGTGATGGTGATCCCCCAGATCCTGCTCGTGCTGCTGGTCCTGGCCGCGTTCGGCAGTGCGCCGCTCACCCTGACGATCGCGGTCGCGCTCGCGCAGGTGGCCTACACCGCGCGGGTGATCCTCGCCGCGACCGGGCGGGTGGTCACCGAGGACTACTACCGCGCCGCGCGCGCGGTCGGCATGGGGACGGGTGCCCTGGTCGTCCGCGAGGTGCTGCCGAACGTCGCCCCGGCCGTGCTGGTGGAGTACGGCGTCCGAGCGTCGATCAGCTTCGTCGCGCTGGCCTCGCTGAGCTACCTCGGCTTCGGCAGCGGCGACGTGGACTGGGGAGCCATGATCCATGAGAACCAGGGCGGGATCGCCCTCCAGCCGTGGGCTGTGGTCGCGCCGGTCGCGGTGCTGGCCGCCTTCCTGCTGGGCATGAACGTGTTGCGCGACGCCCTGGCCCGCGCCCTCGCCGCGAGGTCGGCCCGATGAACGCCGTGGCGCGGGTGGCCGACCTCGGCATCGGGGTGGGCGCAGGCGGACCGCTGATCCTCGCCGGGCTCGACCTCGAACTCGCGCCCGGCGAGGTGCTCGGCGTCGCCGGGGAGACCGGGAGCGGCAAGTCCACCCTCGGCCTGGCCCTGCTCGGCCACCTGGGACCCGGCCTGCGCCGGCGCAGCGGCCGGGTCGAGGTGGTGGACGCCGAGGTGATCGGCGACCACCCGGTCGCCGGCCCCGTGCTGCGTGGCCTGCGCGGCCGCCGGGTGGCGTACGTGCCGCAGGATCCTTCCGGGGCGCTGGCCCCGCACCTGCGGATCGAGGAGTCGTTCGCGGAACTCCACCGCGCGCACCGGGTGCCGTTCGCGTCCAGCCGGAGGGCGGAACTGTTCGCCCGGGTCGGGTTGCCCGCCGACGACGCGTTCGCCCGGCGCTACCCGCACGAGCTCAGCGGCGGCCAGCAGCAGCGGGTGGCGATCGCGCTCGCCTTCTGCCTGGAGCCGTCGCTGGTCGTGATGGACGAGCCGACCACCGGACTGGACGTCACCACGAAGCTGCTGATCGCCGATCTGGCCCGCGACCTCGCCGCCGAGCAGCAGGCGGCGGTGGTGTTCATCAGCCACGACCTGCCGCTGCTGTTCCGCGTCGCCCAGCGCCTGGTGGTGATGCACGACGGCGAGGTGGTCGAGACCGGCACGGTCGAGGCGGTCCTCGCCCACGCCCGGCACCCCTACACCCGGCGCCTGCTGGACGCGTGGCGCCTCGGCGGCGCCCCGGCGGCCCCCGCGGCCGACGACCGCCAGGTGCTCGGGGTGCGGGCGCTGTCCGCCCGGTACGGGACGGTCGAGATCACTCACGACCTCGACCTCAGCCTCGGCGTCGGCGAGTGCGTGGCCGTGGTGGGCGAGTCCGGTAGCGGGAAGACGACCACCGCGCGGGCGATCTGCGGGCTGCACGCCGACTACGACGGACGCGTCCTGCTGCACGGCGAGCAATTGGCCCCCGACGTCGCCCACCGGGACCGGGCCCAGCGCCGGGCACTCCAGTACGTGTTCCAGAACCCGTGGGGATCGTTGAACCCGCGCCGTCGGGTGGGGGCGTCGGTGGCGATCGCCGCGCAGTACCTCCGCGGCCTGAACCGGTGGGACGCGGCCGACCTCGCCGTCCGCCTGCTGGAGGATGTGGGCCTGCGGGCCGACCACGCGGACGCGATGCCCCAGCATCTCAGTGGCGGCCAGCGGCAGCGGGCCGCCCTGGCCCGCGCGCTCGCGGCCGACCCCCAGGTGCTGGTGTGCGACGAGGTGACCAGCTCGCTGGACGCGTCCGTCCAGGCCGACATCGTGGCCCTGCTCCAGCGGATCCAGGCCGAACGAGGCCTGGGGATGGTGTTCATCACCCACGACCTGGCGCTGGCCGCGGCGATCGCCCACCGCGTCCTCGTGCTGAAGGACGGCCGGGTCGTCGAGAGCGGACCGGCCCGCGACGTCCTGACCAGGCCGACGCACGAGTACACCGCGGAACTGGTCCGGGCGGCCCGGCTGGACTGAACCCCGGCGCCCGGCCCGCTTGCTCTCCTGGCGACCGTTACGCCTCCCGGACGCCGGGTTCGACGAACGGGGGCTTGACCACCTCGAAAGCCTCCCGGCGGTCGCGCACGACCACGTCGACGGTGTCGCCGACCTTCACGGTGCGCTCGATCAGGGCGAGCGCGATGCCGGTGCCGAGGGTCGGGGAGAAGGTGCCGGAGGTCACCGCTCCGACGGCGTCACCGGACGCCTCGACCTGCATGTGCGGACGGGGAATGCCACGTCCGACCGCTTTCAGGCCGCGCAATAGCGGCCCGGACTTCTCCGCCCGCTGCGTGCGCAGGGCGTCCGCGCCCCAGAACTCGTCCTTGTCCCAACCGACCGCCCAGTTGAGGTTGGCCATCACCGGGGAGATCTCCGGGCTGAGGTCGTGGCCGTGCAGCGGGTAGCCCATCTCCGTGCGCAGGGTGTCCCTGGCGCCGAGCCCGCACGGCAGCAGGTCGTACTCGGCCCCCGCGGCCAGCACCCCGTCCCACACCAGGCCGGCGGACGCGGCCGGAACGATCAGCTCGTAGCCACGCTCCCCGGTGTAGCCGGTGCGGCACACGATCAGCTCTGTGCCGGCGTAGCTGGCGGTCACGAAGGTGAGGTAGTCGTGCCCGGTGGGCAGCTCGAGGGCGTCCAGCACCTCGTCCGAGCTCGTGCCCTGGACGGCGATCACCGCATGCCCGGTGTGCTCATTGGCGACCGTGATGCCCTCCGGTGCGGCCGCGGCCAGCAGGCCGAAGACGGTGTCGTTGTTGGCGGCGTTGGGGACGAGGAACACCTCCTCGGCTGAGATCAGGTAGGTGAAGATGTCGTCCACGACACCGCCGGCAGAGTTGCAGCACAGCGTGTACTGGGCCTGTCCGGGCGCGATCCGGCCCAGGTCGTTGGTGAGGCAGCGGTTCACGAAGGCCGCTGCGCCCTCCCCGGTGACCCGGAGTTTGCCGAGATGGCTCACGTCGAAGACGCCCACCGCCGTCCGCACCGCCCGGTGCTCGGCGACCACGCCCGAGTACTGCAACGGCATCAGCCAGCCGCCGAACTCGGAGAACTTCGCGCCGAGGGCGACGTGGCGGTCGTGCAGCGGCGAGTGGAGCGGTTCGGTCATCGGCGGCCCTTTCGTGTCCGGGCCAGCCTAGAGCGAGCGCCGCAGGATCTCCGCGAAGTCCTCGGGCGTGACCGGGACGGGGTTGCCCTTCGTGCTGGACGCGTTCGCCGCGGCCTCGGCGACGGCGGGGATGCCGTCCTCGGTGAGACCGAGCGACTCCAGACCCTCCACGCCGAGCTCCGCGGTCGTCTCGTTCCACCAGTCCAGCAGCGCGTCGGTGCTGCGGTTCCCGGTCAGGAGTTCGGCCACCTCGGCGTAACGATCGCGCACCCCATCCGAACCGTGCGCGATGTTGAACTCGCAGACCGCCACCATCACCGAAGCCGTGATCGCGCCGTGCGGGGCCCCGCTGTAGCCGCCGAGCGGCCCGGCGATCCCGTGCGCCGCACCCAGCTTGCCGTTGGCCAGCGCCAGCCCGGACAGCAGCGAGCACAGGCTGACGTCGGTGCGCGCGGCCAGGTCGGAACCGTCGGCGTACGCGCGGCGCAGCCCCGATCCCGCGCGCCGGACACCCTCGCGGCAGAAGCCGTCGACCAGCGGGTTCGCGAACGGCGACACGTACGGCTCGATGCACTGCACGAGCGCGTCCAGTCCGGCGTGCGCGGTCACGGCCGGCGGGCAGGCCAGGGTCAGTTCGGGATCGACGATCGCGACCCGGGCCAGCATGGACGGCGAGCGCAGACTCACCTTGACCCTGTGCTCGGTCGAGGTGACCACACCGTTGGCGGTCACCTCCGAGCCGGTGCCCGAGGTGGTGGGCAGGGCAACGAACGGCAGGCAGGGGACGGACAGCGGCCTGCCCTGTCCGATCACCTCCGCGTAGTCCAGCGGGTCGCCGCCGTTGGTGACCAGGGCCGCCACGATCTTGGCCGCGTCCAGCACCGCTCCCCCGCCGAGTCCGACGACCACGTCGGCGCCGTGCTCGCGGGCGGCCTGCGCGCCTGCGCGCACCACGTCCATCGTGGGCTCCCCGCTCACCGCGAAGGTGGCAGCTCCCGGCAGCGTGGCGAGCAGGTCGGCGTACCGGGTCGGGTCCGAGCCGGTGCACACGAACGGACGCGAGCCCAGCGCGGCGACAGCCGGCGCGAGCTCGGAACGGCGCCCGACCCCGAAGGAGATCCGGCCGGCAGTGGCGAAGCTGAAGTCGGTCACACCGGAAGTCTGCACCCACCCGTGACGACGGGCCCAGCAGGTCGGCCGGCGAGGTCGTCCGCACCGGGAGCTGTCAGCGACGCGGAGCTCGTCCAACCCCGCGCAGCCCCACTCCTCGCGATCACCGCGACGAGTTTCCGAGCATCTGTGGACAACTCCGGACTAGGCTCAGGACTCGCACCGGAGCGCCCGTGCCGCGAAGAGAGGATCCCGCCGTGACGTCCACCACCGTGCCCACCATCACCCTGTCGACCAGTGTCGCCAAGGATCCGGGCATTCTCGTGGTCGGGCTGGCGGAGGCCTCGGACGGCGAGGTTCTGGTCGGGCTGCCCGACGACCTCGCGAAGTCGTTCGCCAGGGCGCTCGGCACCGACCTCGCCGAGCTCGCCCGCCAGTTGGGGGGCTCGGCCACGCCCGGCCGCACCGTGCTGGTCCCCGCCCCCGCCGGGCTGCGGGTCGTCGTGGTCGGCCTCGGGCCGATCGACGTCACGCCCGAACAGGTGCGCCGCGCGACCGGCGCCGCCGTGCGCGTGGTCGCCGGCCTCGCCGCACCTGCCCCGAAGACCGTGACGATCAGCCTGGAGACCACCGAGCCCGAGGTGATCAAGGGGGCCGTGGAGGGCGCCCTGCTCGGCGCCTACAGCTACCGTCCGATCGCCCCTGAGGTCCCCGGCATCAGCCAGGTCACGCTGGTCAGCCCGAACAAGCGACCCGAAGCCCGGCAGGCCCTCGACCTCGCGGTGACCACCGCGAAGGCCGTGAACACGGCCCGCGACTGGGTGAACACCCCGGCCAACCTGCTGTACCCCGAGACGTTCGCCGATGCCGCCCGCTCGCTCGCTCGGAACGCCCGGCTCAGCGCGGAGGTGTGGGACGAGAAGGCGCTGGAGAAGGAGGGCTTCGGCGGCATCCTCGCCGTCGGCGGCGGCTCCGAGCGCAAGCCGCGCCTAGTCAAGCTGACCTACGCACCCCGCGGCGCCCGGTTCCACCTGGCCCTGATCGGCAAGGGCATCACCTTCGACACCGGCGGGCTCAACCTCAAGCCCGCCGACGGCATGTACACGATGAAGACGGATATGGCCGGGGCGGCCGCCGTGCTGGCCACCGTCGCGGCGATCGCCGAGCTCGGCCTGCGGATCCGGGTCACCGGCTGGGCCTCGATGGCGGAGAACATGCCCTCGGGCAGCTCCTACCGGCCCTCCGACGTGCTCACGATGTACGGCGGCACGACCGTGGAGAACGGGAACTCCGACGCCGAGGGACGCCTGGTCATGGCGGACGCGCTGGTCAAGGCGTCCGAGGAACACCCGAACCTCGTGCTGGACGTGGCCACCCTCACCGGCGCCTGCATGGTCGCCCTCGGCGAGCGGGTGACCGGGCTGATGGCCAGGGACGACGCGACCGCCGACCTCATCCTCGACGCGGCGGAGGCTGCGGGCGAGCAGTTCTGGCAGCTGCCGATCCCCGAGGACGCCCGCCCCAAGCTGGAGTCGAAGGTCGCCGACCTGAAGTCGACGGCCAACCGGTACGGCGGTGCGCTGACCGCTGCGGCGTTCCTCTCCGAGTTCGTCCCGGCCGACATCCCGTGGGCCCACTTCGACATCGCCGGCCCTGCCTTCAACGAGGGCAACGCCTACGACTACACGCCCTCCGGCGCCACCGGAGCGGCCGTGCGCACCCTCGTCGCGCTCGCGCACGCGCTGGCCGGCTGACCATGGCAGCGGACTTCGATCTCGTCGTCGTCGGCGCCGGTGCGGCCGGCCTGCTCGCCGCCGTCGCGGCCCGGCGCCTCGGCAGCAGCGTCCTCGTCGTGGATGCCGACCCGCTCGCCGGCGGCAGCACGGCGATCTCGGACGGACGCGTCTGGCTGCCCGGCAACCACCTGGCGGCGAAGCTCGCTCCGGACTCGACGGCCGACGCGGACATCTACGTCGAGGCCCTGCTCGGGGAGACCACGCCGGCGTCCTCCGCCGCCCGCCGCGGCGCGTTCACCCGGACCGCGCCGAAGCTGGCCCGCTGGCTCACCTCGTCCAACGTCCCGCTCGCCGTGGTGAGGGGCCTGCCCGATCACCACCCCGACCTGCCGGGGGGCAGGACCCAGGGCCGTGTGCTCGCGCCCCACTCGCTCGACCGCCGCGTACTCGGGCCGTGGGAGGAGTCGCTGCGCACGTCCGGGGAGCGTCCCGGCGGACTCGGCCGGTTCCTGCCGGGCAGCCATGCCACCCGGACCGCCGGTGAGGCCCTCGCGGTGCACCTGCTGCACCGCGCGACCGCCAATGGCGTGGACGTGTGGCTGGACTCCCCCGTGGTCGACCTCCTGATCTCTGGCGAGGCGGTGAGCGGCGTCGTCGTCCGTCACGACGGCGCCGACCACTCAGTGACGGCGGGCCGGGTCCTGCTCGCCAGCGGTGGCTTCGAGCACGACCAGGGACTGCGCGAGGAGTACCTGCCGTTGCCCACCGACCAGGCGTGGTCGACCTCAGGGGCCGACCACAACACCGGCGACCTGCTGAAGCTCGCGACCGCCCGCGGGGCCGCGGCGGCGGAACTCGACGAAGCGTGGTGGACCCCGGTCATGCTCGCCGAGGGCAGGGCGTGGTCGCTCGATGAGGTGCGCGGGCGTCCCCACTGCCTGATCGTGGACGCCGCCGGCGATCGGTTCTTCGACGAGTCCCTGCCGGCGAACACCGCCGGCAGGGCGCTGTACGAGCGCAGCCGCGGCATGCGCGCGGTCCCGTCCTTCCTGATCATGGACAACCGGCACCGCCAGTCCGTCGAGCTGGGCCCGTGGGCGGCCGGATCGACACCCCGCAAGGCCATCGAGTCGGGCGAGATCGTCCGCGCCCACACGCTCAACGACCTGGCCCAGTCGCTCGGTGTCGACAGAGCGGGCTTGTTGGGGACGGCCGTCCGCTTCAACGGGTTCGCGGCCAAGGGCAAGGATCTCGACTTCTCTCGCGGGGAGTCGGCCTGGGCGGCGAGCACGCGGGAGACCGGCAAGCGGCGGACCCCGGCGAAGGTCGACAAACCCCCGTTCTGGGCGGTCAAGGTCTACCCCGGCGACCGGGGCACCAAGGGCGGCCTGCTGATCGACGAGCGCTCCCGCGTGCTGCGCACCGACGGGTCGGCGCTGGACGGCCTGTACGCGTGCGGAGGAGCCGCCGCCTCGATCTTCAAGGGCACGTCGCCGGGGCCGGGCGCCGCGCTGGGCGCCGCGCTGGTGGAGGCGTTCCTCGCCGCCACCGACCAGCCGCGCCCGTAGCGCGCTCCTCCCGTCCGCCCCGAACCGCAGGTCCAGCTCGGACCCCACGTCCGACCCGACGTCCGACCCGGCGGCTCCGACCACGTTTGCTCCCGAAAAGTGGGGTTTGTGCCCGCCATAGGGGGGGAAACGCCCATTTTGGG
>NZ_JASGES010000172.1:0-5231 GCF_047606205.1 Propionicimonas sp. | reverse complement strand
CATCAGCCGGTCCGCCCTCGCCGCGGCCGGCGTGGTCAGCGCCGCCGCGGAGCGGAGCGCCCGCAGCGCCTGCTCGCCGTCGCCGGTAGCCAGGCTGCTGCCGGCGAGGTCGTCGAGCCGGTTCGCCAGCGAGTCGTCCGCGCCCGTCGCCAGTTCGACCTGCCACCACACCGACCGCCGGTCCTCCCCGGCCGTCTCGAGAAGAGCTCGAAGGATCGCCCGGCGCTGCGCCGGCGGCGTGGCCGAGGCCACCGCGGCCGGAACGAGCGGATGCCGAAAGCTGACCACCTCGGTGGCGCCGTTCAGCAGTCCGCAGTCCACGGCCGCGTCGAGGCACCCCTCCTCGATCGGCCGGCCGAGCACCACCGACGCGGCGGCGAGCACGTCCCCGCGGGTGCCTCGCTCCGCGATCGCCGCGACGGCGAGGCACAGCCGCGCGGGCGGCGAGAGCTCGTCCAGACGACCCCGGAACGCCTCCTGGAGGCGCTGGGTGAGGTGCCCCCGGCGTGCCGACGCGATGCCGGCGGGCCCGGACGGGGAGAGCTCGACCAGGGCGAGGGGGTTGCCCTGGGCACGGTCCAGCAGTTCGCGACGGGCACTGCCCAGCGGACGGTCCTTCCGGCGGTCCAGGAGCGTGTTGGCGTCGACGAAGCCCAACGGCGACAGGACCCGGTGCTGCGCGTCCACGGCTCGTTCCGCGATCTCGTCCTCCCGGGTCGCCAGCACCGCGACCACGGGATCGGACCGTAGCCGCCGCAGCGCCACGAACAGGGCGGAGCGGGAGGCGGGGTCGAGCCAGTGCAGGTCGTCCACGATCACGGCCAGCGCCCCCGTGGACGAGGCCTCGGCCAGGAGGGTCAGACTGGCCATGCCGGCCAGGAAGGCGCCGGGCGTCGGGCCGTCCCGCGTGCCGAAGGCGATCTCCAGCGCGGCGCGTTGAGGCGGCGGGAGGTCTGGGAACCGCCTGCGCAGAGGATGCAGGAGCAGGTGCAGGCCGGCGTAGGGCACCGAGGCCTCCGCCGGGCTGCCCCCGCCGCGCAACACCGTCATCGACCGCGTGGAGGCTCGCCGCGCGAACTCGTCCAGGAGATAGGACTTGCCGATCCCCGGCGGCCCACTCAGGATCAGGGTGGACCCGTGGCCGGAGAGGTCGTCGCACAGCGCGTCGAACAGCGTGATCTCGTCACGACGACCAACGACCTGGGGCTCGGGGGTCACGACACAGACTCTTCCACGCTGCGGACGCGGGGAGTATCAGCAGCCTGACCGCCCCGCGAGCGCAGCCGCCCTGGGGGTCGTGCGGCGCGCCGGATCGGCCGTTCGACCCTCCGGAGGGCCGGCTCCCCGGTGTTCGCCGTCCTGGTCGGCTCCCGGCTCGGCGATAGCATCGCGGCAACCGGAGGGAAGGAGTCCGATGCTGCCGTTCGCGGAGTTGCACCTGCACCTGGAGGGCACGCTCGAACCCGACCTGGTCTTCGAGCTGGCCGAGCGCAACCGGGTCACCCTGCCGTGGCGTGACGTCGACGACCTGCGCAGCCGTTACGCGTACGGCTGCCTGCAGGACTTCCTCGACGTCTACTACGCGAACATGGCCGTGCTGCGCACGGAGGCCGACTTCGCCGAGCTCACCGACGCGTACCTGGCGAGGGCGGCCGCGTCCGGGGTGGTCCGCGCGGAGGTGTTCCTCGATCTGCAGGCCCACACGGCGCGTGGCGTCCCCGCACCCGTCGCGCTCGCCGGGGTCGCGGACGCGCTGGCCCGCGCGGAGACCGACCACGGCGTGAGCGCGGGCCTGATCGTCACCTTCCTGCGCCACCTGCCCGCACCGGACGCGGAACGCGCCTACGCGGAAGCCGTCGCCACCGGGGTCGACCTGCTCGGCGTCGGGCTGTGCTCCTCGGAGATCGGCTACCCCGCCGCTCCGTTCGCCCCGCTCTACGCGCGGGCGCGGGCGGACGGCCTGCACACCGTCGCCCACGCGGGAGAGGAGGGCGGCCCCGAGTACGTGTGGGAAGTGCTCGACGCGCTCGGAGTGGAACGGGTCGACCACGGCATCAACGCGCTCCGCGACCCGCGGCTGGTGGAACACCTCGTCCGGCACCGGATCCCGCTCACGGTCTGCCCGCTGTCCAACGTGCGGCTCAGGGCCGTGCCGACCATGGCCGACCACCCGCTGCCCGCGATGCTGGACGCCGGCATCCTGGCGTGCGTGAACTCCGACGACCCCGCCTACTTCGGCGGCTACCTGGACGCCAACCTGGCCGCTGTCCGCCGCGACCTCGGACTCGGCGACGACCAGCTGGCCACCCTGGCCGCCAACAGCATCGAGGCGTCCTTCCTGCCGGCCGCAGCGAAGACGCGCCTTCGACAGGCAGCTCTGGTCCGCTGAGTCCGGGTGGAGCCCTCGCCGGGCCGTCCCGTCGCGGATCCGGAGGCCGCACGCTCACCGACACCGGCCCGTCCGACCTCCCCGATGCTCAGGGCGCGGGGGCCGGCGGCGTGGCAGCGCCCTCCTCGCGCGAGCGGGCGTGCGCGCGCCGTCCCTTCTCCGGTGGGGACGGGAGCGCGAAGGTCCCCAGGTGGTTCGCCCGCAGCAGCAGCCGGCTGGTGCGCAGCGACTTCGACCGCCCTGACAGCGGGGCGACGTCCGCGTCCCTGCTGAGTTCCACCACCCCGACCTTCAGGCTGCGGGCGAACGGCATCAGCAGCAGCAGGACGCCGACGCCCAGCACCATCACTCGCAGCGTGTCGGACTCCGGCCCTGGCAACTGGTTGGTCAGGCCGAGGTAGGTGACCACGACGCCGAGGAGGAGGAACGCACCGTTGACCAGGCGCTTGCGCCAGTTCGACCAGCGGTAGGCGATCATCAGCAGGGCGAGTCGCGACGCCTCGTCCCGGTCCGGAACGTGCCGCATCTGGTGCAGCAGCCGCTGCCACCGCGGGCCCCATCGCCGGCAGCACGGCTGGTTCACCGAGCGGAGGTGCTGGATCAGGTCCTGCGCGTCGTCGATGAGCTGGGCGTCGCCCTTCAGGCCGAGCCGGTCCAGTCCCTCCTGGGCGAGGATCGCCGCGTGCAGGCCGCGCCGGCACACCTCGATGAACAGCCGCGGAGCCAGCGGCTCGGAGCCGACCCGCCCACCCGGCCGGGCGCGCCCCGTCTCGAGGTAGAGCTTCGTGTCGCGGTGCAGGTCGGCGGCCATCCGGTAGTCGGCGACCGCCACCATCAGCTGCTGGGCGTTCTCGACCGAGCCGGTGTTGCCGCTCCCGCCCTCGGGGCCCTCCGCCATCGCGAGCGCGGACTCGAACTCGCCCTCGGCCTGGATGGCGCGGGCCAGGATGTGCTCGCCGACCGCGTCGGTGATCGCTATCGCCTCCCGCATCGCTTCCTTGTACCGGCCGGCGATCAGGGACGCCTGGGCGTCCAGCACTCGCAGGTCGAGGTCGTGCCTGCGCAACGGCAGCACCTGGGCGAGCAGCGCGTCCGCCGCGACGTCGTCGCCGGTGCGGAGCAGCAGCATCGCGCCAAGGACCTGCACCGACCACGGGTCGGCAGCGGTGAGCGGCTCGGCGGCGATCATCGCGGCCGCACGGTCGTCGTCACCGGCGAGCAGGGCGAGTCGCAGCAGCTGGCGGCCGTCCACGTCCGGCCCGGCCTGGGCCAGCAGCGCCCTGGCTGCGGCCTGCCCGGTGTAGCGCGAACCGCTGAACGGGTTGTCCGGCTCGACCAGCCGGCCCTCCGAGGTCGGCGTTCCCCACTGCGTCCCCGCCCACAGGCAGGCCTCCGCGTAGGACGTGTTGTACGGGTCCGGCGTGTCGAGCTGGCGGAGTTCGGCGAGGATCGCCAGCGCCATGGGCTGGTCGGCCAGCAGGATCCGGATCCGCAGGATCGAGCGGCGCAGCTCATCCGGCAGGGAGGTGTCATCGAGTTCGACGGACTTCCGCAGGTGGTCCCACGCAGCCCGGAAGCGCCCCTGCTGCGCGGCGAGCCGGTAGGCCAGCAGCCGGTACACGTGGCGCCAGTGCGCGAACGAGTCCGCGGCCATCCCGGCGGCCGCCCACCCGGCCGCGTCGCCAGGGCGTCCCTCGATCACGGCGATCGTGCGCAGGCAGGCCTCCTCGGCCTCGGCGAACCGGCCGACGTCGGTCATGGCCTGCACCCAGCGCGAGCGGTCCTCGATGTCGAGGTCCCGGACGCCGACGCCCCACTGGGCGGCGAGCTCGTCGAACAGCCGGGCCGAGGTCGCGAAGTCGTCCAGTTCGGCGGACGCCACCGCGCGCACGAGCACGGCCGCGGCGCTCAACTCGGCGCCGGTGACGAGTTCCAGGGCGATCACGGGGCTCTCCGCCGCGAGCAGGTCCGCCGCGCGCAGGGTCGACTCCGGGCCCGCGGCTGCGAAGCGCCGCAACGCGCTCTCGAACTCCGCGTAGCTGCCGATCGGCGTCCGTTGCCTGCGTCCGGCCTGGAAGAACCGGTCGAGCAGTCCGATCATCCGGACGCCCTCCGCGTCGGTGCGGGGCACGGGTCCGGCCATCTTCAGCGCTGCCGACCACGCCTCCCGCGCGAGGTCGTCGTCGTCGGACTCGGCCCCGGCAGCCCTGGTCTCCGCCCGTTGCCACAGCTCCGCGGCCACGAACTCGAGGATGTCCTGGTCGTCGGGGAAGCTGGCCACCAGCTCGGCAAGGCTGGGCTGCTGGCGCCGGACACCGAGCGCCCGGAGCGTCCGCAACCAGTTCCCTGCGTCGACGCGGTCGAGGCCGCCGAGGCGGTGCAGCTCGGCGTAGGCGGAGTCGGCCACGTCGAAGCTGCCGTCCGCGAGGCACTCCTCCGCCCGGCGTCGCAGCGCCGCCTGGTCGGCGGCCACAATCGGCTCGTCCAGCATTCTCGCCCCCCGGCGATGAATTGTTCGCGTGCCGGCGACCACCGAGCAATGCTTCGAATTGCCCACTGGCTACGTACGGAACGTGCCCGGACGGTTCGCCGTCCGGGGTGGGGACGGTCAGGCGAGCAGGTCGGCGTACTCGGGGTGCCGGTCGAACCAGAACCCGACATAGGAGCAGACCGGCCGCACCTTCCACTCCCCCGCCGCGCGGACCTCGTCCATGGCGTGCTGGACGAGGCGCCCCGCGACGCCGCGTCCGCCGAACTCCGAGGGCACCATCGTGTGGTCGAAGGCTGCGACACCGTCGCGGACGGTGTAGTGGGCCTCGCCGGCGAACCGACCATCGACGGT
>NZ_JASGES010000171.1:0-8561 GCF_047606205.1 Propionicimonas sp. | reverse complement strand
GCAACGCGGTCGCCGCGGGCGTGCCGCTCGCCACGGCGGTCCGGGCGGCGACCGCCCAGCCCGCCGACTACCTGTCGCTGCCCGATGTCGGCCGGCTGGCCCCCGGCCTCCGGGCCGACCTGGCCGTGCTGGACGACGACCTGTTCGTGACCCGCGTCCTGCGCTCAGGCGTGTGGTCGTAGCGAGCGTGTCGGAACGGGACGCTACGGTTGGCTGCGTGAGTTCGACCGTGGCACCAGACGTCGTGCAGGCACCGGAGCACCCGAAGGTCCGCTGGGCACGGGTGGCGCTGTTCTACGGCCTGGCGTTCGGCTGGGTCTGCCTGGTCGCCGCCGCCCTGTACGTGACCGGCCACCGTGACGTGTCGTCGGGGCAGGGATCGCTCCTGGTCACGGCCGTCCTCGCGATCTTCTACATGCCCGCGCCCCTGGTCGCCGCGCTGGTGGTGGAGCGGCTCGACCGTCGTCGCCCGCTGCTGCGCTCGCTGTTCTCCGGGTTCCGCCGTACCCTGCCGAGGCTCGTGCTGGTGGCCGTTCCCGTGGTGGCCGCCCTCATCCTGGCGATGCTCGGCCTGAGCTGGGTGCTCGGGAACGTGCTCGACCTGAGTGGGCCCGGCCGCGTGCTGGTCAGCCACGACGACCTCGTCGCCAACGCCCTGCTCCTGGTCGGCAGCATGAACGCCGACCAGGTCGCCTCCCTGAGTGCGGGCATGCCCGGGCTGTGGGTGCTGCTGGGGCTGGCGCTGGTCAGCGCGCTGGTCGCCGGCTTCACGATCAACGGGCTGTTCGCGCTCGGCGAGGAGTACGGCTGGCGTGGCTGGCTGGCCGACGAGTTGCGCCCGCTGGGAGCGTTCTGGGCCAACCTGCTCACCGGCGTGCTGTGGGGGCTGTGGCACGCGCCGCTGATCCTGATGGGCTTCAACTACGCCGGCTACCCCACGTTCGGGACGGCCTTCATGATCGCCTTCTGCGTACCGATGTCGTTCCTGCTCTGGCGGGCGCGCCAGGTCACCGGCTCGCTGCTCGCGCCGGCGGTCCTGCACGGCGCACTGAACGGTTTTGCCGGCGTGTTCACCGTGGTGCTCGTGGACGCGAACCCGATCGCCGCGGCGCCCGTGGGCGTGGTGGGCGCGGCGGCGGCCGGCCTCGTCGCGCTGATCTTCTGGATCGTCACGAGGAAGGCCGCCGGTCGCGCCGGATGAGCCAGGCGAGGTATCCGGACTGGGTGCACCAGCTGAGCGAGCGCCGACTGGTCGAGCTGTTCGGCGAGGTGACGCTTGCCCGCGGTCAGGAGTACGTACGGCAGGGCCGGGTCGGGCAGATCGCCATCGGCTCGGGGACCGGCGGCAGCCTGGTCCAGGCTCAGGTGCGGGGGGCGGCCTACCGCTCCTACCAGACGGTGGCGCGGTACACGGCGGAGACCGGCGCGATCCGAACGTCCTGCTCCTGCCCGGTGGGGTACGACTGCAAACACGGCGCGGCCCTGCTGTGGCACATGCGGACGGTGAACCTGCGCGCTCTCACCCCGGCGTGGCAGCGAGCCCTCGGCGATATCGCCGCCGAAGCCCGCACCGCCGCGGACGGCCAGCCGCTGGCGATTCAGGTGACCCGGACGCAGGCGGGAGCGTTGCAGCTGCGTCCCCTGGTCTGGGGCCGGTCGGGGCGCTGGGTGCGCACCGGGATCACCTGGGAGAGCGTCGCCTTCGCGTGGGGCGGCCAGTTCGCGGAGGAGCAGCGGTCCGCGCTGGCCGGACTCGCCCGCACCCGCGACCAGAGGTCCGGCTACTCCTACTCGCGCAGGGCGGAGGTGATGGAGGTCGCCGAGCTCGGCGCCGCGGCGTGGCACTGGCTGCGCCAGGCGGTCGCCTCCGGCGTCGAACTCGTGCCCGGGCAGGGGACGCCGCCGGTCCGGCTGGCGGCCGAGCCGGCCCGCGTGGCGAGCCGGCTCACCCGCACCTCCGGCGGACTCCAACTGCACACCTTCGCCGTCGCGTCCGGCCGGGAGTGGCCGGTGCTGGCCAGCAACCTGATCGGCTCTCCTCCGCACGGTTTCGCCGTCGAGCAGGACGGGGAACTGCTGCTGGTGCCCTTCGCCGACCCGCTCAGCCACGGCCAGCAGACGCTGCTGCTCCAGCACGCCCGGCTGGACATCCCCTCCTCCGACGTGGGTGCCTTCGCCGCCGACTTCTATCCCGTGCTGCGCAGGATGATCGCCATCGACGTCGCTCCCGACGTCGAGCTGCCGCAGGCCTCGCCGCCGCGACTGCTGCTCCGGGTCCGGTTCGAGCCCGATCATGTGACCGCACTGCGGTGGGCGTTCCGCTACGAGGTCGGCGCGCAGGTGCTGGATGTCGAGCTGTACCCCTTCGGCGACGTGCCCGGCTACCGCGACCGGGATGCGGAGGATGCCCTGCTCGACGCGTTGCCGCGCGGGCCGTGGCCCGCGACGCCGAGCCGGGACCGGTGGCGCGTGGCGGAGACCGCCACCCTGCGCGGGCCGGCCACCGCGGCGTTCGTCACCCTGTGGCTCGACCGGCTGCCGAAGGAGGGCGTCGTCGTCGAGGTTACCGGAGTCCCGCAGCACTACCGGCTGGCCGAGGAGGCGCCGCTGGTGAGCCTGTCCGTCACCGACCCGGGCGAGGGCACCGACTGGTTCAACCTGGCGGTCAGGGTCACGATCGAGGACGAGCCGGTCGAGTATCGCGAGCTGTTCACGGCGCTCGCGACCGGCCAGACGCACCTGATCCTGCCATCGGGCACCTGGTTCAGTCTCGAGCGGCCCGAACTGGAGCAGCTGCGGGCGCTGATCGAGGAGGCGGGCGAACTCCAGCCGCGCGACGGGGAGGGCCTGCGGCTGCGGGCCGAGCAGGCCGGCCTGTGGGAGGAACTGATCGGTCTCGGCGTGGTGGCCGAACAGTCCCGGGCGTGGGCCTCGGCGGTCACGGCGCTGCTGCACACCGACGAGTTGCCCGAGGTGCCACTGCCGGCCGGGCTGCGGGCCACGCTGCGGCCGTACCAGGAGGTGGGGTTCCGGTGGCTGCACTTCCTGCACGGCGCCCGGCTGGGCGGGATCCTGGCCGACGACATGGGGCTGGGCAAGACCCTGCAGGCGCTCGCCCTGGCCTGCTCGCTGGCTGAGGCGGGGCAACTCGACCGCCCGTTGCTCGTGGTCGCGCCGACCTCGGTGCTCGGCACCTGGGCGGCGGAGGCCGCGCGGTTCGCCCCGGACCTACGGGTCGAGGTGGTCGGGCGCACGGCGAAGAAGCGTCCGGAGCCGCTGGCGGACATCGCGGCGGCGGCGGACGTGGTGGTCACGTCGTACACGCTGCTGCGGCTGGACGCCGACGAGTACGCCGCGCAGGCCTGGTCGGTGGTGGTGCTCGATGAGGCCCAGTTCGTGAAGAACCGGCAGTCGCGGGCCTACCAGTCCGTCCGCCGGCTCCGCGCGGCGGCGAAGTTCGCGGTCACGGGCACGCCGCTGGAGAACAACCTGATGGACCTGTGGTCGCTGCTGTCGATCGTCGCGCCGGGGCTGTTCGCCGATCCGGCCGTCTTCACCGAGCGCTACCGGCGTCCGATCGAGGCGGGCACGGACGCCGAAGCGTTGCCGCGGCTGCACCGCAGGGTGCGTCCGCTGATGCTGCGGCGCACGAAGGACTCGGTGGCCGCGGAGCTGCCACCCAAGCAGGAGCAGGTGCTGTCCGTCCCGCTGGCCCCCGCCCACCGACGCCTGTACGACAAGCAGCTCGCCGCCGAGCGCAAGAAGGTGCTCGGCCTGATGGACGACCTGCGCAGGAACCGGATCACGATCCTCGCCTCGCTGACGCTGTTGCGCCAGCTCGCTCTCTCGCCGGCGCTCGTGCTGCCGGGGGAGGCGGCGGTGTCGGCGAAGATCGACACGCTCGTCGAACTGGTCACGGAACTCGCCTCGGAGGGCCACCGCGCACTGGTGTTCAGCCAGTTCACGACCTACCTCGGCCTGGTGCGCGACCGGCTGGGCGCCGAGGGGATCGGCACGAGCTATCTCGACGGGCGGACGCGGGACCGCGCGGCGCGGATCGAGGCCTTCCGCTCCGGCACCGACCCGGTCTTCCTGATCAGCCTGAAGGCGGGCGGCTTCGGCCTCACGCTCACCGAGGCCGACTACGTGTTCATCCTCGACCCGTGGTGGAACCCGGCTGCGGAGCTGCAGGCGATCGACCGGACGCACCGGATCGGCCAGGACAAGAACGTGATGGTCTACCGGCTGGTCAGCGAGGACACGATCGAGGAGAAGGTGGTGGCGCTCCAGGAGCGCAAGCGCGACCTGTTCGCCAAGGTCGTCGGCGAGGCCGGCGACCTCGCCGCGCCCCTCACGGCCGACGACATCCGCAGCTTGCTGGAGCCGTTCGAGCCCAGGGAGAAGCAGAGATGACCGTGGCCGGGCAGGCGCGACTGTGGCAGTGGGCAGCCGTCGTCTACGGTGTCTGCGCCGTGCTGTTCATCGCCTACTTTCCGACCGTGGTGGTCCAGGGCCAGCAAGCCTCGATGATCCAGTTGTGGGGGCCGTCGGTGATCGTGCCGGTGTCGATCCCGGTGCTCGTGACCGCGGTGCCGGCACTCCTGCCCTGGCGCAAGTCCCTGTTGGCCTGGATCGTGGCCGGGTTGCTGGGCGTCTTCATCCTCATCACCGCGCTGTCCTTCGGGCTGCTGTACATCCCGTCCGCCGTGTTCAGTGCCGTCGCGGGCTACCTGCACCACCGCGCGCCCGTCGAGGACGCACCACCGCCGCCCGACGACTGGCCCGGCATCGTCAGGCACGGTCCGTCCGGGCCCTGAGCGGGCGCGCCGGACTGGCGTCGACGCCGGGCTCAGCGGGCATTCTTCGCATCAACCGGCTGTACGGGGCGAAACCGAGCCTCGCCCAGAACGCGGCGCCCCGCGGATTGCTGTCGTAGACATCGAGCCGAAGCGGCCGTCCGTCCCAGAACTGGCGTACGGCCTGCTCGAACAGGCGCTGGCCGATTCCCCGCCCGCGGTGTTCGCGCGCGACGAAGAACTGGCGGACGAAGACGTCCGCGTAGTCGGGGTCGTCGCGCCACAGCGCGTAGGCGACCGGCTCGTCCTGCGCCCAGGCCAGGGCTGCCTGATAGCGACCCTGGCTGAGCCAGGTCCGCATCCGCTCCACGTAGAGCGAGGTCGGGCCCAGCGCCGGCGCGCCCTCGTCCTCGGCCAGCTGGGCGTTGAAGCGGCCGAGGGCCGGGGCGTCGAGCGGCGTGCAGGGGCGCCACTGTGGTGCGTCGTCAGGAATCGCCATGCCACCATCCTGCCGCCTCGCGACTTGCCGACATGGGCCCACCCGCACCAGATTTGGTGGCATGGGGAAGGTGCTGCCGGAGTTCATCCTGTACGTGGCCGACCAGGCGCGGGCCAGGGAGTTCTACGCGACAGTGCTCGCGCGCGAGCCCGTCCTCGACGTGCCCGGCATGACCGAGTTCGACCTGGGTGGCGCGCTGCTGGGCCTGATGCCCGCCACCGACATCGTGGCACTGCTCGGCGGCGCGGTGCAGCCGGGGGAACGGCAGCGGTGTGAGGTGTACCTGCGACGTCCGGACGCCGCCGAGGCGCTCGCCCGCGCAGCGAGCGCAGGCGGACGGGTGGTCAGCGGCCTGGCGCCGCGTCCCTGGGGCGAGACCGCCGGCTACGCGCTCGACCCCGATGGTCACGTGCTGGCGGTCGCGCTGCCGGGTTGCTGATCCAGCCCATCAGCCCACCGCTGGCTGGTCGAGCTTGTCCAGGCCGCGGTCGATCGGGGAGATTGACGAATCGGGCGGGTAGCGACGCCGGCGGCATCAGCTGCAGGCGCCCCCTTGCCGAGCGCCACCTTGAAGGGTTCGACGTCGGGGTGGATGTTGCTGCGGATGCCGAGGGTGATGCAGGCATGCGCGGTGGGGGTGAGGATGCCACCGAGGCAGCCGGTATAGGCGCCGTTGCACGACTCGAACCGGGCAGTGGGTGTCTCGTACCTCCCTCCGGGCCCTCTCTGTCGTCCCATCCACACGGGGCCTGATTTCATCGCTCTCTCCGTCTCATCCTCAACCTACGCCGCCGCTCGCGGAGTGGTAGCAACAGCAATGCCCACCGGTCCGGCTGGATTCCGATCCTGGACGGGATCGCCTATGCGTACGATTATTCTCAGTAAACCTTCATCTTTCAAGGTACGTGGGGAGGGATTGGCGGGAAGAAATTGTCAGTGGCGACGTCTAGCGTGAGGTGCATGGATGAGGGCGTGACGGTCAGCAGCGGCGTGCTGGTTGATCCGTGCCCTGATTTCTTCGTCGCTTGGTATGAGGCGATTGAGAACGGTTGGTTGCGGCTGGCCGGGGACGGTCCCGCCGAGGCGCCGCCGCAGGAGCTTGAGCCGTGGCAGTTGACCGACCAGGCGCTGCTCGCGGAGTTGGAGGCGACGCAGCAGCGGTTGTCCAGGTTGCAGGGGTGTTGGCTCGCATTGCTGGCCGATGTGGAGAAGCGTGAGGCCACGCTGAAGCTCGCCGGCCTGCCAACCAGTTCGTGGCTGGTCGACCGCAACACCCACAGCGCCCGGGCAGCACGGGAAGAGGTGCGGTTGGCGGCGCAGTTGGACGCCCAGCCGATCGTGGCCGACGCGCTCGGACAGGGCTGTTTGTCGGTGGAGCAGGCGCGGGTGATCGCCCACGGCTTGGATCGGCTGCCCGATGAGCTGGACGGTGCCCAGCGCCGGGAGGTGGCTGCACAGCTGGTCGAGTTCGGGCAGCAGTTCGGGCCGTACGGGCTGGCCCGGTTGGTGAACCGTGCGGTGGAGGTGGTCGCGCCGGAGGTGGTCGAGGACGCGGACCGCAGGGCGGTCGAGCGGACGGAGCGGGAGCAGCGTCGGGCCCGCTATGTGACCTGGCGCAAGGACCTCGACGGAAGCCTGGTGCTGTCCGGGAGGTTGGACGCGGTGAGCGGTGAGAAGCTCGTCGGGGTCCTGACCGCGGTGGGCGCGAACGTGCGCAAGACCGCTGCTCTGGCCGGGCAGGAGATCAGCCGTGCGCAGGCGGCCGCTGACGCGCTGGTCCGGCTGGTCGATCACTATGCGGGCTGCACGAAGCTGCCGCGGCGGGGTGCGGATCGTCCTCGGATCTTGGTGGGCCTCGACCACGACGTGTTGTGCGGCCAACTGGGCACCGGCACCATGCTGAACACGGGCGAGCAGATCTCCGCCCAGCAGGCGCGGGTGCTGGCGTGCGACGCCGGGATCCTGCCGATGGTCATGGGCGGGGACAGTGTGCCGTTGGACGTCGGCCGGGAGAAGCGACTGTTCACCGGCCACCTACGCTCCCTGCTGATCGCCAGAGACCAGGGCTGCGCCTTCCCCGGCTGTGCTGCCGGCCCGGCGGAGTGTGACGCCCACCACCGCAAGCCCTGGTCGGCCGGCGGGGAGACGTCGCTGTCGAACGGGGTGCTGCAGTGCACCTTCCACCACCATGTGGTCGAGCCCGTCCCCGGCGCTTCACCCGAGACTCAGTGGCAGATCCGCCTCGACGCTCGCGGCTACCCCGAGTTCGGCGCGCCCGAAGGAGTGGGCGCGCCACCCGGGCAACGCCGCTGGCGCCAACACCAGCGCTACCAAACCATGCCCAGACCAAATCGGCCGTGACGGCGGCCCCTCGTGACGCGCTCGCGGGTCCTGAGGAACGCAACTGAGCTCGCGACGTTGCGTGTCACGAAGGCGTCCCTTGCGGCCTCCCCGAGTTCGGTGCGAACTCCGGGTACGCGATCAACCCCGCCCGTGGCTTCGGGCCGAGGTTCTTCGCGTGGCTGGCCGGTGGGGGCAGACCGCGCTACCCGGCACAGTCCCGACAAGTTCAGTTGGTACTTCTGGGTGCCCATCGTGGGCCCGCTGATCGGTGGTGTGATCGGCGTGCTCATCTACGACTGGTTCATCGGCAACGTGCTGAACGCCCGGGCCCGGCTCGCAGAGGGGCCTGAGGTCGGACGTCTGCCCGAGAACAACGCACCCGGCGCCGCAGCGGACGAGTAGTCGCACCGGCACACCTGGCACGCGAACCCCGACGTGGGAGAATTCGTCCATGTCCGTCGGGGGTCGCGTGCTCCTGGTCGTCGCGGGGGCACTGATCGGGCTGCTCGCCGAGGCCGGTTCTCCGCCAGCACCATTGGTCGTCGGCCTCGCCGACCTTGCCGTGGGCCTCGCATTCGTCGTCGCCGGGGCAATTGCTCGGCGGCCGACCTACGTCGCCCTATCGGTGGGGGTGGGCGTCCTCTGGTTCACGGGGACGCTCCTGCCGGCCGCCCAGCCGTGGCACCTCGGCATGCTCGCCTGGCTCCTGCTCCGCCTGGCGTGGCGGGACCGCCCCTCCCGAACAGTGGTCTGCGGGGCAGTCGCTTGCGCGGCCCTCGCCCTGCTCTGGCCTCTGTGGAGCGTCGACCCGGGAGTCGTCGTCGGCGCTCTTGCCTGGGCGACGATCGTGCTCGCTGCCGGCGTGCGAGCGCCGCGCGGGCCGGGCCGAGCGGCCGCCCTGATCTCGGCGGCCCTCGTCTGCG
>NZ_JASGES010000170.1:0-5424 GCF_047606205.1 Propionicimonas sp. | reverse complement strand
GGCGGCCCTGACCAGCCGGCGCTCGGCCGCGGACGCGTCCGGCGCCGCCGCCCGGGTCCGACGGACGAGCGCGACCACGGCGGGCAGGACGGCCAGAGCAGTCTGCACGAGCAGGATCACCACGCTGTTCCGCTCGATCCACAGCAGTGTGTTGAAGTTCAGCGAGTTGCGCGGGACGAGCTTCGCCGAGGCGAACTGCTGGTACAGCGGCACGCCCTCCGCGACCAGCGCGATCGCGACGACCAGCGTGGTCAGCAGCCGGCGGGCAAGGGCGGGCACCCGTCCCAGCGACACGGCGGACGTGCCCGCCGCGATCGCGACGGCGGCGATGCCGAGCACGTAGCCGGCGAGGTTGAGCACGGAGGCGCTGTCGTAGAGGCTCGCATTCATGGGCACCACGGCATCGCTGGCCATGGCCAGGGGGATGCCGTGGTAGAGCCCGACCAGCGCCAGGCCGGCGACAGCGGATCCGGTCAGCAGGTGGTTCGCCCGCCCCAGGTCGTGAGTGACGAGGACGCGCGTCGACGGCAGCCACAGCGCGACCAGGAACACCAGCTGGACGACCAGGAGCAGGCTGCCCGTCCACAGGTTGACCGCGGGCAGCCGGACCAGGCTGGTGGTCAGCCGGAGCCAGACGATCACGACCGCGGCGAGCAGGCCGGCGCCGAGACCGCCCGCCGCCAGCCGTCCCACGCGTCGACGCACGGTCGGCGCGTAGGAGCGGTTGGCGATCAGCACCGCCGCGAGCAGGCACAGGGGAAGGGCGAGCTCCGCGGAGGCGGCGAACAGTTTCAGCATGGCAGCGACTCAGAGCTCAGAGGAGCTGGCCGTCCCACTCGAAGTTGTCGAAGGTGACCTTCAGCGGATCGCTCCAGAAGCGTCCCTTGACCCCGCTGGAGTCCTTGCCGGTGTGCAGCATGAAGTCGTCGGCCGGCGACTGGATGGTCAGCTCCACCGTGTAGGTACCGGGATCGAGGGAGATGTTGTTGCCGTAGTGGGGGCCGTCGGAGGCGATCATCGGCATCAGGGTGCCCAGCTCCACCACCTTGCCGGTCGTCTTCTCGGTGAGCTTCGGAGTGATCTTGAGGTACGGCAGGAACTGGTCCGCCTCGAGACCGATGTCCTTGGCGGCATCGGTGGTCTTCACGTCGATCTCGAAGTGCATGTCGGAGTCGGCCGCAGCGGGCATCGCCATCGAGCCCTGTTCGAGATCGACGGCCTGGAAGTAGACCGCGGAGACGACCAGGTAGTCACCGGCCTTCTGCGGACCGGAGTCGCCGACCTCCATCTCCTGGATGCCGACGACGGTCTCGCTGCTGGTCGCGGTCGGCTCGGAGCTGGCGGCCGCCGTCTCCGACGCGCTGGCCTCGGGCGCGGTGGTCTGTGCGGGCGCCCCCGCACAGCCGCTCAACGCCAGGGCAAGGGCGGTGGCGCCGAGAGTGATCTTCCATGGGGTCTTCACTGGGTCAACCTTTCGTTGGGATGGTGGTAGGGGTGGGAGACTCGGTCTCGTCGACCGGCGTCGGGGATTCCTCCCCGGATGCGCGACGGGAGGCGGAACGCCGGAACTGCGTGACCATCAGGCCGACGAGCAATACGGTGACCGCTGCCTGCGCGGCGAGGCTCTCCACCGTCGGGTACAGACCCAGCCAGGTGATCTCGGGGACGCCGTCGACGGGGGTCGAACCCACCAGCATGGCGTCCTGGAACTCCTTCACCGCGCCACCGGTGATGGTGACCGCGAGGAGCGCCATGAACACGGAGGTCCAGCGGAAGAAGGGACGCAGCGGCAGTCGCACGCCGAACACCCGCACGGCGATGAACAGCACGGCCAGGGCGAGCGCGGCCGCGACCAGGCCCGCCCAGACCAGCAGGTGATCGGTGGGTGTCTGGGCGGCGCCGAAGACCGGCACGTAGAACAGGATCGTCTCGCAGCCCTCACGTGCCACGGCGAGGAAGACCACGGCGAACAACGCCCACCGCCCGCCGCCGGACTTCCCCTCGACGGTCTCGCCGATGTAGCGCTGCCAGGCGTCGCCCTCCGACTTCGACAGGATCCAGCTGCTGATGTAGATCAGCATGGCCGCGGCGAGCAGGCCGGTGACGCCCTCGAGGAGCTCCTGCACCATCCCGAGCGCTGCGCTGGTCGTGAGCGCACTGAACAGCACGGCGAGACCGGCGCTCACCGCGACGGCGGCGGCGATGCCGAGGTAGACCCCGCGCAGTTGCTCGCGTCGGCCGGTCTTCACGACATAGGTGACCACGGCCGCTACCACGAGCAGCGCCTCGGCTCCCTCCCGGAGGAGGATCAGGAAGGATGCGAGGAAGCCCGTCCAGCCCAGTGACTCGTTCGCTCCGAGCGCGTCCAGGGCCTTCGCGTCCTCGGTGACCAGGGCGGCGAGCGCCGCCGCGTCCGCGCTCACCAGTTCCGTCTGCGCACCGTCGCGGATGTCGACCCTGAGCGCACGGAAGGCGGCTTCGACCTGTGCCACCCTGCCACTGCTCAGGTAGGAGAGTGTGGCCTTCTCCAGGCCGCCCGCCTCGTAGTGCTCCAGGTAGGCCCGGCTGGCTTCGCTGAGCGCGGTGTCGCGGTCTCCTGCCTGGTACAGCCGGAGTGCCCCGTTCGCGGTGTCGACGATGCTCTGGGCGACCTGGGCCCACCGGTCGGTCACCTGCGGCGCGGCGTTGACGTCATCGACGTCGGTGCGCAGCTGCGCGACGAGCGCGGCGACGCCCTGTTCGATCCGGGACGACGGCACGTCGGTGCGGGCGAGATTCCGCAGGGAGATCAGGTTCTCCCGGAAGGCACTCGCCCGGTCAGCACCCAGGCGGTGCTTGATGTCGTCCTCCAGGCCGCTGACCTGGTACTGCTCGTAGTACGCCTCACGGACGGTCGACTCGACGGCCTTCACGTCGCCCGCGGCGTACTGGTCGGGGATCTGCTCCAGCAACGCGACGATGGAGTCGCTGACCTGCTGCCACTGCTCCTCGGCCGCCGCCGGTGCGGCCGCGAACCACAGGGCCGCGACTGCCAGGGCCAGCGCGGCCAGGCAACCTCGCACACGTCGCGCAACCACGTTCGCTCCTGGGTCAGTTAGGGAAGGCTTGCCTAACCATAGCCCACGACTACGTAATCTTACGCATGCAGTCCAGGTTCACTGGCTGACCCGACGAGAGCGACCCGACCCGGGCGGGCAGGTCCCCGCGAGTTGATCCGGGCGAACTCCACGACGAGCCCAAGGGCTGCACAGCACACCGCACGGCCTTCGTGCCAGGTCGGCGCGGTTCGACCTGTCGCAGAGCGCGCCCGTGGTCGCCTGAGTCGGGTCGTAGGGTGCCGGTGTGTTCGTTGATGTGGAGGCGGTGCTGGACCCGCCACGCCAGGAAGTTCGGGCTCGCTTCCGGATCAGCGAGTACCCGCCTGAACGGTGGTGGCTGCACGACAACCTCGAGATCGTCGGATGCCGCGTCGACGGACAGCCGGCGGAGGCGAGACGGTTCCTGGGCGGGCCGGGCGCTCCGTTCAGCCCGCGCGTGCACCAGATCGAGGTCACGCCGGCGGGTGCGGTTCTGGAGCTGGACGTCGCGGGCGTCATCGGAGGTGTTGAAGCCGAGGTGAACTGCCTGGGCCCGGAGTTGACCGAGCTCGCCCTGTATGTCGGGTGGCATCCGGTGTTCGTGAGCTACCCGTCGTTCGAGTTCACCCTCGACCTGCAACTCCTCGGCGGCGGTCCGGTCGCCGTCAACGCCGTGCGTCTCGAGGATCCCTCCCCTGGCAGGTCGCGCTGGCGAAGCGCCTCCGGCGGCATTGACATCGCCGTGGTGGCCTCCCCGGGGTTCGTGGAGACTCGACACGACCGACTGCCGGTGCGGGCGCTCGCCAACGCGGACCACGGCCCGGCGGCGATCGACCTGGTAAGAGTGGTGGGATCGGCGATGGAGGCGTGCGCGGCGTGGTGGCGGCCAGTGCGCGGCGCGGATGTGGTGATGCTCGCGCTCAGCCCGCGGGAGGGGTGGCCGTACTCACGGTTGCCCCTGATCCTGCTGCCGGGCGGGACCGGGACCACGTCGGAAGCGCTGCACATCGTGCTCCACGAGACCGCCCACCTGTGGTGGCGGGTCGCCCGCCCGCTGTCCGCGGACGACTGGCTCAACGAAGGACTCGCCGAATACGCAGCCAACCGGCTCGCGCGGGATCTGCTGCCTGGCGAGTTCACCCGGGTCCGAACTGCTGCCACGCTGGCCGAACTCGCCGCGCATCCTGACGACGAACCCGTCATCGAGTCCGGCCAAGAGTCACCGGCCAGGCACCGGAACCGCTACCTACGTCCCGCGCTGGCCATCGAGGCCATCGAGCGGCAGGTAGGCGCCGCGGCCCTCGACCGGGTTCTCGCCGCCTGGCTGGACTCCGCATCAGATACCCCACTCAGCACGCCCGCCGCCCTCGCGATCCTCGACCAGCAACTCGGCCCGACCATCGCCACCTGCCTCAGCGACGCGCTCACCACCCCCGGTTGGCAACCCCCGAGCACAGCCGAGTAGTCGTGCCGGAGCGCAGCGAACCGTCCGACTCTGCCGCCGACAACACGGGCTCCCGCTGGCGCAGCTGATGGTCTTCGGGGCGGCTAGTTCGGCGCGGGCGGCGCTTCCGTTCCCCAGCCGTCGAAGATCGCACCGTTCTGCATCGCCAGGACCTCAAAATCGGCGACGAGCACGTCGAGTGCGGCGAGATCGACGCTCGACACCGGTCCGGATGCCTGCACGTGCCAACTCGTCCTGCGGAGCAGGCCCGTCCTTGAGGAGGAGACCCGGCTTACCCAGCCGGCGCGCGTGAGATCGCGGGCGAGTTGCGCGGCTGCCTCCTTGTTGGGTGCGAAGAAGAATCCATCGATCGTGAGCGAGTCACCCGGACGGACGCCCAGGTCGTTCAGTTGCGCCCAGGTCTGCCGGTTCATCTGGAGTTGGTGATCGAGCCCGGAATCCATGCGGGGAGGCTACGCCCACCGATCCCCGATCCACCCGCCAGGCGGCACGGGGTGTCGCCAGCTCATGGCCGCGATCGGGGCGGCCCGCCAAGCGCTCGTTGGCGACCGCGATCGGGTGTCCACCTGCGGCCCATCGCCAGGTTCGGCCCTGTACTGCTGCTTATCAGTCGCCCACGGAGCCGCCGTAGAGCTAGCCGAGCGGCTCAGAATCTCGGGCGAAACGCTCGCATCTACCGCACTGGGAGTGGATTGGTCAGGCGGTTCGCAGCTTGTCAACAAAGCGGCGTTGCGCGTCGGTGTCGGGTACAGGAAGTCCCCGTGCGTGGGAGATGAGATTCCAGGCTTCGTCGGCCGGTACGCCTTCGAGTTGGAGCACAGCCGCTGCCAGTACGGAGGACCTGCCGATGCCGGCACGACAGTGAATGGCGACACCGTGGCC
>NZ_JASGES010000169.1:0-10058 GCF_047606205.1 Propionicimonas sp. | reverse complement strand
GTATCCGAGGCTCTGCCTGCTCCCACACCCTGTACAAGTCGCGAGTGCCCGGCTTCGTTGCGGCACTGCGCACGGCGGGAGGAATCAGGGCCGGCCGACAGCGGCCAGTGCGGAGTCGACCAACCGCCTCTGCCCGGCTCGGTCAACGCGGCGTGGGCGTCGGTGCCGACGGTGAACATCGGCGAGGTCACCCGGTGGTCGCGGCACCCACCGAGATCGTGAGGGCAGTCGGGCGTCCCCGCCGGCCCACCTCGACTCCACGGCGGCCGCCTGCTCCTGTTGACCGCGCGGCGCCGGCGCGTCCGTTACTGTCAGGCTCGTGGACGCACCGTGGGTGAAGCACTACCAGCCGGGGGTACCGGCACAGATCGAGCTGCCGACCGAGTCGCTGGTGGCGCTGTACGAGCGGTCGGTCGCCGAGGCGGGCGACCACGTCGCCACCGAGTTCTTCGGACGGACCACGACCTACGCCCAGCTCGGCGACCAGATCTCCCGCGCGGCCGAGGGGCTGCGCCGGCTCGGGGTGAAGGCCGGCGACCGGGTGGCCATCGTCCTGCCGAACTGTCCGCAGCACGTCGTGGCGTTCTATGCCGTGCTGCGGCTGGGCGCGGTCGTCGTCGAACACAACCCGCTGTACACCGAGCGTGAGCTGCGGCACATCTTCGAGGACCACGCCGCCCGCGTCGCGATCTGCTGGGACGCGGCTGTCGCCAAGCTGAGGGCGCTGCCGGACGACATCCCGCTGCAGCAGATCGTCTCGGTGAACCTGCTGAAGGCCTTCCCCGCGCTCAAGCGGCTCGCGCTGAACCTGCCGCTGAAGAAGCTGCGCGCCACCCGCGACCGGCTCACCCAGCCCGCACCGGGGACGATCGGCTGGGAGCGGCTGCTGGCCGCGCCGCCACTGGCCGCGTCCCACCCGAGGCCGACCGTGCACGACCTGGCGGTGATCCAGTACACGTCGGGGACCACCGGCGTCCCCAAGGGCGCGATGCTGTCGCACTTCAACCTGTTCGCCAACGCCCGCCAGGGCGAGGCGTGGATGCATGGCGCCGAGTACCGCAAGGAGGTGTTCTACGCGATCCTGCCGCTGTTCCATGCGTTCGGGATGACGCTCTTCCTCACCTACGGTGTGCTCAAGCAGGGCCGGATCGTCCTGTTCCCCGCCTTCGACGTCGACCTCGTGCTGGACGCGGCGAAGAAGTCGCCACCGACGGTCTACTGCGCGGTGCCTCCGATCTACGAGCGGACCGCGAACCGCGCGAAGGAGCGGGGCATCTCTCTGCGCTCGGCCAAGTACTGCATCTCCGGGGCGATGAATCTCCCCGACGCCGTGGTCGAACTGTGGGAGAGCGTGTCCGGCGGGCTGCTGGTCGAGGGCTACGGGATGACCGAGGCGTCCCCGGTCTGCCTGGGCAACCCGTTCGCGCCGAGCCGGCGGACGGGCACGATCGGCATCCCCTTCCCGAGCACGTGGATGCGGGTGGTCGATCCCGACGACCCGACCCGCGAGGTCGCCCAAGGCGAGCGTGGCGAACTGCTGATCAAGGGTCCGCAGGTGTTCGGCGGCTACTGGAACAACCCCGAGGAGACCGGGCGGACGCTGCTGCCCGACGGCTGGCTGCGCACCGGCGACGTGGTCACGGTGGACGCGGACGGCTTCACCACGATCGTCGACCGGGTCAAGGAGCTGATCATCACCGGTGGCTTCAACGTGGCGCCGTCCGAAGTGGAGAACGTGCTGCGCACCCACCCCGACCTCGCGGACGCGTCCGTGATCGGCGTCCCCGCACCTTCGGGCGGGGAAAGGGTGGCGGCCGTTGTCGTGCTGCGTCCGGGCGCGACCCTGGACGAGGACGGGCTCAAGGCCTGGTGCCACGAGCGGCTGGCCGGCTACAAAGTGCCACGCCGCTTCGCGGTCGTCGATGACCTCCCCCGCTCGATGCTGGGAAAGGTACTCCGCAAGCAGGTCCGCGAGGACTATCTGGCCGCCCACGCCTGAACGGGAAAGGAACCGTCCCCCGAATGGAATTGGGGACACACCAGCGAACGGGAAAAGAACCGTCCCCATTCTCGTTCGGGGGACGGTTCCTTTCCCGTTCAAGGCGGGCCGGGCCGGAGCGGGGCGGTCAGCGGACGTCCTCGAAGTCCTCCACGAGGACGGCGTCGGCGCGGTGGTTGTGCCAGGGCATCGCGTCCCAGCCCGCCCGGCGGACGATGTAGCCGAACGCGACCAGGACGGCGATCGCGCACATGATGCCGCCGACGGCGACCGTCCAGCGCGGACCCCAGACATCGCCGATCCAGCCGATGATCGGGGCGCCGAGCGGCGTCCCGCCGAGGAAGATGGCCTGGTAGAGCGCCATCACCCGGCCACGCATCACCGGTGTCGTCGACAGCTGGACGGACGCGTTCGCCGCCGTCATCACCGTCAGCGAGGTGAAACCGGCCGGGACGAGGAGGATCGCGTACCAGAGGTAGCTGGGTGCGATCGCCAGCAGCCCGCAGGCCACGGCGAACAGCGCGAGCGCCCCCATGATCAGCCGCAGCCGCAGCTGCGTCCGGCGGGCGGCCATCAGGCCGGCGGCCAATGACCCGATCGCCATGATCGAACTGAGCACGCCGTAGTCCTCGGCCCCGACCTTGAACACCGACGTCGCCATCAGCGCGTTGGTGATCTGGAAGTTCAGACCGAACGTCCCCAGCATGAAGACCAGGAACATCAGCAGAATGATGTCCGGACGCGACTTCACGTAGCGCAGCCCGGCCACGATGGAGCCCTTCGCCTTCGCCCGCGGGGACGGGGTGAGTTCGTCCTCGCGCATCATGGCCAGGGCGATCAGGACGGCGACGAAGCTGATCCCGTTGATCAGCAGCGCCGGTCCGACGCCCCACCACGCGATGACCAGTCCGGCCACGGCGGGGCCGATCAGGCGGGCCGAGTGGAAACTCGTGGTGTTCAGCCCGACCGCGTTCGGGATCAGCGTCTGGGGCACCATCTCCGGCGCCATCGCCTGCCGGGCGGGGCCGTCGAACGCCGCGGCCACGCCCAGCAGTGTGGCCAGCAGGTACACGTGCCACAGCTGCACCCCGCCGCCGAGCACGAGGCCGGCGAGGGTGAGCCCGATCACGGCCTGTGCGAGCTGGGTGACCATCAGCATCCTCCGCTTGGAGAACCGGTCGGCCAGCGACCCGGCGTAGGGCGCCAGCACCGCCACCGGAAGGAACTGCAGGGCCGTGGTCAGGCCGAGCGCCACCGCGGAGTTCGCGGTGAGGATTGTGAGCACCAGCCAGTCCTGGGCGATCCGGGCCATCCAGGTGCCGATGTTGGAGACGAAGCCGCCGGTCCAGAACAGCCGGTAGTTGCGGATGCCGAAGGACGAGAACATCGGGACGCGCTCCGCCGCGACCGCACTCACTTCGCCACCACCCGGTTCAACAGTTCCGTCGCCCGCTCCAACAAGTCCAACTCCGCCTCCGAAAGTCCTTCCAGCTTGTGCACCATCCAGTCGTCCCGCACCCGCACGACCTCGTCGATCGCCGCCCGCCCCGCGTCCGTCAGGGCGACCAGCTTGGACCGCCCGTCGCTGGGGTTGTCGTCGCGCGTGACCAGGCCCTTCTCGGCCAGGCAGCTCACGGTCTTCGTCATGGACGGTGGCGCGATCCGCTCCGCGTCGGCGAGCTCCCCCGGCGTCCGCGGCCCGTCCTGCAGCTTGAACAGGACGCTCGCCTGGTGCGGCGGGATCTGAGAGCCGGCCTCGAACCTGACCCGCCGGCTCACCTGCTGGCAGGCCATCCGGACCTCGTTCGCGAGGTGCTCGATCGACATCATGATACTTAGCTTAACTCATTAGTTCGGCTAACCATTCCCGGGCGGCAGCCGACCGGCCCCAGGAGCGGCGAAGGACGTCGTCCGGCGGACGGGTGGTGAGCGCGCGCCCGGGACCGGTCGCCACGGCAGGTCCGGCCGAGGGGGCGGCCGGTCAGAGGGAGCGGGCCCAGGCGAGGACCGCGGGGTCGGCCAGGGACGCCAGGACGATGTCGGCGGGGAAGCCGGAAGGGTCGAGGGAGGGGACGCCGACCACCGCCATGCCTGCCGCGCGGGCGGCCGCGACGCCGGTGGTGGTGTCCTCGAAGGCGAGGCTCTCCGGCGCGCTCACACCGAGCCGCGCACACGCGGTCAGATAGAGGTCGGGGCCCGGCTTGGGGACCACCACCTCGTCGGCGGCGATCACGGCACCGAAGGCACCGGCCAGGTCTGCGCGGGCCAGCGCCGCGTCCAGGACCGCACGCGGGGAGTTGCTGGCCACGGCGATCGGCAGCCGTCCCTGCAGCGCGGCGACCAGGTCAAGCGCGCCCGGCATCGGCTGGGCCTCCCGGGAGATCACGTCCTCGATGGTGCTCAGCACCTCGACCTCGATCGCGTCCTCGTTGCCCGCCTCGCCGAAGATCGCGGCCATCAGCGCGACCGTCGCCGGGACGCTCTTGCCGATGAAGCGCGCCTTCTCGTCCGGCCCGTACGGCAACCCGCGGGCGGCGAACACCGCCGTCTCGGCCACCGTCCAGCACGGCTCGGTGTCCATCAGCAGACCGTCGCAGTCGAAGACGATCCCCGCCGGACGCAGCCCATCCAGCCCCCGATCCGAACCCCGGACGCTCCCGAAAGGCGGCGTTGCTCCCCGATTCCCGGGAGCAAGGCCGCCTTTCGGGAGCACGAACGGGGTCGCCGGGTCGACCGACGACGTCTCGGGCTCACCCATTCCGGGCCGCCCACCAGTCCCTGAGCTCCTGCTCGGCGCGCTCGGCGCCCAGCGGACCCTCATCGATCCGGCGCTCGAGCAGGAACCGGTAGGCCTGCCCCACCACCGGGCCCGGGCCGATCCCGAGCAGGGCCATGATCTGCGTGCCGTCGAGGTCGGGACGCATCGCGTCCAGCTCCTCCTGGGCGGACAGATCGTCGATCCGCCACTCCAGTTCCTCGTAGGCCCTGCGCAGGTTCTGCGCCTTGCGCTGGTTGCGGGTGGTGCAGTCCGACCGGGTCAGGATGTGCAGCCGCTCCAGCTGGTCGCCGGCGTCGCGGACGTAGCGGCGCACCGCCGAGTCCGTCCATTCGCCCTCCGAGTAGCCGTGGAAGCGCAGATGCAGCTCCACCAGCTTCGCCACCGCCCTGGTCTCCTCCGCGGAGAAGTGCAGTGCCTGCATCCGCTTGCGGGCGAGCTTGGCCCCGACCACGTCGTGGTGGTGGAACGACACCTTGCCGCCCGCCTCAAACCGGCGTGTCCGCGGCTTGCCGATGTCATGGAGCAGCGCGGCCAGCCGGCTGATGATGTCGGGCGCGTGCCCGCGGGCCCTCTCCAGCGCGATCGCCTGCTCGACCACGGTCAGGGTGTGCTCGTAGACGTCCTTGTGGCGGTTGTGCTCGTCGCGCTCCATCCGCAGCGCGGGCAGTTCGGGCAGCACGAAATCGGCCAGCCCCGTGTCGACCAGCAGGTTCAGCCCGGGACGCGGGTCGTCGGTGAGCAGCAGCTTCACCAGCTCGTCCCGGACCCGCTCCGCCGAGACGATCAGGATCCGCTCCGCGTCGGCGCGCATCGCGTCCACCACCTCGGGAACGGCGCGGAAGCCCAGCTGCGAGGTGAACCGGGCCGCCCGCATCATCCGCAGCGGGTCGTCGGAGAACGACAGCTCGGGGGCCGCGGGCGTGCGGATCAACCCGGCGTCGAGGTCGGCCATGCCGCCGAAGGGGTCCAGCAGCTCCCCGGACACGGCGTCCAGCGCCATCGCGTTCACCGTGAAGTCCCGCCGGACCAGATCGCCGCCGAGGTGGTCGCCGAACACGACCTCCGGCTTGCGGGTGTGGTCGGCATAGGTGTCGGCGCGGAAGGTCGTGATCTCGACCAGCCAGTCCGTCCCGTCGTCCTCCCGCACCCGGCAGGCGATCGTGCCGAACGCGCGGCCGACGTCCCACACCGCGCCGGTCACCCGCCGGACCAGCGCCTCGATCTCGTCCGGCCGGGCCGAGGTGGTGTAGTCCAGGTCGTTGCCGAGCCGGCCGAGCAGCGCGTCCCGCACCGATCCGCCGACCAGGTAGAGCTCGTGGCCCGCCGCGGCGAACAGCCCGGTCAGGAGCCGGACGCGGGGGCCCGCGACCCGCACGTCCGCCAGGGCGGCGCGCTGCGCTGGAGTCAGGTCGGGCACGGCGGACCACTCTACCCGGGGGTGGCGCGGACGGACGTCCCGCCTCGCCCCCGTACGATGGGACGGTGATCGACGGCACCGGCGGAACGCACCGTGCCCTGGCCCTGGTGCTCGCCTGGGTCACGGCCGTGGCGGGGCTGCTCGCGTGGGTGCCCGGTACGCGTGCGCAGGCGGCCGAGCAGCCGCAGGTGTCCTTCACGATGACCTCGCTGAAGGTGTCCGGCCACAACGCCGAGGACACCGTCACGCTCGAGGGCACGGTCACGAACACCGGCAGCGTGGACGCCTACGGCGTCCAGGTGATCCTGTGGCGCTCGCGGGACGAGATCCAGAGCCTCGCCACGCTCCGGCAGGCCAACAGCAACAACATCCTGGGTTCGCGGCTGCCGATCAGCGCCGACCACTACGTGGTGGTCACGACCTCCACGGAGGCCTTCATCCCCGGCCAGACCGACCAGGTGACGCTGCGCGCGACGATCGGAGAGCTGGGCTTCGACACCAGGGGGGCCGCGTTCGCCTTCGGTGCGGACGTGATCGCGAACGCCGAGCCCACCGGCGAGTACCGCACCGTCGGCCAGCTGCGCACCTACGTGGCCGTGCCCGCGAAGTCGAAGGTGCCGGTGACCTCGATCGTGCTGCTGTCCGCGCCGCCCACCAAGCTCGTCGACGGCCTCTTCCGCAACGACGACCTCGCCACCGAGTTGAGCGGACGGCTGGCCTCGCTGGTCGACGCGGCAGGGCGGCCGGGGATGAGCTGGCTGGTCGACCCCGCCCTGCTCGACGAGGTGCGCGACATGGCCGACGGCTACCAGGTGAAGAAGGGGGCCGGCACCGTCGCGGGAGCCGGGCAGGCCGTCGCGCAGGAGTGGCTGGAGCGCTTCGACGCGCTGGACCGGGACGCCGGCGCCCGCACCCTGTTCGCCAACCCCGACCTCGACGGGGCACGCTCCGCCGGCGACGACCTGGCCGTGAGCCGGTCCGAACGCGCCGCGGCGACCGTCACCGGCCTGGACGACCTGCCGATCGTCGCGGTCCCGAACGGGCTCTCCCTGACCTCGGCCACGCTGGCGTCCCTGGCCGGCTCGTCGGTCACCCTGGCCCTGGCCGGCAACACGACCTCCGCGGGAGCGCTCCAGGGCGGTGACGGTGACGAGCCGGGCGTCCTGGGCGTCTCGGCCGCCTTCCCCGGTGACGGGGGCCTGCCGGAGAACCTCCGCCGGCAGTACGCGCTCGCCGCCACGGTGATCGCCGGCGCCCGCGGCGAGGCGCGGCTGCTGACCAGCGTCGCGGAGGTCGAGGCGGACGAGGCCGACTCCCCGTCGTGGACCGTCCGGCGCGACCTGGGCGAGCTGCTCGACACCGACGCCAGCCACCGGGCGGCGAACCTGCAGTCGGCCAGGCCCGCCCACCTGACCAGCGAGCAATTCGGCGCGATCGGCCGGCTCGAGAGCGACTTCACCGCCTACGCCGAGCTCGCCCGCAACTCCACGCTCCCCGATCAGTCGGACGCCGCGGTCTCCCGCGCGATCTCCACCGCGTGGGTGGACGATTCGCGCGGCTTCGACGAGCAGCTGGCCGGCATGAACGACCTCGTCGGCGTGCCCGCGCTCGGCCGCTCGGTCGTCCTCGACGCGAGCCCACGGTTCGTGATGTCCTCGAAGGCCAACCAGTTCCCGATCACGGTCACCAACCACCTGACCGAGGAGATCACGCTGCGGATCGTGGTCGCGTCCAACAACCCCCAGCGCCTCTCGGTGCCCGCCTCCGACCCGGTGACGGTCGAGCCCGGCCAGAGCGTCACCGTCAACATCCGCCCGGAGGCCACCTCCAACGGTGTCGTCACCGCCAGGGCCTACGCCGCCACCGAGAGCGGGCGGCGGATCACCCCGGACACCTCGATCATCATCGAGGTGACCGACCTGGGCGTGGTCGCCTGGGTGATCGTGACGGTGTCCGCCCTGGTCCTGGTCGGCGCCACGGCGTGGCGGATCCGGCAGGTGCGGCGCAGGGAGGCCACGGCCGGCCAGGCGGAGCCCTCCCCCGAGCACCTCCGTGAGAGCGCCGGATGAGCGACAGCCAGGCCGGCCAGGCCGGCGGTCGCCGGCTGATCAACGCGACCGCCGTGATGGCGTCCGGGACGATGGTCTCCCGTGTCCTGGGGCTGATCAGGGCGATGCTGATCGCCTTCGTCCTCGGCAACGGCACCCGGCAGGTGGAGGCGTTCAACTTTGCCAACACCGTCCCGACCACCCTCTACCTCCTGCTCGCCGGCGGGACGCTGAACAACGTCCTGGTGCCGCAGATCGTCCGCGCGGTCACCCACGACGAGGACGGCGGCAAGGCGTTCGTCGACCGGATCATCACCGGCTTCGTGATGATCCTCGGCGCCCTCACCCTCATCGTCACGCTCGCGACGCCGTTCGTGATGAGCCTGTTCGCGCGGGCCTGGACGGCGCCCGAGATGGCCGACCACTGGCGCTCGCTGCTGCTGATGAGCTACATCTGCATGCCGCAGCTGTTCTTCTACGGAGTGTTCTTCCTGATCGGCCAGGTGCTGAACGCCCGCGACCGGTTCGGCCCGATGATGTGGGCCCCGATCGCCAACAACGTGGTCTCGATCGGGGTGTTCGCCCTCTACCTGGCGATCTGGGGCAACCAGACCGCACTCAGCGGCGACCCCTTCACCGACCAGCAGGCGTGGTGGCTGGCGCTCGGCTCCACCCTCGGCATCGTCGTCCAGACCGTGGTGATGCTGCCCTACCTGAAGCGGGCCGGCTTCACCTACCGTCCCCGCTTCGACCTGAAGGGGACGGGGCTGGGCCGCACCTTCCACGTCGCCAAGTGGATGGTCGGCTACGTCGCGCTGACCACGCTGGTGCAGATGCTGGTCGCCAACCTCGCCTCGGGTGCGACCGCGTCCGACACCGCGACGGCGAGCGGCGCCGGCTGGACGGTGTACCAGAACGCCTACCTGATCTGGATCCTGCCGCACTCGCTGCTCACCGTCTCGCTGGCGACGGCGATGCTGCCGAGCGCGTCCCGCTACGCGGTCGCCGGCGACCGGGCGGGCGTCGCGCGGGAGACCGACCAGGCGCTGCGGCTGGCCACCACCTTCCTGCTGCCGGCCAGCGTCGGGCTGATCGTGCTCGCCGACCCGATCACCCGGCTCGCCTTCGGCAACGGCACCGGGGCGCACGACTACATCTACATCGCATGGGCGTTGATGGCCTTCGCGATCGGCCTGATCCCGTTCACGATCCAGTACCTGTACCTGCGGGCCTTCTTCGCCATGGACAACACCCGCACGCCGTTCCTGCTGCAGATCTGGATCAGCGGAGCGAACGCCCTGGCCGCGCTCGCCCTCGCACTGCCGTGGGACGATCCGACCACGGTCGCCGCGCGGCTGGCGCTGGCGTACAGCATCTCCTACGTCGTCGGCGTCGCGGTCACCCACCGGGTGCTGCGCCGCCGGCTGCCGGAACTGCCCGGGCGGGCGACCCTGAGCCACCTCGGCAGGCTGCTGGTCGCCACGGTGCCGGCCGCGGCGCTCGCGTGGGTGATCTCGTGGTGGTTCGAGCGGTACCCGAGCCTGTTGCTGCGGGTCCTGGGGCTCGCCCTGGCCGGCATTGTCGCGGTGCTCGCATTCTTCTTCGCCGCCAAGCGGCTGAACATCCCCGAGACCACGACCCTGCTGCAGCAGTTGCGCCGGTCCCGGGGAGACGACGGCCAGACGGACGCGGCCGAGGCGGCCGCCGACCGTGCCGACGAGGAGGGCGACCGGGCCCGGCCGGCCACAGCGGAAGGGGACGGCGCCGGACCGGCGGGAGCGGCCGTACCGGCGCCCGCCGGGGTGGGTGCCGCAG
>NZ_JASGES010000168.1:0-6364 GCF_047606205.1 Propionicimonas sp. | reverse complement strand
CGGCCGCGACGGCCGCGACGAGCGCGGCGGCCATGCCCGCGGCGTCCCCGGCCGCCAGGTCGGCGGTACGGGCGACGAGCTCGTCGCGTGCGGTCCGGGCCGCCTCCATCGCCGCCACGTCGGAGTCGACCGAGGTGGAGACGCCGTCGCAGACCACCAGCACGGCGCGGTCGCCGGCCGCCCACAGCGCCATGGCGTCCTCGTTGCGGTGGTGCTGGACGCCGCGGTCGCACACCCCGGCCACCCAGCCGGCGGGCGCCTCGCTGAAGTGGTCACGGGGGCTGGGCGCCTTCGCCCCGCAGGTCTGGCAGTACCCGTCCGCACCCACGGTCCCGCCACACGAGGGGCAGGTGGTGAGCTGGCTCGCCCGGACGCCGAGCCGGCGGGTCTGGCTCGACGGCGCGTCCGCCGCGTGCGTGGGCGGGGCGGGGGCAAGGGTCGGGATCAGTGGGTTGCCGCAGGCCTCGCAGTACCAGGCGGCGGGGTCGATCGGGCGCCCGCACCGGGGACAGGTGGGTGATCCGGCGGCCGCTCCGGACCCTTGCTGCTGCGCGGGCTGCCCGGGCACCGGCGGGGAGGCAGGGGAGGGCGTCGTGGGCGGCTCAGGCGGAGGAGGCAGGGTGGGCCAGGTCGGTTCGGTCACAGGAGGCTCCAGGGACGCAGGGAGTTGGCCAGGTCGACGTAGCCGGCGCGGATCCCGGGGTCCTCGGTGAGCCGGGCCAGCTCCCGGTACCCCGTGACGAGGTCGTCGCGGACCATCGCCGTGGTCGTGGGCCGACCGCCGAGCGTGATGCCGCCGGCGCCGGCCAGGTCAAAGGCCTTGCGGAGCAGCAGGACGCGGTACTCGGCCTCGACCCTCGGCTCCAGCCGGGCCTGGCCGAGCGCCCGGAACGCGTCGTCGAGGCGCGGCGCGTCGTCGGCCAGGGCGACGAGGTCGCGCACCTTCAGCCGCTGCGACTCCGGGTAGCCGCGGGACGTGCTGGGAACGAGTTCGAGAGCCGCCAGCGAGCCGGGCAGGTCGTTACGGGCGGCGCGGACCCGGGCGAGCCCGAACGCGGCAGGGGTCACGTAGGCCGCGTCGGTGCTGGCGCACACCCGGTACAGGTTCTCTGCGATGTCCAGCTCACCGCCGAGCTCGCAGGCCAGCGCGAGGGCGAGCTTGGGGGCGAGTTCTCCGGGTACCTGGCCGTACACGGCATTGAACGAGCTCTGCGCCGTGGTGAAGTCGTGCGCCTGCAGGGCGGCGATCCCGGCCAGCCAGACCGCGCGCCACTCCCACGGGTCGGCGGCGAGCAGCCGCCGGACGCAGTCGTCGACCAGGCGCGAGTTCTGTGCGTCCAGCGCAGCCTCGCCGCGGGCCAGCAGCACGTCCGCCGACAGCGCGGGCGGCGACTCGAGGGCGGCCAGGCGCTCGATCGGGTCCTCCGTGCTGATCCGCGCGAGCCAGGCCGCCTGCGGGTCGGTCGGGTCGGGACGCAACCGCGGGAGCTGCCGCTGACCGGTGCGCTCGCTGGCCACCGTGGGTGCCTCGAACAGGACGGAGGCGGCCGAGATCGTGCCGACACCGGGCGTCCCTGCGGCGACGACCTCGCGGAGCACACCCAGCATCTGCAGCCGCAACTCCTCGGTGGAGGTGAAGCGGTCGTTCGGATCGGGAGCACAGCACTTGAGCAGGAGGCGGTAGAGCGAGTCGTGCGCGGCGAAGGCGGGCAGTTCCTCCGCCGGCGGGATCCTGGTCTCGTACTCGGTCTGGTAGCCGGGCACCTCCGCGCTGAGCACCATCAGCGTGCGCCCGACCGTGAAGATGTCGGACGCGATGGACGGGCCGAGCGTGGCGACCTCGGGCGCCTGGAAACCCACGGTGCCGTAGATCGCCGAGTCCTCGTCCCCGATGTGGCGGACGCCGCCGAGGTCGATCAGCTTCAGCGCGTCGCCGACCTGGATCACGTTGTCGGGCTTGAAGTCGCAGTAGAGCAGCCCGATCGAGTGCAGGTAGCCGAGGGCGGGCAGGATCTCGATCAGGAAAGCGAGCGACATCTCGGCCGGCAGCGGATCCGCCTCGCCGTTGTTGGCCGTCATCCGCTGCTTGAGCAGCTGCTTCAGTGACCGGCCCCCGACGTACTCCATCACGATGTAGCCGGCGTCGTCGTGGGTGACGAAGTTGTAGATCTCCACGATCTGGGGATGCTCGACCCGGGCCAGGAACCGCTGCTCGCCGATGGCGGCGGCGACGGCGTCCGCGTCGCCCGCGTTGAGCAGGCCCTTCAGCACCACCCAACGGCCGGACACGTTGCGGTCCTTCGCGAGATAGATCCAGCCCATGCCGCCGTGGGCGAGGGCGCCGACGACCTCGTACTGGCCGGCGACGACGTCGCCGGGCCTCAGCTTCACCGTGAACGAGTACGGCGCGCCGCACGCCGGGCAGAAACCCTCGGAACGGGATGCGACGTTCTCGGCACCCTGGCCCACCATGGCGGCGCAGCGTGGGCAGACCCGTGCGTCCAGCGGCACCTCGGGATTGGCGAGGACAGCCTTGGCGGGGTCGATCGCCGGCGCCGGCGGCACTCGGGTCAGGCCGGCGCCGATCCGTCCGGTGGTGAGTCGTTCGCTGCTGGTCTGCCGCTGCGGCCGCCCGCCGAAGGAGGTCGCCCGTGCCGAGCCGAGCGCCGTGGAGCCGAGGTGGATCGAGGTGCGGGTGAGCGTCGAGGCCTGGCTGGGCGACGCCGAGGGGGCCGCGACGACATCAGGGGAGCCGCAGACGTCGCAGTAGCCGTCGACGATGTGTCCGGGACATCCCGGCTGCCGGCACGGCCCGCTGGCGCGGGTGGACGGGCGGTTGCCCGGCGCGGCCTGCCCGACCGCCATCACGCCGGGCATGCCGCAGACGTCGCAGTAGCCGTCGACGATGGTGCCGGTACAGCCCGGCTGGCGGCACTTCATCGCTTGCCCAGGTAGTCGAGCCGCGCGGAGTAGGCGCCGAGCAGCTGCTGGCTGACCGGCAGGACGACCGGCGAGGTGGTGAGGCTGTCGGCGGCCAGGCGGGCGATGGCGACCAGGCCGGGGTCGTCGGCGGCACCGAGGGCCGCCGCTTTGGCCCGGAGCGCATCGAGCAGTGCGGCGGCGGCGTCGCGGTCACCGCTGGCACGGGACAGGGCGGCCTGGGCCTCGCCCAACTGGGCGTCCAGCCGGCTGAGCCCGTCGACGTAGCCGACCAGCGCCGTGCGCGTGTTGGGCAGCGGACCCAGGCCGGCGACGCTGGGTACGACGACCTGGGGTGCGGGCCACACGGCCGCCGCGACCTGCGCGGCGAGGGCCCGGACGGCCTGTTCCCTGGCGGAGGCCTGCGCGAGCTGCTCCCTGGCGCGGACGAGGAGGTCGCGGCCCTCCCGCCGCTGGGCGGAGCCGACGATGAGGTCGCGCTCGAACCTGGCGGCCTCCACCTCCAGCCCGCCGAGCAGTCCTCCGATGTCGCCCCCGCGACCGCGCTTGTCGACCAGTTCGTCGGTGCGGGCGGCCAGGCCCGCGAGGCGGGCCGCGCCCGTGGGGGCGAGCGCCGGCGGTTCCAGCTTCAGCTGGTCGCGGATCCGTTCGAGCTGTGCCCGCAGGTCGCGCAGCCGGACCTGCTGCTGCTCGGCGTCGGGATCGGTGTCGAGACGTGTGCGCAGCTGGGCGACGAGGGCGTCGCAGAGCCGGCCGGCCTCCGGCAGCGAGACGGACATCGACTGCAGCTGGGCGACCTCGCTGCCCGCGGTGTCCAGGCGCCCCCAGATCAGGGCGGAGACTCGCTCGAGCTCCTCGCGCCCGACCCGTCCGGAGTCCCACGCGGCGAGCAGCAGGTTCTGCCGGGTTCGAGCGGCCTGCCAGAGGGCCAGTGCGAGGGTGAGGTCCGCGGTGAGTTCCTGCTGGCGGCCGGTGGCCACGATCTGCTCGTCGAGGGCGTCGAGTTCGGCGCGCCGCTCACGCAGCCAGGTGTCGAGGCGGCCGAGGTAGTCGAGAACCTCGCCGGGGTGGGCGGCGACGCCGAGGCGGCCGGGAGCGGTCGGGGAAAGGGTGCTCATGGCCGACCCCCGCGGGCTCGTTCGGGGGATCGCTGCGGAGCAGAAGAACTCTGTGGGGTGATCACTGGTACTCCCGGAGTCGGCGGGCGATGCCGCCGACGCCGGCGACGGCTCCGGCGACGGCGAGGAGGATCGTGACCACCAGATGGAACACGAGTTCGGAGCGGGCCGCGCGGGGCTCGTCGGCCGCGGTCGCGACGGCCGTGTCGGAGGTCGCCTCCGCCTTGTCCCGGAACGCGTCCGCCACCGCGCGGAACGCCTTGGCGTCATCGGACAGCAGAGTGGACGCGGCGGTCTTCGGGTCGCCCTTCGAGACGGCGTCGGTGATGGCCGCCTGCTGGGTGTCGAACCGCGACAGCGAACCCAGGTCCTCCGCCCTGCCCGCGGTGGACGCCGCCTTGTACGCGGCGGCGTAGGCGGCCTCGGCGTCGGAGTCCCAGGTCTGGTCCAGGACGGCCGTCGTGACCACCCGTTGGGCCGTGTCGAGCTGGCGTACCGCGGTGGCGGCGTTCACCACGTGGGTGAACTCGGTGTCCCTGCTGGCCACCGATGCCTGCGCGGCTGTGTTCTGGGCGGCCACCCCGGTGACCAGCAGGAGCAGCAGCGCCGCGGCGGCCCCGGCCAGGCCGGGGTTCACCGCGCGATGACTCAGCCGGGCGAGCAACCAGCTCGCCCACCCGACGACACCCAGCATCACCACGATCACGATGACCGCCCCGGGGGAGGTCTGGCTCCACGGCCGCGCGGATGCCTCGGTGGCGAGCTCCGCCTGGAGGTCGTCGATGGCGCTCAGCACCTCCTCCAGCTGGCTGGTCGCGGCGGTGAGGGCGCTGCGGGCCGTGGTGCCGGACGCACCGGCTGCGACGGTGAGCGACGTGGAGTACTGCAGCACCTCCTGCCCCAGCGCGGTCAACGCCGCGGCGTCCTGGGGCCGGTCGGTGGCTGCCTGCACGACCAGGCCGTTCGCCCTGGCGACCTGGGTGGCCGCCGCCGTCGCGTTGGTGCCGGACGCGGACTCGCCGAGCAGCACGCTGCGGGTGGCGAGATCGTTGGCCGTGCTGAGGGCGTGCTGCACCTGGCCCAGCCGGGCGTACTGCTGGGCGAGGTTCGGCACCGACGCGAGGTCGTCGCGCAGGTCGGCGATCACCCAGGCTCCGACCGCGCCGGCGATCAGGACGGCGAGCGCGATCACGGCCTGCAGCCGGCGAAGCAGCTGTGGCGACCGGCTGGGCGCGGGGACGGGGAACTCCGTGGCGGGTGCGCCCGCGCCGGCGAGCTGGGTCATGACGGCACCGCGCGTGGGGCGGGGTCGTCAGGCGACCCTGAGGCGGACGGATCGCTCCTGGGCGTGGCCGGGAACTCGACGGGCGGGATCGGGGCAGCGGTCGCGGGCGGGGTGAGCGGGGCGCCGGCCTCCGCCGCGGTGGGGGCACTGTCGTCGAGGAGGTCCTCGGGGAGCAGAGTCCGGAGTTGCTCGAGCGTCGGCTCGGTGGTCTCACGCAGGCGCCACGCGTGGCGTCCGATCGCCGCTTCCAGGAGGTTGCGGGCGAACCGGCCGTTGCCGAAGGTCTCGTCGCGCCGCTGTCGGGAGAGCTGGCTGGTGAACTCATCGATGACGCCCTCACCGAGGTCGTAGTCGGAGGTGCTGGCCATCTGGGTGAAGATTCGGCGCAACTCCTCGTCGGTGTAGTCGTCGAAGGTGATCGTGGTGCGGAACCGGCTGGCGAGGCCCGGGTTGTTCGAGATGAACTCGTCCATCGGTGCGGGATAGCCGGCCACGATCACGACCAGGTCGTCGCGGTGGTCCTCCATCTCCTTGACGAGGGTGTTGATGGCCTCCTCGCCGTACTGGTCGCCGTTGAGGGAGTAGGCCTCGTCGATGAACAGGACGCCGCCGTACGCCTTCGCCGCGACCTCCGCGGTCTTGATCGCGGTCTGGCCCAGGTAGCCGGCGACGAGTTCGGAGCGGTCGACCTCGACGAGCTGGCCCGTGCTGAGGAGTCCGATGGCCTTGTAGATTCCGGCGACCAGCCGGGCGACCGTCGTCTTGCCCGTGCCCGGGTTGCCGACGAAGACGAGGTGCCGGGTGATGGTCGGGCTCATCAGTCCGGCCTTGGTGCGCAGGGCGTCGACCCGCAGGATCGCGGTCTGGCGGCGGATCTCGGCCTTCACCGTGGCCAGGCCGACCAGCGCGTCGAGTTCGGCCAGCCACTCCTCGACGGTCTTCTCCGGCTCGGCGGCCTCGAGCGCGGGCGCCGCGGCCTCAGCGGTCGCGGGCTGGGCGGGGGCGACGGCGGCCGGGTCCT
>NZ_JASGES010000167.1:0-9226 GCF_047606205.1 Propionicimonas sp. | reverse complement strand
GCCGTCACACCAGCTCGGCGTCCAGGGTGATCGTGGTGCCGGTGAGCGCGGCCGAGACCGGGCAGCCGACCTTGGCGTTCTCGGCGAAGGTGGCGAACTCCTCGGCGGTGACGCCGGGAACCGAGCCCTTGACGCTCAGGTGGATGCCGGTGATGCCGGTGCCGGGCACGAAGGTGACATCGGCCCGCGTGTCGAGGGCCGACGCGGGGGTGCCGTTGCCGGCGAGGGCGTGGGACAGTGCCATCGAGTAGCACGAGGAGTGTGCCGCGGCGATCAGCTCCTCCGGGGTGGTCTTGGCGCCGGGGGTCTCGCCGGCGCGCGACTTCCAGTCGATCTCGAGGCTGCCGACGTTCGAGTTCAGGAACTCGACCTCGCCCTCGCCCTCGGTGAGCGAGCCTTCCCAGTGGGCCTGTGCGGAACTGACCGTCATGTTGCCTGCCTTTCGTCGGTGGGTGGCCTCCCGGGCGTGCCGGGGTCCTGTGGATCCAACCCCGCGCGGGGAGGCCTCTATTCCGGCCGGACCGGGGCGCTCGGGTAGGCTCGACCAATGGCCAGGCCGGAGCCCGACGCGGAGGGGGACGCAGCGGGGGCGGCCTCCCGCGTCGAGGTCGGGACGGGAGCGGCGATCGGCCTCACCGGACTGGTCGGGGCCGTGGTGTTCAGCCTGCTGATGATCGCGAGTGCGTCGGTGTACGAGGCCGTGGCGGAGGACGACGGCGTCGCGGGCCTCGACCGTCCCGTGCTCGACGCGATGATCCGGCTGCGGACGCCACTGTCGGAGACGGTGGCGACGGCCTTCACCGAACTCGGGACGACGGTGCCCATGGTGGTGATCGGGATCTTCCTGATCAGCGCGCTCTACCTCACCCACCGCAGGCGGACGATCATCGTGCTGATGGTCGTCGCCGCGGCGGGGAGCATCACCTTCACGATCGTCGGCAAGGCCCTGGTCGGACGGAGCCGTCCGCCGCTGGTCGACGCCGTTCCCCCGTACGAGGCGAGCTTCTCGTTCCCGTCCGGCCACACCCTGAACAGCACGGTCGTGGCCGGCATGCTCGCCTACCTCGTGGTCTGGCTCGCCGCCCGCGTCTGGCAGCGAGCCTGCGCGGTGGTGGGCGCGGCGCTCTGGGCGCTGGCGATGGGCCTGAGCCGGGTCTTCCTCGGGCACCACTGGCTGACCGACGTGGTGTTCGCATGGCTCTTCGGGCTGGCCTGGCTGGCCCTGCTGATCACCGTCCACCAGCTCCTGCTCCGCCGTCAGGCGCGGCGTCCGGCCGCGTGAGCAGCACACCGGCGCAGCGCTGGGCCGGGACAATTGTGCGGATGGGTCGGCCCTGCCCGGCTGCCTAGCCTTGTGCCGCATGGGGGGTGACGCCGTGCGTCGGAGGGACCCTCGCGCGACCGCGCGGGGTCTGCCGCCACCCGCACGGTGACCCACGCCGGGCGCGCCCGGGTGTTCCTCAGCTACCGGCGGGCAGACTCCCGGCACGTCGCGGGGCGCGCGGCGGACAAGCTGGCCGACCGGTACGAACTGTTCATGGACATCGACACCATTCCGCCGGGCGTCGACTTCACCGAGTATCTCCGCAGGGCGATCGGTGGCTGCGACGTCCTGCTGGCGTTCATCGGCGAAGGCTGGTCGACGATCCGCGATGACGCCGGGCGGCGGCGGATCGACGATCCCGACGACTGGGTGGCTGCCGAGATCGCGACAGCACTGGCCAGGGACGTGCCGGTGATCCCGGTGCTGGTGGACGGGGCGGTGCTGCCGGCGGCGGCCGACCTGCCCGAGGGCCTTCGCCGCCTGGCCACCCGCCAGTCCACACCGCTGCGCTACGAGTCGTTCACCTCCGACCTGACCCATCTCGTCGCCGCGATCGAGCACGCGACCCGCCGGGGAGTCGCCCCGCCGATGGCTGAGGCGGGCCCGGAGTTCGCCGACCGGTGGGACACGGGCGCGACCGCCGCTGCGCGCACACCGGCGGCTCTCGCCGTCCCCGCCACGCACCGTTCGAGGCTGCCGGTCATCGTCGGGGCCGTGGTGGCCCTGGCCTGCGGCCTGGGCGCCTGGGTGTGGTTCGCACGCCCGGTGCCGGCCACCGTCGCCCGCGCCGGTCCGACCGCCGCCGCCTCCGTCCCGGGCAGCGCCTCCTCCCTGCCGTCCGTGCCGCCGGCGACCACCTCCGGCGCGCTCAAGGCCCGCGTGCCGGTGTCCTTCCGGGGCACCTGCAAGCGCCTGGTGCCCACCGACCCGGCGCTCGCGACGGGGCTGCTCGTCGCCGTGCAGTGCTCCCCCGCGACGTCCGGGAAGGGCCCTCGCTACGCGTTCTACCTGCAGTACGGCGACGCCGCCGCCGCGCAGGCGGCATTCCGGGGGTACTACTCCGGGAGCCCCGCGGCGTCCGGCGACTGCACACGGGAGCCCGGCGAGACTCCCGACGAACGGCCGCTGGGGAGCCCGTCCGGGGTGCTGCGCTGCTACCGCGACGCCAATGCCTACGGAGTGTTCGCCTGGATCGCGCCCGAGCAGTCGATCGTGGCGTCGGCCGCCGACGCGAGCCTGCCGTTCGGTGAATTCTTCGAGTGGTGGTCGCAGGCGGGGCCGACCCCTCGCTGAGTTCCGGTGGCAGCATTGCCGATTCTCAGCGCGATTCCCGGGCCCATAGCATCCTCACAGCCGGTTCTGAGTGTCGGGGGCGCTGTGGAAATTGGTGGATTCACGCTGGGCCAGCAGTTGCCGGGGGGACGGTTCGGGGCACGATGGAGGGCCAGGACCGGCGAGGGCGACGAGGTGGTCCTCAAGGAGTTGCCGCGACCATCGGGCGGGCCTCGGCCGGAAGGCCCGGATTTCGGGCGGGTACACGACCTGGCCGGCGAGAACGTGGCCCGGCTGGACGAACCGGTTCGTGACGCCGAGGGACGGTCGTGGCTGGTCGAGGAGTGGGTGGACGGAGTCTCGCTCGGAGCTCTGACCCAGGAGCACACGCTGTCGACGGCACAGGCCCTGGGGGTCGCACGCGGAGTGCTCACCGGGCTGGCCTCACTCCACGCCGCGGGGGTGGCGCACGGGCTGGTCTCGCCGGCGACCGTGATGCTGACCCTGGCCGGAACACCGAAGCTGGTGGACACGGCCACCTGGCCGGCGGACCCCGAGGTGGCGACGACCGACGAGTACGCGGCGCCGGAGGTGGCCGCCGGTGCCGCGCCCGACCCGCGGGCGGACGTGTTCTCCGCGGCGAAGGTGTTCTCCGAACTGCTGGATGGTTCGGTGGCCGGGGCGGTGGGTGCCGTGCTCGCGAAGGCGTCGGACGCCGACGCGTCCGCACGTCACGAGGACGCCGGCGGGCTCCTGGCCGAGCTGGCGCACGCAGCCGAGCGCGCGTACGGACCGTTGTGGTGGACCCTGGAGGGCATCGGCGCCGCGGTGGCGTCCGCGGTCGGGGTGGGGGCGGCGACTGCGTCGGCGACGGTGGCGGTGGAGGCGGGCGCGGGCGCCGTGCCCGGCAGCCTGGCCGGAAGCGCCGCGTTCCTGGCGGGCGGCGACGCGGGCTCGAGTGGAGCGGGCGTGCTCGGCAACGCGGTCAGGACCGGCACCAGGTTGCGCAGGCTGATCCCGATCGTCGTGGGCGGGATCGTTGTCGGCGGGATCGGGATCGCCCTCGCCAACCCCGTCCGGCCGCAGGGGACGGAGCCGGAGACGTTCACGGCGCCGGTCCTCACCGCGTCCCCGTCGGCGACGGCCGGCCAGACCCCGACGCCCACCCCCACCACCCCGCTGGAGCTGGGGTTCAACGGCGACTACGAGTACGTGACCGTGCTCACCAGGTCCAATGTGCCGCGGGTCAAAGTGGGCACCCGGAGCAGGGAGTTCCGGACCGTGACCACCACCTGCGATCAGGACGGCTGCAGCACGGTGATGCAGATCGCGGACCGTTCGGTGCCGACGATCCGCACCGCCGACGGCTGGACCCAGGACGACCGCTTCGACGAGGAGTGTGTGAACACGGAGACGAACGAGGTCGTCAGCACGGACAACCCTTCCCGGAGCATCCGGACGCTGCGGATCGACAAGGTCGTGGACGGCAGGATCGTCCGGCTCGTCGGCACCTCGAGGTTCTTCCAACTGAAGAAGTGCGCGGACCAGACGGAGAAGCTCCTCACGCTGACCTACAAGGTCACGATGACCCTGAAGGAGTGAAGCCGATTTCCCATCCCCCGCGCCGCTGGGTAGAGTGTGGCCTCGTCCTCAGGGACGTTCGGGGCTATGGCGCAGTTGGTAGCGCGCTTCCATGGCATGGAAGAGGCCACGGGTTCGAATCCCGTTAGCTCCACAGAACTTGCCGGAACTGTGCCCTCCTGACGGAGGGCCTTTTCGTTCTGTGGTGTCCTGTGGGGGTCGAACCCCCACACCCCCAACCGGGGGCTCGCCCCCGGACCCCCGCCGCGGTCGGGTCTTCGGGTTCGAAGAGCGTCCATCAGGGTCCACCTCGGTCAGAATGCGCCTGGTCGCCGAGTACCGCGACGCGCGAGCCCACGAGGAGACCTCTCGGCTGCGGAGGATGCTGGCGCTGCGCGCCCTGCTCGCCACGAGTTCCAGTCAACGCCACATGGCCTCGAAACTCGGGATCAGTCAGCCGGCCGTGAGGCGACCGAGGTGCAGCGGCAACGCCGCCGACGCAAGGGCAAGGCGGCCTACCGTCTGGTCCGGTACGCCGAGCAGCCACAGGGCGAGGTGGCCGCCGTGAGCGCGCCCGATGGGGTTACGGCTGTCACCGGAGAAGACCCGCGTGGTCCCCCTCGATGACGGGTTCGACTTCCTCGGTTTCAACATCCCACGGGATGTGGAAACGAGGCGGCACCAGGTCGTACGTGTACACCCGCCCCTCGAAGAAGTCAGTGGCTTCGATCAAGGCGCGGGTAAAGGCCACGACCTACAGAAACCCTGCACCGGGACCCCGGGTGCCTCATGGAACATCTGGGCCGGGTGCTTCGCGGGTGGGCGAACTACTTCGGCCGCGGCGTGTCTAGAGCCATCTTCGCCACGATCGATTCCCACACGTGGGAACGGATCACGGCCTGGCTAGGGAAGAAGCACCGGATCGGATGGCGGAACTCCGACGCAGGCACTGCCTGCCCGGAACCTGGCGGCTCACCCACGACGGGAAACGTTTCCGGGGCGCAGCCAGCGTCAGGTTGTCCGGTACCGCTACCGCGGCTACCAGATACCAACCCCGTGGACACCGACAGCCACCCGCTGGCCAGGACCCCTCACGTGGAGAGCCCGGTGCGGTGAGAATCGCACGCCGGGTTCGGCGGGCGGGCTGTGGAAACCCACCGTGAGCAATCACGGCAGGGCGCCACAGCCCGACCCCACTGGCGCCAGACCCGCCGCGGCGACAAGGACGTCACCGTGATCATCGACCTGACCGGGCCCCGCACCGGCCACGAGCTGGCACGGCTGCTCGACATGGTCGACGGCCCGCGGCCGCACCCATCCCAAGATCCGTCACCCGAACGAGAGGCGGCTTGCCCACCCGGATTGCACCGGGTGCAGCGGGCGAACCTGCCGCCAGGCCGGACACCCGAACCTCGCAGGGATCAGGCCGGCAGGTCGTCCCAGGGCACGGGCGTCGTCGTCCCGGACTCCCAGTCGCGGCGCAGGATGCCGTACGCGATCGAAGCCTTCGGCTCGAATCCTTCCACCGGCCACGCCTCTCGGTAGTGGGCCTCCTTCACCCAGCCGGCCCGGACGAAGACCCGGCGCATGGCCACGTTGTCGTCCCGGGTCTGGCCCTCGAAGCGGCGCAGCGTGGGGTACGTCCGGAACACCATGCTGGTGAGGGCGCGCAGCACGGGTTCACCGAGTCCCCGGCCGCGGTACTGCTGGTCGAGCCTCAAGTCGAACAGCGGCGCACCGCCATCGGCGATGTCCTCCAGGTCTTCCAGCACGGCGATCCCGACCCGCACTCCGTCCGCGAGCACCCAGTAGCCGGCGCTGCCATCCGACCAGTAGCGGCCCTCCAGGACGAGAGCGCGAGCACCCTGCTCGGTGACCGACGGGCGGCCGTGGAAGGGAAAGGTATTGGACGCCAGGAAGGCGGCGAGATCCTCGACCTCAACCTCGGGATCGAAGGGCGCGAATGCGATGGTGGGCACGGGCTGGATCCTAGGAGACTCAGCCATGGGGATCGATGGCTCACCTCGTCGTGGGTGCAGCCGGACACCCGGTTTCATGCGAGGCTGGCGCCATGGCCCGTCTCCTGCATCCACCCGCGGAGCGATTCGACCCGGTCACCGCCCGCTGGCTGACTCCGGGCGGCCCGCTCCAGGACCCGCAACGTGACGTCGACCCCGGTCACCAGGAACCCGTCACCCTCCTCGGCCCGATCCCCCAGGAAGGTGGCGGACGCCGCACCGCCGGACCACCGCGACGCCGGTCACCGGCACGCCCGGCGCCGCCGGTGGCTCGTGCTCGGCGACGACGCAGATGCGTTGCCACGTTTGTCCTGGTCACCGTGCTGGGGGGCGGGTGCAGCGCAGCACCGTCTGCCGTCCTGCCTCCCACCGGCCTTCCCTCCCCGCCGTCGATGACTGCGACGGCCACCACGACGCCAACGACCGGACCGTCCCCGACAACGGTCAAGCCGCGCATCAGCAGGCAGGGTCTGGCCTACTTCTACAAGATCGCCCTGGGAGCGGAGTACGGCGACAAGGCGCGCGTGGTGAAGCGGTGGGTTCAGCCCACCGTGACTGTCCGGGTCCACGGGACGGCAAGCGATTCCAGCCGGGCGTGCCTGGCCCGAGTTGTGTCCGACTTCAACGCTCTCACCTCTACCACCGATCTGGCTTTGACCCGGCAGGGCAGCGCCGACATCCAGCTCTACTTCGCCCCGGTCACTCGCTTCCGCGCCCTGGATCGCGGCTATGTTCCCGGCAACGACGGCTTCTTCAGTACATGGTGGACGGACAACGCCATGGACAAGGCTCGGGTCCTGATCAGGACGACTGGCATCGCCGACACCATCCGCTGCCACCTCATCCGGGAGGAGCTCACCCAGAGCATGGGACTGATGAGGGACGCGAACGACCATCCGGGAAGCATCTTCTACGGCAAGTACCTGCCGGCCCCTGTCCGGTACTCGCATCTGGACCAGGAGTTGATCAGGCTGCTCTACAGCGGCGCGCTTGACCCGGGCGACACCAAGGCTGAGATTCGGAAAAAGGTGACTGTCGCCGGCTGATCTTCGCCGCTCACCGATCCGGATCTGCCGCGGCGTCGTCGCGGCGCGGGCTTGTCCTTGTCGGCGGGTGGGCGTCGCTGTCGAAGATCGCGGCGATCGCCTTGCGGCGGGTTTCAGCTTCGTGCTCGATCTCCGCCTTGACGGCCTCGGCCTTCCTGAGCACTTCTGGATCGGACCGGGTCTTGTCGATCCAGTGTTCGAGGGCGAGGCGGATCTCCTCGGTGGCGCTCCGGGCGGTCAGCTGGGCGATGACGTCCAGCTGGGCGCAGAGCTCTTCGGTAGTCCTGACGGCGAGCGTTCTCATCTGCCCGCCCGCGTCCGGGACCCCGGGCGGGGTTTGCTCACTCATGTGAGCCACCTCCTCAATGGATTGCGGCCGGCGACCGGATGGTCACCTACGCGCCGCAGCGAACCGACGAGGTCGTAGGCAGTGGCCCGCGGGATGCCACCAGGAGAGCCTGGCTGAGCCACTGCATACGCATGGGGGTAAAAGGTGCATGAGCTGCCAGTGAGAGGTGATCCGGCCTGGCAGGCGGCGCTGCTGGCAACTCATACGCTCTGTTATGCGCTAATGCTGTTCGAAAGTCAATACATTGTTGACTATTCCACAACGTAGCCAGATGAGGGGGCGGACAAACAATTCCGTCCGCCAATCATGGATTAGGGTGGAGTTGGAGCACTCTGGCAGTGGTAGGCGGCACTTGGAGCTGGTAGATGTTGCCGTCGTAGACGCGGACGGTCTGGCTGGGTTGATGACCCCAGTTCAGCCGGAGAGTGTAGGTGTGCAGGAGCTGGCCTGTGTTGGTGAATTGGTACACGTACTGGTAATAGATCCAGCCCTTCTTGGTGTAGTGGCCGCTGGAGACCAGGTAGTAGTTGAGCCCCGGTTCGCGGGCCACCAGCCCCATGAACGAGTTGGGATAGGGCACATGGATGTCGATGCGCAGGTTGCCGTCGTGGACGTGGAGGAGCCGTTCCTTCTTCGACACGGTGTACGTCAGGCTCGCGGGCGCCGGCCCGGGGCCGGAAACCAAGACGTTATGGTCCGCGGAGATGAGGACAACACTCTCGCCCTGAGTGACCAACTGTCCTGGCGCGTCGTTGAGGTTGGTGTTCTTTGTCTTGACCCATTCCAACCGATTGCCCGAGTTATTGAGCTGGTACTCCAGCACCCGGTTGTCGTCGTCAAGGAACCAGTACCTGTCACCGGTGATCGCCAGATCATAGATGCCGTTCCCGACCGGTCCGAGCAGTTCCTCGGGGATCGGGACCGAACCGACGAGATGGTTGCCCTCGTAGGTGGAGATCCTGTTGTGGGCGAGGTCAGTCAGGATAATCCGTTCACCGTCGACAATGAAGCTCTCCGGAGCGATCAGTTCTGAGTCCACGCCAGGATCGATGATCAAGGAAGGTACGTCCAGCAGGACCGTTGCAGCGCTCGCCTTGTTCGGCGGCAGGGCGTCGACCACGACACGCCCTGCCGCCGTGGGCGATGCCTCCATCGCCTCCGACGGGGTCGGAGTAGCGATGGGGGCATTGGCACCGGTGCACGCCGACATGACAATCGCAACCGCAGTGGCGAGCGCCATCAGCCCTATATGACGACCGAACGCGAGCACCCCGCCACCGGAAGGCTCGCGGTCGCGCAATCGGGCCACTCCTTGCTCGCCAGCGGACGCTCTCCTCACCCAATCACCAAGTCCCGTTCTGATACACGCCCGTCCCGTAGCCGGGTTCGACCGAACTCATCTTGCTCCGGTGGAACACCACGCGATCGGTCGTCGGGCTTGTCGTTGATTCGCCGACCCAGACCTTGCCCGCGGGCAGGTGGTCGTACCCTTCGATAATCACCACGTGGTGGCCTTTCCGGACCTAAATGTCCCATGCCTTGGGAGATCGGTTCGACTTCTTGAAGTGCACGCCGTCCAGAAGGGTGGTGGTACCGTACTTTGAGCCGAGTTGATACGCCGCCGACACAAACCCGG
>NZ_JASGES010000166.1:0-7893 GCF_047606205.1 Propionicimonas sp. | reverse complement strand
CCACCAGGGCGGCGGACCCCGCCAGCCAGGTGCCCACTGCCGCCGGCACCGGCACGCTGCCGGCCACCATCGCGCCCAGCCCACCCGGGCGCGCGGCGGGCACACCCACCGCACAGCCCGGCAGCAGGGCGCCGCGGGCCACGCACACCGCCGCAGCCAGCACGACCGCGCCCAGCGGACGTTGCAGCAGCACCCCGGACGCGATCGCCTGCGCTCCCAGCGAGAGGATGAGCGCGACCGTGCCCATCGGCCCGATGTCGCCGCGCTTCATGACCTCCAGCGCGCCGGCGGCGTCCCTTCCCGAACCGAGGGCGTCGGTGGTGTCGGCCAGCCCGTCCGCGTGCATCGCTCTCGTGCCGAGGGTGAGCGCGGCCACGACGAGCACTCCCGCCAGGGCGGACGGCAGCCCCGCGGCCACCGCGCCCCACCCCACCAGGGCGGCCGCGAGCGCAACCGGCAGGACAGCCAGCTGCGCGAGCAGGATCGCGGAGCGTGCCTCGGCCCGTCCGATCCGCGCGGGCGGACGGACCGGCACGACCGTCAGCAGGCCGACCGAGAGCCGCAGCCCCGCGAAGGCGCTCACGTCAGGTCGGAGAGCTGGGCGATCCCGGTGAGGGCGGCAACGGCGGAACGGACCATCGGCACGGCCAGCACCGCACCGCTGCCCTCGCCGAGCCGCATCGAGAAGTCCACCAGCGGCTTCAGGCCGAGCCGGTCCAGCGCGAGCGCCTGGCCGGGCTCCGTCGAGCGGTGCCCGGCCTGCAGCCACGCCTTCGTGCCCGGCGCGTAGTCCTCGGCGACGAGGGCCTCGGCGACCGCGATCACGCCGTCCAGGAGGACGGGGACGCCCCGTCGGGCGGCACCCGAGATGAACCCGACCGCCGCCGCGAAGTCGGCGGCACCGAGCGCGGCGAGCCGCTCGACCGGGTCGGACACCCGGTCGCCCGCCCGGGACAGCGCGGCCTCGATCAGCGCCGTCTTGTGGATCAGTGTGCTGTCGTCGATGCCGGTGCCGCGTCCGGTCACCGCGGCCGGCGGGACGCCCAGGGTGGCCGCGATCAGGGCGGCGGCGATCGTGGTGTTCCCGATGCCGAGGTCGCCCGAGATCAGCAGTTGGGCGCCGCCGGCGACCTGTTCGGCCGCGATCGTGTCGCCCGCGGCCAGGGCGTCCTCGACCTGCGCGCGCGTCAGCGCGTCCTCGAGGTGGATGGCGCCGGAGGAGTGGCGCACCTTGAAACGGCTGACTTCGGCCGGCAGGTCGGGGAAGTCGACGGCGACGCCGAGGTCGTAGATCGACACCGCCACGTTGTTGGCGGCAGCCAGCGCGGAGACGCCGGCGTGGCCGCCCGCGATCCCGTAGACCATGGCCGGCGTGATCTCGACGGGGTAGGCGGAGACCCCGTCCGTGGCGATCCCGTGGTCGCCGGCGAAGACGACCACCCGGACGTCGTCGAGCTGGCGTGGTGGGCACGTGCCCTGACAGGACGCCACCCAGGCGGCGAGCGATTCGAGGTCGCCGAGCGCCCCGAGGGGCTTGGCCTGGCCGTCGCTGAGCTGCCTCGCGGCGGCGTAGGCGGCGTCGCTGGGGGCGGCGATGCGAGTGCGGGGGGACGTGTCGGACGGCATCTGAACAGCTTCCTGGGAGGACTCCGGCGCCACCGCGGCACCGCCGTTCCACCCTAGGCCGTCGGGAGGTGCCCGCGCGTCCGGACAGCGCGACGACCAGACCGTGGACCGTGCGCCCACCGTCCTCCTCCCGGGAGGGCGCCCCGAGCAGACTCCGCCCGCCCCGTCGGTGCGAACGCCCCGGGCTCCCGGCACCGGGGACGGCTGCTCCCTACCGGCACAGGGGGACGGTTGGGACGGGCTTGGCACACTGGGCAGCGGACCCCGGTACACCGAGTCGAGGAGGCGCCGTGCTCACTGCGATCATCGGCATCGCGGTCGTCGTGGGCCTGCTCGGGATCGTCATCCCCGTCCTGCCGGGAACGATCCTGGTCGCTCTCGCCATCCTCGCCTGGGGTGTGGTGACCGGGACGCCGGCGGCCTGGCTGATCACGGCGATCTGCCTGGTCCTGCTGGGCGGCGGGATGACCCTCACCTGGTATCTCACCACGCACCGCACCCGCGCGGCCGGCGTGCCGGGACTCTCGCTCGTCGTCGCCGGGATCGCCGGGATCGTCGGCTTCTTCGTCGTCCCGGTGGTCGGCCTGCTGCTGTTCTTCCCGCTGGGCCTGTTCCTCGCCGAGTACGTGCGGATCCGCCGCCTCGGTGACCCCAGCCCGGGCTCGCGGGCGTGGGCATCCGCGCTGGTGGCGCTCAAGGCGACCGGCCTGGGCATGGTCGGTGAACTCGCGCTGGCCCTGGCCGCGTCCGGGACGTGGCTGGGCGCGGTCCTGAACGGCGTGTGAACGGGCCGAACCGGAGGAATGCCGCCCCGAGCGACGCGGTTGTCGGTAACGTCGAGTGCGTTCACCCGCCCCGGGGGTACTGGCCCGGGGAACAGCGGAACGCCGAGAGAAGGAGCACACGTATGGCAAAGAGCAAATTCACCCTTCCGGGTCTCAGCGAGGCGAAGGCGAAGCAGGTCGTGGAGATCCTCCAGGAGCGGCTGAACAGCTACAACGACCTCTCGCTCACCCTCAAGCACGTGCACTGGAACGTGGTCGGCCCGAGCTTCATCGGCGTCCACGAGATGATCGATCCGCAGGTCGACGAGGTCCGGTTGAACGCGGACGCGGTCGCGGAACGCATCGCGGCGCTGGGCTTCGCCCCGCGTGGCACCGTGGCCGAGATCACCCGCACCCGCGACTGGGACGACTACCCGCTGGACCGCGCCCTGGTGCCCGACCACCTGGCCGCCCTCGACCACGAGTACGACCGGGTGATCGCCGAGAACCGTAAGGCGATCGAGGACGTCGAGGAGCTCGACCTCGTCACCCAGGACCTGCTGATCGGCCAGACCGGCGGCCTGGAGAAGTTCCAGTGGTTCGTCCGCGCCCACCTGGAGAGCGCCGCGGGCACGATCCCGTCCTGATCCAGGCGTTCCGCACGCGCGTGCGGGCCGCCGAACGACCGAACGCCTCCGTTCCGCTCAGAACTCCGCTCCCGGAAAGGGGCGAGGGCAGAGCGGGACGGAGGCGTTCCGTCGTTGTCCGGGCCGGTGCGGACGGCGATTCCGAGGGCCCGAACGGTGCGTCCGATGAGCGGAATTGCGTACGACCCGGGTCGATTTCCGCCGGAACGGACCGCACGAGTGCCGGCGAGACCATTGACCCGGCCGTTCCGCTCTGCCAGCGTGGAAGCTGTCTTGAGCGGTCAAACCACGTGCCGACTCCTGGCGTCCTTCAGAGAAGGAGACGACGATGGCACGTGGCCCCAAGACCACCTCCAGCGTCACCGCTGTTCCCACGTCCCGCGAACTCCGCACCGATGCGCTGCTGGAGTTCCTGGCCTCCTGCACCGATGAATCCGAGCGTGCAGCCGTCACAGAGGAACTCGTCGAGCTGAACCTCGGCCTGTGCGACGCCCTCGCCAACCGCTATGCGCATCGCGGGGCCGATCGAGACGACCTCGTCCAGGTCGCCAGGGTCGCACTCGTCCTGGCCGTGCGACGGTTCCGTCCCGCGGAGGGGCGCAGCTTCGTCGCCTTCGCGGTCCCGACCATCACCGGCGAGATCAAGCGGTACTTCCGGGATCACTGCTGGGTGGTCCGGCCGCCGCGCCGGATCCAGGAGTTGCGCGCGCGGGCCAGCCAGCACGGCCAGCAGCTCGAGCAGAGGCTCGGACGCAGGGCCAGCACCGCAGAACTGGTCTGCGAACTGGGCGTCGATGCCCAGCTGGTGCGTGAGGCGACGGCCGCGGACGGCAGCTACCGGCCGTGGTCGCTGGACGCTCCGCTCGACGGCGAGGGAGAGATGACCTTCGGGGCCACCCTCGCCGAGGACGCGGACACCGACCGCCTGGTCGACCGGATCGCCCTGCAACGGGCGCTGGCCGGTCTCAGCCGCCGCGAGCAGCTGGTGCTGAAGTGGCGGTTCGAGGACGGCTGCACCCAGTCCGAGATCGGACGCCGCCTCGGCGTCTCGCAGATGCAGGTGTCGCGGATCCTGCGGCGCAGTCTCGACCGCGCCCGCGACGCCCTCTCCGAGGACGAGCCGCTCGCCGGCTGAGTCCGTCCCGGGGATGGGTCCTACCCCCCGCCGCCCCCCCTGCCGGCACCGACCCATCCCCGGGGCATCACGGATCCTCACAGCGCAGGTCCGCACAGCGCGGGATCCGCACACCTGGGTACGCTCAGGCGGCGTCGGGATCCAGGCCGGTCTCCAGGACGCGCGCGGCAAGGTCCCGGATCCGGATGTTGCGGTCCTGGGAGGCGCGGCGCAACGACTGGAACGCTTGCGAGGGCGTGAGCCGGTGCCGCTCGACGAGGATGCCGACCGCCTGGCCGATCAGCCGATGGCTCTCGATCGCGCGCTCGAGGTTCGCCTGCTTGTCCGCGAGCTCCCCCACGGTGAGCACCCGGTCCACGGCGAGGGCGAACGAGCCGGCCAGCATGTCGGCGACGATCTGCTCGTCCGCCGACACCGCGCGAGGCTCCCCGAACTGCACCCAGGCGCGCGTCCCGCCGAGCGTGCTGGGCGGGACGAGCAGGATTCCCTGGACGGCCCCGCCGGGTTCTGAGTCGTCAGTGCCATCGGTCCCGGCCAGGCGTGCCGCGATCGCGGCCGGCAGCCCATCCAGCTCGACCGGACCCGTCGCGGTGAAGGTCTGCACGACGCCCGGCCCGGCCACCTGCACGGTCGAGTCGCCGTCGAACAGCGCGTGCAGGCCGTCGACGGCGATGCCGACCAGCTGCTCGAGCGAGTCCGCGTTGGTGAACTCGGCGCTGATCCGGGCGGCGTCCTGCCTGCGCACCCTGGCGGCGTGATCGCGGGTGACGTCCCTCAACGTCTTCAGCACGGCCGCCCGCCCTCGCCCGGGCAGCTCGACCACGCTGGCGTTGTAGGACGCCCAGACGGTGCGTCCGCTGCGGTGCCGCAGCTGGAACTCCCCCTCCATCACGCCGTCGTCGAGGAGCACCCGGTTGGCCTCCTCGATCCTCTCGAAGGCCTCCGGATCGGTCGCGGGGTCCGGCCACCACGGGTACGGCGGGCTGAACGGGCCGTCGCTCATGCTCCAGCCCACCAGGCGGCGGAAGGCGTCGTTGAACTCGGTGATCAGCCCGGAGGTGTCGGAGATGACCACCGCCTCGTGCAGGGACCGGACGATCGCGCGGCGCCAGCTGGCGTCCGCCGAACGGTCGGCGGCACGCCGGATGTTGCTGGCCAGCCGCGCTCGCAGGTCGGAGAGGTCGAACGGCTTGACCAGGTAGTCGTCGGCGCCCTGGGCCAGCCCTGCGGTGGACGCCTCCAGCCCGGCACGAGCGGACAGCAGCAGGACCGGCAGGTCCCTCAGGTGAGGGTCGGCGCGAACCTCGCCGACCAGCCCGAAGCCGTCCAGCCCGGGCATCATCACGTCGGACAGGATCGCGTCGGGGCGGCGCGAGCGCGCCATCGCCAGCGCCTGCAACCCGTCCGCGGCCACCATCACCTCGTAGGTGTCGGACAGCACCTCGCTGAGATAGCGGCTCAGGTCCGCGCTGTCCTCCACCACGAGCAGCAGCGGACGATCACCGGGCGCGGCGACGGGGGCCGGTGCCACGGCGGCGGGCCCGAGGTCCCAGCTCTCCACATCGGCGAGGAAGGCGGCCACGCCCCGCGGGGTCACCGAACGGACGCCCTCGGCGGCGAGCGCGACCGCCGGCGCCCGGTACGGAAGCCGGATCGTGAAGGTGCTGCCGCGCGCGGGTGCGGAGCGGAGATCCACCCGACCGCCGAGGAGTTCGCTCAGCTCCTTCACCATGGCGAGCCCGATCCCCGCACCCTCGGTGCTCCGGGCCCGCGAGTGCCGCGGGAGCTGCTCGAACCGGGCGAAGATCCGCTCCTGGTCGCGGACCGCGATGCCGATCCCGGTGTCGGTGACGGCGATCTCGAACCCGTCCCCGACCGGGGCGAGGGAGAGCGTGATCGAGCCGCGCGGGGTGTACTTCAGGGCGTTGGAGAGCAGGTTGAGCACGATCCGTTCCAGCATGTCCTGGTCGAGGAAGGCGGTGCGGGGAAGCTCGGGGATCTCGACGTCGAACCGCAGCCCCGCCCGTTCGATCGCCGGGCCGAACGCTGCGACGATCGTCCGCAGGATCGCGGGCACGTCGAGCTCGACCACGGTGGGCGCGATCCGTCCGGCCTCGATGCGGCTGAAGTCGAGCATCGCGTCGACCATCCTGGTCAGCCGGACGACCTGGGAGCGCACCATGGCGAGACGGTCCCCGGCCAGGGTGGGCAGGTCCCCCCGCTGCAGCACGTCGTCGAGCGGAGCGGCGATCAGCGCCAGCGGGGTGCGCAGCTCGTGGCTGACATTGGCGAGGAACGCCGACTTCGCCGCGTCCAGCTCGCGCAGGGTCTCCGACTGCTGCCGCTCCTGGGCGAGCTCCCTCAACCCGCCGTAGCCGGCGCCGAAGAGGACGCCGGCGACCTCGAGGTAGTCGGTGAAGCCGGCGTCGCCGCTCAGTGGCTGGGTGGACCCGACCACCAGCACCAGGGACGGGGAGGTCTGGCCCGGCTCAACCACCGGCTGGGCGTACAGCTCCACGAGTCCGTGGCCGGTCAGCGGGTGCGCCTCGGGCCGGCCGGACGCGACGGCGGCGATCGCCAGCGCGTGCGCGTCGAGACCGTGGACGTGGTCGGGGTCGGCGACCGGCGCGTCCGCCAGCACCGTCGCCGCGGTGTCGCCATATCCGGGCTGCAGGACCTCCAGCAGCCAGACCGCCGCGTGGTCGGCGTCGTTCTGGCGCAGGACCGCCACGCCACGCCGGGCGACCTGCTCGAGGGTCTCGGCCAGACCGACGGCGTCGGCCAGCCGGGCCAGGATGCCCAGCCGCAGAGCCGCGGCATCCGCGCGTTCGGCCTCACTCACCCTGCGACCCCCACCTCCACGTTTGCGGCCGTTGCCGACCGGGTAACCCCATCATGCACATCACCACTGGTCAGGAGGAATCCATGGGCATCGACGACAAGGTCAAGAACGCCGCACAGGAGGCCAAGGGCAAGGTCAAGGAGGGCGTCGGCAAGCTCACCGACAACGAGAAGCTCGAGGCCGAGGGCAAGCTTGACCAGGCCGGCGCCAACGTCAAGCAGGCCGGCGAGGACGTCAAGGACGCCTTCAAGAAGTAGTTCGACCGACAACAGGAGGTACACATGGCTCTACTGCTCTGGATCCTGGCCGCGGTGCTGGTCATCTCCGGCATCTTCGCCATCGTTCGCAAGCAGATCCTCTGGGGGATCGTCCTGATCGTGGTCGGACTCATCGTGGGCCCGGGAGGCGTGAGCATCTTCCACGTCAACTAGGGGGCTGCTGAACAATGCTGTTCCGAGCGAGGACGTGCCGGGCGGGATGAGCGGCAAGGCCACATCTTGTGGGTGATCCTGGCCCTATGCCCCAAGGTGTGGCCGCAGCAGATCGCCCGATCCGGCGCGCCGCAGCCGGGACATGATTGTTCAGCAGTCTCCCAGGGCCCTGCCGGGCTCCGAAGCCCACCCCCCAAACCGCCGTCCCCATCGCAGGGGGCGGCGGTTTCGCGTCCGCGGCCACCTCCGCCCCCGGCGCCGACGGGATCCTTCGCCGCACCTGTGCCGGGTCAGCTCCCAGGCAGGGACAACTTGGGCCCAGGTGCCGCACGGAGAGCGGCCTGCGCCGCCACGAGCCGGCGCCGGCAGGCCGGAGCGACCGATGATCATACCTAGTCAGGCGACAGTAGTGTCGTTTCACCGTGGTCAATCTCACAGACCTCAAGTT
>NZ_JASGES010000165.1:0-14384 GCF_047606205.1 Propionicimonas sp. | reverse complement strand
GCCAGCCAGGGCGCGGCGGCCGCGGCCCGCCACGCCCGCGCAGAGGCGCCCTCCGCGTGATCGGCGAGGGCGGCCAGCAGGCCTACGACCGTGCGCGACATCCGGATGTCGAACGGATTGCGGTTCAGCCGGGCAACCGCGCGTCCGATCCGTCCGACGGCCGTCAGCCCGGTCGGGGCGGACGCGTGGCCCCCGGTCCCGCCCGCGGCCAGCTCGACGGTCAGCACGCCCTTCTCGGCGAGCCCGACCACCGCGAAGGCGCCGCTGACGCCGGGAAAGGGAACCTCGCTGACGGCTCCGCCCTCGTCCAGCACGAACCAGGGCTGGACGCCGCGCTCGTGCAGCGCCGTGGCCATCGCCTTCGCGGTCGTGCCGTGCACCTCCTCGTCCGGGCCGAGGCAGATCAGCACGGGGCGCGGCGGCGTCCAGCCCTCGGCCAGCAGGTTCTCGACCGCGTCCAGCAGCGTGCACAGCGCACCTTTGTCGTCCAGCGAGCCGCGCCCGTACACGTGGCCGTCGGCGATCCGGCCCTCGAACGGCGGCACCGACCATTCGGCCTCCTGACCGGAGACGGGGACGACGTCGTAGTGCGCCATCAGCACGACCGGGTCGGCGTCCCGGGAGTCGGCGGGCGCCCAGGTGTAGACCAGGCCGAGGCCGAACCGCTCGCAGGCGAGATGCCGGTGGGTGAGCGGGTACAGCTCGGCGAGGAGGGCGATCAGGTCCTCGAACGGCCCGTCCCCCCTCGACTCCCGCTCGGCCGAGACCGTCGGCACGCGGACGAGCGCGGCCAACCGGTCACCGATGCCGACTCTCGCGGCGCTGGTATCTCCCGGTGCGGCGAAATCCATGGCCGGAGCCTAGACCCGGATCGTGCGCCGTGGCGGAGCGTCCCTTGCCGGGGCCGGCGGCGCGCCGCTGGCGTAGGGTCGCGGGTGTGGCCAGCGAACTCGCCCGGATCATCCAGGACGGCCGCCGGATCGTCTTCTTCGGCGGCGCCGGCACCTCGACGGAGAGCGGGATCCCCGACTTCCGCTCCGGGGGCGGTCTCTACCGCCGCGGGACCGGCACCCGGTACCGGCCCGAGGAGGTGTTGAGCCATTCGTTCTTCGTGCGGCACACCGCGGAGTTCTTCGACTACTACCGCTCGCACCTGCTGTACCCGGATGCCGTGCCCAATCCCGCGCACCTCGCGCTGGCCCGACTCGAACAGCGCGGCGCGCTGACCGCCGTCGTCACCCAGAACATTGACGGCCTGCACCAGGCCGCCGGCTCGCGGAATGTCCTGGAGCTGCACGGCAGCGTCCACCGGAACACCTGCCTGCGCTGCGGTCGTGGCTACGGGCTGGACGCGATCCTGACCGCGGACGGCGTCCCCACCTGCGCGTGCGGGGGTGTGATCAAGCCGGACGTCGTCCTGTACGAGGAGGGCCTCGACCCCGCCGTGCTGGACGCGGCCGTCGATCAGCTCGCCCGGGCCGACACCCTCATCGTCGGCGGCACATCGCTGTCGGTGTACCCCGCCGCAGGCCTGATCCGGTCGTTCGCCGGCGACCAGCTGGTCCTGATCAACAAGGAGGCCACCGGCTACGACGGCCTGGCCACCCTGGTCCTCCACGAGCCGATCGGCCGGACCCTGGCTGCCGCCGTTCCCTGAGCGCTCTCCCGGTTCGCCAGGACGGCACCTTTTCGGCGGAGGCCTCGACCCGGTCGGGCTCCTCGGGCAGGATGGCCGGCATGGCGGCCGCGGGCGGTGGCCAGCAGGTGACCGTGGACGGGCACCCGCTGGCCCTCACGAACCTGGACAAGGTGCTCTACCCTGCCACCGGCACCACGAAGGGCGAGGTGATCGCCTACTACGCGGAGGTGGGCCGGGTCCTCGTGCCGCATCTGTGGCAGCGTCCGATCACCCGGAAGCGGTGGCCGGACGGGGTCGGCGTCGACGGGGACCACGTCAACGTGTTCTTCGCCAAGAACCTCCCGAAGGGAACACCGCAGTGGGTGCGGCGCTACCCGATCACCCATTCGGAGGGCACCAACGACTACCCGGTCGCCGACGAGGTGGCCACCCTGGTCTGGCTGGCCCAGCTCGCCGCGCTCGAACTGCACGTGCCGCAGTGGCGGTTCGCCGAGGACGGCACCCCGCTGCCGCCGGACCGGCTCGTCCTGGACCTCGACCCGGGCGAGGGCGTCGGGCTGGACGGATGCGCGGAGGTGGCGGCCTGGGTCCGGGAGGTCCTTGACGGCGCCGGCCTGACGGCGTTCCCGGTGACCTCCGGGAGCAAGGGCATCCACCTCTACGCCGGTCTGGACGGCTCGCTGGACCCGTCCGGCGCGTCCGCGCTGGCGAAGGAACTGGCCGAGGCTCTCCAGGCCGAGCATCCCGACCGGGTCACCGCCGTGATGCGCAGGACCGAGCGGCCCGGCAAGGTGTTCATCGACTGGAGCCAGAACAACGGCAACAAGACGACGATCACGCCCTACTCCTTGCGCGGACGTGCGCGTCCCACCGTTGCGGCGCCGCGCAGCTGGGACGAGCTGGCCGATCCGGATCTGCGCCAGCTCGAGTTCGAGGAGGTGCTCGTCCGGCTGGCGGAGGCCGGCGACCTGCTCGCCCCCCTCGCTCCCGGCCCGGCTCCGGCGGAGCGGGCGAGCACTGCGCCCACGTCGGGGAGGACCGCGGTCAGGCGCACCGACCGCCTCGCCACCTACCGCGGCATGCGCGACCCGGCGAGGACCCCCGAGCCGGTCCCGGCCGAGGCGCCGCCGAGCACCGACGGCCGCTCGTTCGTGATCCAGGAGCACCACGCCCGCCGCCTGCACTACGACTTCCGGCTGGAGCGCGACGGCGTCCTGGTCAGCTGGGCCGTGCCGAAAGGCCCTCCGACCGACCCCAAGCAGAACCACCTGGCCGTCCCGACCGAGGACCACCCGCTGGCGTACGGATCGTTCGAGGGCACGATCCCGAAGGGCGAGTACGGGGGCGGCACGGTCACGATCTGGGACGCCGGCAGCTACGACCTGGAGAAGTGGCGCGACGCGGAGGTGATCGTGGTCCTGCACGGCCGTCCCGACGGCGGGCTGGGCGGCGTCCCCGCCCGGTTCGCCCTGATCCGCACCGGCAAGGACTGGCTCATGCACCGCATGGCGCTGCACGACCCTGAGGAGCGGACGCAGCCGGCGCCGGCTCCGGTCGCCGAGGGACGGACGCACCCGGTGCCGCCGGCTCGGCAGACGAACAACGAGCCCACCTCGCGGCGGCCCGCCGGCACCGGCAAGCCGAACCCGCTCGCGCCCATGCTGGCCACCCTCGCCAGCCCGGAGAGCCTCGGCGACGATGCCGACTGGGCCTTCGAGATGAAGTGGGACGGGGTTCGCGCGATCGTCCGCCTGGACCACGGCAGCGTCACGCTCACCAGCAGGAGCGGGCGTGACGAGACGGCCCGCTACCCCGACCTCGTCCCCGACCTGGCGGCGCTGCCGTGCGAGGAGGCCGTACTCGACGGGGAGATCGTGGTGCTTGATGCGCGAGGGGCACCGGACTTCGGGCTGCTGCAGCCCAGGATCAACCTGACCAGGGCGGCCGACATCGCGGCCACGGCCGCGTCCGCCCCCGCGCAGCTCATGCTCTTCGACCTGCTCGCCCTCAACGGCCAGGACCTCACCGCCCAGCCTTACGAGGTGCGCCGTGAGCTGCTGGCGTCGCTCGAGCCCGCTGCGGTGCGGCCCGCGGCCCGGGTCCAGGTCCCTCCCGAGTTCGAGGGCGACCTCGCCTCGGCGCTGGAGGCCAGCCTCGCCCTCCACCTGGAAGGGGTGGTGGCCAAGCGGCGTGGGTCGGTCTACCAGCCGGGTAGGAGGGCCCGCACCTGGCTGAAGATCAAGCACAGCCGAGCCCAGTCGGTCGTCGTGGGCGGGTGGCGCACCGGCCAGGGCAACCGCGCGGACACCCTCGGCTCGCTGCTGGTCGGGGTGCCGGACGGCACCCGGCTGGCCTACGTGGGCAGGGTCGGATCGGGCTTCACCGACGCGGGACTGCGCGCGGCCCAGGAGATGCTCGCCGCGCTGGCCACCGACCGGCCCGGACTCGACGGCGTCCCCGCCGAGGACGCCAGCGACGCGCACTGGGTGAAGCCTGTGCTGGTCGGTGAGGTCACCTATGCCGAACGGACCGGGCCGGGGAGGCTCCGGGCCCCGGTCTGGCGCGGGTGGCGCCCGGACCTGACGCGCGGCGACGTCGCGTGGGAGGAGCTACGCAGTAGTCCCGGGCGCGCGCGGCGTCGACCGGGCGAATAATGGCCGATCAGGGGAGGTGCGTCGATGTCTGAACTGCACGAGGCGCTGGAGGTCGCACACCGGTTGGCGCTCGACTGGCTGGATTCCCTGCCGACCCGCGACGTGCCCGGCCGGGCGGCGGCGGAGGACGTCGCCGCGCTGCTCGGTGACCTGCCCGAGGGCCCGAGCGCAGCGCCCGAGGTCGTGCGGCATCTGGCCGCTGCCGTCGAGCCGGGACTGACCGCGATGCCGTCGCCGCGCTGGTTCGGGATGGTGATCGGCGGGACGCACCCGGCCGCGCTGGCCGCCGACTGGCTGACCTCGGCCTGGGACCAGAACAGCGCGCTCGAGGCGGTGACCCCCGGCACGGTCGCGGTCGAACACGTCGTCGACGAGTGGCTGCTGGACCTGCTCGGGCTGCCGGCGGACGCCGGGGTCGGGCTGGTCACCGGCGCGACGATGGCGAACTGGACCTGTCTGGTCACCGCGCGCGACGCCGTCCTGCGCAGAGCCGACTGGGACACCGCGATCCGCGGCCTCCAGGGCGCTCCGGCGGTGCATGTCCTGGTCGGGGACGAGCGTCACGACTCGGTCGACTCGGCGCTACGGTTCGCGGGCCTCGGCCGGCCCGAGCCGGTCGCGTCCGACGACCAGGGCCGGATCGATGTGGACGCACTGGCCTGGCACCTCGATCGTGCCGCCGGAGCGCCCGCCATCGTCGTGTTGCAGGCCGGCAACGTGCACTCCGGGGCGTTCGACGACTTCCCGGCTGCGATCGCCGTCGCCCACAGGGCGGGGGCGTGGGTGCACGTCGACGGGGCGTTCGGCCTGTTCGCGGCGGCGTCCCCGAGACTGCGCCGGCTGGTGGAGGGCTGCGCGGCGGCCGACTCGTGGTCCACCGACGCGCACAAGACGCTGAACGTGCCCTACGACTGCGGGATCGCGATCGTCCGCGACGACGCGTCCCTGCGCGCGTCGATGGGGATGCATGGCGAGTACCTGATCCAGGACGAGGCGGGCGGAGACCCGTTCGACCGCGTCCCGGAGATGTCGCGGCGCGCCCGGGCGGTGCCCGTCTGGGCGGTGCTGGCTGCGCTGGGACGACGCGGGGTGGCCGAACTGGTGGAACGCTACTGCCGGCACGCGACGATGTTCGCCGAGGGGATCCGCGCGATCCCGGGGGCGGAGGTGCTCAACGACGTGGTGTTCACGCAGGTCTGCGCCCGCTTCGGGTCGGACGAACGGACCAGGGAGGTGGTGCGGGAGATGCTGGCGGACGGGACGGCCTGGACATCGGGCTCACGCTGGCACGACCGGGCCGTGCTGAGAGTGGCCCTGTGCAACGCCTCGACCAGCGACGCCGATATCGAGGCGACGCTGGCCGTGCTGCGCAGAGCGGCGGGCTGAGCCGTGGATGTCGTGGCCGGGGTGTTCATCGACGGCGACTGGGTGCTGGCGTGCCGTCGGCGGCCCGGGTTGACCGCGGCCGGACGGTGGGAGTTTCCCGGGGGGAAACGGGAGCCGGGCGAGCGGCCCGAGTCGGCCCTGGAACGCGAATTGTCCGAGGAACTCGGTGTGGAGGCGGAGGTCGGCGAGCTCCTCGACCACTCCACGACCATGGTGGACGGGACGCCGATCTCGCTCGCGTGCTACTTCGTCCGGCCGCTCGGAGTACTGCCCGCCTCCAGCACCGATCACGACCAGCTGGCCTGGTGCATCCGCGACCGCCTGGTGTGGCTCGACTGGGCTCTGCCCGACTTCCCCGCCGTCCGCCGGCTCGCCTTCGCCGACGGCGGCTCCTGAGCGGCCGGTGGCGCGACCACCGCCCCACGACCCCCGCGCTGCGACGTGCGCCGCAACCAGCCACAATGGGTGTATGGCCCTCTTCGGACGCACCACGATCGACGATCCCGACCTCCGGCACCTGGCCGGCCACCGCCGCGTCCTGGCGGCCGGGCGCGGCCCGGACGGGCAGGTGCTGGGGTTGGCGGACGCGCTGCTGTTCGCCGACCGTGGCGCCCCGAGAGCGCTTCCCTGGCACGAGATCGCGACCGGCGGCTGGAACCGCGAGACGAACATCCTGCGCTGGACAACGATCGACGGCGAGCGGACCGAGCTCGAACTCGTCGAGACGGGACTGCTCCCCGACCTGTTCAACGAGAGGGTGACCGCGAGCATCGCCGTGGTCAGGACCGTGCCGCTGGCCGGCGCCGGCACGGCGGTGATCACCGCGCGCCGCAACCTCGCCGACGAGGCCGCCAGGTTGTTGTGGAGCGCCGCACCCGGCCGCGGGACAACCCCGGAACAGGTGGCCGCCGATCCCCTCGTCGGGGAGGAACTCGCACGCCTCCGCGCCGAATACGACGTGGGCTGAACTTCTGGTAACGTAACGACCCGCGCCCAGCGCGGTCCCCTGTAGCTCAATTGGCAGAGCATCTGACTGTTAATCAGAGGGTTCCTGGTTCGAGTCCAGGCGGGGGAGCCGGTCTCCAATTCAGGTTTGACTAGGTGCTTCATGGAGAGCAAGGGGGGACACTCCCTCCCACGTGCACCAGTCGTGCACCAAAGGGCGTCCGCAGATGGACGACTCGCCCGTCAACGCCGCTCCGACGACATAGGTGAACACGTTCGGGTAGATGCGCTGCTGGCCAGGCGACTTGGTTAACGCCCAGACCGGAGGGTCGAATCCCCTTCCCGACACCGACGCGATACTCGCTTTGACTAGCGGATATTGTTCTGTTTCTGGTGCCAGCGGTCATCGTGCACAACATGCTCTGCGCCAGTGCCGTATATCAGTCCGCCGAGGCGGCGGAGACTCGACGAGCGCGGCTGGCACGCCGTGGCTGAGGTTGGCGATGACCTGGTCCATCAGGCGCGGCCCGCCGGCGAGCTGGATTCTCAGTGGGCGGTGACCAACGGTTGGTAGGCGGCCCAGGTGGCCTCTCGACGCGGCGTGGTGGTCGTCGGCGAACAGCGTCGAGTCGGGTCTGCCGTATGTCGGGGAGCAAGCTGGCTCCGGTGTGGGGCCTGTGGCACGAACGGTGAAAGCGGCTCTTCCGCCCGGTTGGGCAGGAAGGTCATGAGGACCGACACACTGCTGGCTGTGAAGGATGGAGGTGCCGAGCACCTCGACACCGGGCCTTGGTGCCGGTTACCGATGCCGGGATGTCGCCGGCTGAGCTGGACCTGATGGCCGGCCTGGTCCGCCACTCGAAGGCCAAGGGAACCCGTTGTCCGGCCCTGATGCTCCGTTGAAGACGTTGACGAAGACGGTGATCGAGACCGCGCTGCAGGATGGAGATGGTCGACCATCTCGGTTACGGCAAGCACAGGCCGTAACGGCGGCAACTCGCGTACAGCAATGCCCGGTCACTGATACCGATCACCGACGGGCTCCGTCCCCCTCGCCGGGCCGACGACGCCCTGATGGAGGTCAGGGAGCCGGTGCTGCGGACTCACTACTTCCCGAATTGCTCAAAGGTCTCGGCCCTCAGGAAGTCATTCGTGGCCTCGTCAACATAGACGGCCAGCCGAGTGACGTCGAACTCAGCAGCTTTGCTCGCACCCGACTCCGGCGCCGGACCGAAGGCGAAGTTCTTGAAGTCCTCGAATATGACCACCCAAACTAGACGGTCCTCAATCACGAGCTTGGAGCCTTCAGCGCCTGGAGAATCCTCGGCACCAACCCCATAGTTGCGAACCGTGACTCGCGCCATTGACACCTCGGAAGGTTGCTTATCGACCGTCTGCCCGAATGAACGCTTCGCGAGAGCGACCGCCTCTTCTGGGGACTCGGCTGTTGCCACCAGATGGATTTCAGTTCCCGTCTCGCTCAACGCACGAATTGCTGCGTCATCGACCGGGCGATACTGCGCGGGTGCGGCGGGAGTGGCGGCTAACGGTGCACGAGTCACAATAGGCACCAAGAGGAGCGCAGCGAGGCCGGCTACTACTACCAAAATGTATACCGATGGTCTGATTCTCATAGTGGGTCCGTCCAGATCTGCAGTCCAAGCCCACCCGACGCCGGAGCCGTTGTCGAGTATTTGTACCTGCTACTATCGCTGCCCGCGCTCCCCAGATGTGCGAAGAAGTTCGGGTTCTGACTCGAGTCGTACTTCTGGATGCGGTCGAACTTCGCATAGTTGCTCGCGATCCCGGGCATATCAGTCTGCAGATCCAGGGTTTCTCCGTAGAACTGACCACCCCATTGGTCGGCCCAGTCGCCGGACGGATTGTAGTTCGTTGAGTCAAGGTAGGTCGATCCGGCATACATATAGATCAGGCCATCGCTCTTCTTGTAGTTCGAATAGAACTGCTGCCCCGTTGGGGCAGGACCGAATACCGTATGAAAGCTCGGTTGAGAACCGCAGGCATCGTAAGCGTGGCACAGATAGCTGTCTTGCGAGAAGACGTGGATACCCTCTTGATAACCTGGCGTGGGAGGACTGGTTAGGCAACTTCATACGGCAGCACCACAGATCAACGCCAATGCGGTGCGCTTGAGCCTAGCCATGATCTCTTTGCGTGCCATCTTGCTATGTTGCTCTCGTTCCCTGCCTGATGGCAAGGGTTTACCGGCTCATCGCAATCGAGGGTGTAGCAGAGGGGTGATCGCTGGCGGCGCGTCGGTGCCGGGGTAGGCATCGCAGTCTTCCGATGATGGGGGGTCCTACGCCACCCTTCAAGGAGACCTCGACGTGCCTGACGCCACCTGGTCGCGAGCATCGGCGAACTGGTCACCGGCATCCTCCCTGTCCTGATCCTGACCAGCTACACCGGCTCCGACCCGGCCATCGCCCAGGCCTCCGTCCTCACCGTCGGCATCCTCGCCATCACCACCGGACTGATGGACGCCTTCATCACACCGGGACTGCGCCGCTTCGACTCAGCCATCCGCCGCGGCGAACTCGACCTCGCCATCATCCGACCCGTCCCCACCTTCTTCTACGCCGTCATGCGCTGGATCCAACCCGCCGAACTCAGCAAATGCCTCAGCGGAGCCACGATCCTCATCGCCGGCGTCGTCTACCCTCTCGACTCCTACCCCGCGCCATCCTCGCCGCGGCCATATGGGCCTTCGTCGGCACCGTCGCCTACAGCACATTCTGGGCAGACCTGACCCTGCTCGCCTTCTGGGTCCGCTCCATCGAACCGATCAACGACCTCGCCGCCGCCTGCCGCGGCGCCGGACAGTACCCACGCCTGCACTTCCCGCGCACCCTGCAGATCGTCGTCGTCTCGTTCGCTCCGGCCGCGCTGATCGGCTCCTTCCCCGCAGAACAGCTCCTGAACCCCACCACGGCCCTCAGCCTCGCCCCGGTCGTGCTGATTGGGTGGCGCACAGTGACCGTGGTCATCTGGCGACGCGGGCTCCCGCGCTACGAAAGCGCCAGCAGCTGACCACCAGGTTCTCAGCGACCCTCGGCGAATCCGCCAGTCGCTCGGACGCCATCGAGGCAGACGTCATCGGGCACACCCGCGGATGACCCCAGCTGGCAGGATCACAAGCCAACTCATCGACCTAGCGAGGAACGGAATCTCCGCGTCGAGCACGCGGGTTGCCTACTCTCCGAGGATCGCTTCGTCGTCTTGGCCGCCCGAGAAAATGCCCAGCACAGTCACCTGTTCGCCGTTGTCGTCGACGACGATGGCGATCGCGACGCGTTTCCTGAAGTGGGTAACGCGTAGCCCGGGCCGGAGGTCTTCGCGCAGGGTGCCGCGGTGGGGAAAGACGGCCAGACCCTCGCAATGGACCCTGATCGCTTCCACGTAGTCGGCCGCGACCTGCGGCGAGGAAACCTCGGCGACGTAGCGGTGCGGTACAGCGCCTTCAGCTGGTCGACTGCCTCTGGAAGGAACCGGACGGTGTAGGTCACCTCCCGATGATCTCGCCCAGTTGTGCCCGGACCTCGTCGCCAGAGAGTGCCCGCGCGGGATCGCCGGCGAACCGGTCGTAGGCTGGCACGACCTCGTCGCGCAGCCACGCCTCGACCGCACGGTCCCGGGCAGCCGACGTTCGCAGGCCTTCCCGGATCACTTCGCTTTCGGAGGCGTACTCGCCTGATGCGACGCGGGCGCGGACCATGTCGGCCATTTCCAGCGGCAGCGTCACGCTCATCTGTCTGGTCGTCCGCACCGAGCACCTCCCGAGTCGAGTAGGACTCAATCCTCCTACTACTAGGGCTGCGTGCGGCTGCCCACGCCGGCCGGGACGCCTGACCGGTCGCCGGACAGCCGCGCGAGGACCTGGGGCTGTCTATGCGGCCCGGCACGGGCCGGTCGTCATGGGTTCGCCGGCGGGGTGCCAGGTGCTGCGGGCTTGGGCGGGAGGGGAACAATCGGGCCATGACGCAGCGCCGACGGAGCCACCGACGATGACGGCGCCGCACCCGGCACCAGAACCAACCCGGCCGGAGTCGCCCGGGATGGTCACAGAACTCGTGGCAGGGCTGCGGAGACACCGGGTCTGCTACGCGGAGCTGCGCCCTCGACTCGTGGCGCTGGGCGTCGCAACGCTCGTCGCTGCCGGCGGTTGGCTGGTCTTCTGGTGGCTGCAGGGGCTGCGAAGGGCCGACGTCGAGTACATCGTCGCCGGGCACACCAGCTACTGGTGGGCGGTGCTGGCGCTCTTCGCCGCCGCCGCGGCGACCCTGGTAGGGGTCTGGCTGCTCGTCAGCGTGATTCTGGCGGAGATCGCCAGGCCACTCCTTCGAGCCCCGGTCCGCGTGCTCGGGGCACTTGTCTGGACCGCGGGCGCCGCCTTCCTCGCCATCGTCTGCTACATCGGCCTGCTCGGCGTCGGCATCGAGGGCAACCAGACCTTCCTCACCGCCGAGGACGGCACCACCTTGATGATCACCCAGGACGGTTTCGACGGCGACATGGTCGACTTCTACGACCCCGGCCCCGGCTGGACCTGGCTTCGGCGACACGGAATCGCACGCGTCGACCCCCATGACGGACCCTGCACCCTCACCACCACCGTGTCGACCCTCACCGTCGCCTGCGGCTCGACCACACAGTCGATCCCCCGCGCCTGACCGTACCGCCACGACGCTCCCGCGCAGGGCTACCCGACGCCCTCGTCGGTGACCGTCCATGGGCCGGCCGGATCGGTACGGGTGACGGTCCACGTCCAGCCGTCCAGGGTCGCGTCCGAGGGAAGACTGCCGTCCCCGCCGCCGCTGTCGACACTGAACGACGAACGAAACACCACAACGACCGGGCCCCGGGCCCGAGCCGGCTCGCCGGCCGCCGCGGCGTGTGCCAGCGAGAAGTCCTCGTCGTAGCTGAGTTCGTACAGCGTGCAGCCCGTGAAATCGCCGAATCTGGCCAGGACGGCGTCCGCCGCCGCCCGGAGCTCTGCACGACTGAAGGTGGCCGACTCCCCGAGACGGACCCTCGCCCGGCTGACGTCACCCCTGCCGCTGCAGCCGCTCAGAATGAGCATCGCTCCGACAAGGGCGAGCGCGAGCAGCCTTCGGATGCGTGCACGTGCCAGGCAGGAGGCACGAGCCCGTCCGAACGGTTGGCTGCGGGTGTCCGGCTCGGCCGATCGTCCCCGGCGTCCGGCGTCCGGCGGCCATGGCGACCGGTTCGTCCCGGCGGCGCTGGTCGGCTGGGCATCCCTCACTCGGTGAGCAGCCATTCGATCGCCGCAGTCAGGACGCGCTCGTCGCGCGACGCGCCGAGGTGGTCCAGGCCGGGATGGGCGGTCACCCGCATCCGGGATGCGGCCAGCCCCGCGGTGTCGACCAGCGCGGACCGGAACGCGAACGCCGAGGCAGGCGGGACGTGCGTGTCCTCGGCGCCCAGTTCGAAACAGATCACGGGCCCGTGGGCGTAGGCCGCCTGGTTCGTCATCGGGTTCAGCCGCTCGTACAGCCACCTCCCGTAGCCGGACGGCGCGCCCTGATCGAGGGTGGCCGTGGGGTCGTCCAGTGCGGTCATGCCGGGGCGGGTCCAGTCGGGAGTCGCCACGACGGCGGCCACCCTGGCCACCCGCGGGTCGGCCCCGGCCAGGGCCACCGCGATGTCGCCGCCCATCGACACTCCGCCAGCCACCACTCCGTCCTGCGACACATCGAAGCGCTCCAGCGCCCAGTCGATCACCCGGATCGCATCCAGGGTCGTCTGTCCGAGGATGGGCCACATCCCTCGCCGGAACTGCGCGAACACCCGCTCGCTCAGTTCCGCCATCGGGGAGACCGCCCGCTCACCGTGCTGCCAAGGGTCCAGGCTCAACGCCGTGAAACCCCGCCGGACCAATGACTCCAGCACAGGGGCGGCGCTCTCCTTCGTGCCGGTGAAGAACGGCAGCCACAGCGCGAGCCGGTGCCGATCGGCAGCCGCTTCCGGACGTCCGAGAAGCACGGGAACCGTGTCGACAGCAACTGCACTCAACATCCCGGTCCCGGTTCGCATGCCCCGACGATAGACCGGGCTTCACGCCGGACGATGCGTTCGCGCCTCAGCTGGTGGTCCCGTCCCGACCGCCGGGTGCTACCCGAACTCCCGCACCTCCTGCGGGCACCGGCAGGCGACGGCGATTCTTCTCGCCCACTCCAGCGCCTCCTCGCGACTCGGCAGGTCGAGGACGGTGAACCCTCCCGTGATCTCGCTGCCAGGGTGCGTCCCGGCCGTCACCGACCCGTCCGGGGAGACCAGCACCGGGGCGGCCGACTCCTCGATCCCGCCGGCGAACAGGTACACGCCAGCGGCCTTCGCCTCCTCGATGACGGTCCGAGCGGCTTCCGCGACGACCGGGAACTCCGCCTCGGTCAGCACCATCGCCCGACTCGGGAAGGAGATGAGGTAGCTGGTCATGACTCGATGCTGCCTGCCGGCCGCACCGACCGCAAGGGGTCGGCGGCCGGCACCGGCGCCCGCACGGCGGTGGGCGTGGGAGGATGCCGGCATGGCGGGTCTTCTGGTGGCGGGAACGTCCTCCGACGCCGGGAAGTCACTGGTGGCCGCCGGGCTGTGCCGAGCGTTCGCCCGCCGTGGCATCAGCGTGGCGCCGTTCAAGGCCCAGAACATGTCCAACAACTCCATGGTCTGCGCCGACGGCTCGGAGATCGGCCGCGCCCAGTACCTGCAGGCGATCGCGGCCGGCGTGGAACCGTCGTCGGTGCACAATCCCGTCCTGCTCAAGCCGGGCACCGACCGTCGCTCGTTCATCGTGCTGCGCGGCCAGGCCGCCGGCACGCTGGAGGCGGGCGAGTATGTGGGCGGACGGACCCGGCTCGCCGAGGCCGCGTTCGCCGCCTACGCCGAACTGGAGGCGTCCTACGACCTCATCGTCGCCGAGGGGGCGGGCTCCCCGGCCGAGATCAACCTGCGCGCGGGCGACTATGTGAACTTCGGGCTGGCCCGACGCTTCGGCCTGCCCGTGGTGCTGGTCGGCGACATCGACCGGGGCGGCGTGCTCGCGTCCGTCTACGGACACTGGGCGATCGTCGACGACGCCGACCGGGCCACTCTCGCCGGCTATCTGGTCAACAAGTTCCGGGGCGACCAGTCCGTCCTCGACCCCGGGCTGGACGAGCTCACCGCCCGGACCGGACTCCCCTGCTTCGGCGTCCTTCCCTGGCTCGACCAGGTGTGGCTCGACAGCGAGGACGCTCTCGCCTTCGCGAAGTGGCCCCGCCTTCCCGGCCGCGCAGGCACGCTCCGGGTGGCCGCGATCCGGTTCCCGCGGATCTCCAACGCCACCGACCTGGACGCACTCGCAGCCGAGCCGGGGCTCGATGTCTACCCCACCGCGACGCCCGCCGACGTCGAGAGCGCAGACCTCGTGGTGCTCCCCGGCAGTCGCTCGACGCTTGCCGACCTCGACTGGCTGCGTCGCCTCGGGCTGGCGGACGCGTTGGTCGCGCGTGCGGCGGCGGGCCGGCCGATCCTGGGAATCTGCGGCGGCTACCAGATGCTGGCCGGAACCATCGACGATCCCGTGGAGTCCGCGCGCGGCACCGAGCCGGGGCTGGGCCTGCTGCCCGCTCGGGTCCGGTTCGGGCCCGCGAAGGTGCTCGGCCGTCCCCACGGAGAATGGCACGGCCACCCGGTGATCGGCTACGAGATCCACCACGGCGTGGTCGAGCCGAGCGGCG
>NZ_JASGES010000164.1:0-3274 GCF_047606205.1 Propionicimonas sp. | reverse complement strand
GGACGGTTCCTCTTCCGGTCCGCTGTGCGACACGGACCACGTGGGGACGGTTCCTCTTCCGGTCCGCTGTGAGGGCCGGCCGGACGATCTGGACCGAGAGAGGAACCGTCCCCGATTCTTGGTCGCTCTTCACGCTGGGTCCGCTGCGATGGCCGGCCGGACGAGGTGGACCGGGAGAGGAACCGTCCCCTACTTCTTGGCGCTCTTCAGGGAGCCCTTGATGCCGCCCTTCGGGGAGCCGGCGCTGCACACGATGCGATGGTCGGCGACCTTGGTCCAGATGTCCTCGCCGGCGAGGAAGTAGGCGATCTCGTACGTCGAGGCGCCGGCCTCGAGCCCGACGAAGCTCTTGAAGCCGGCCAGGCACACCGAGGTGTAGAGCTTCTGCTCCTCCTCCGCGGTCGGGGCCTTCTTCGAGGTGACCTGCTTCGCCGCGTACACCTCGTAGTAGTGCCTGCGGGAGCAGTCGATGACCCGGACCGCCTGCGCGGCGACGTCCTGCGGGCCGGTGCACTGCCCCTTCGTCGGAAAGACCAGCGTGTCGCCCCTGGCGGAGGCGGTGAGCTCGTTGTCCGGCGAGCCGACCAGACAGGTGATCACCCGGTTCTCCGGCGCGGCCCAGGCGTTCTCGTCCCCGGTGAGGTAGGCGGAGGTGAAGCGGCTGTAGGCGGGCTCGACGCCGACGTACTCCACGAAGCTGGCCGCGCACGCGGTGTCGGCCCGGCTGGTGAGAGCGTCCGCGCCGGGATAGGTGTCGCCCGCGACCGCCACGACCGCGTGCACCTCCCAGTGGTGGTCGCCCGTGCACGGCACGGTGGGCACGTCGGAGATGGCCGCGCCGCTGAGGTCGAGGTCTCCGGTGCAGTCGCCGACGGCCAGGTGCGAGAGGGCGGACGCCGACGGCGTGGCGGAGGTTGCGGGCGAACCACCGGTGCTCGGGGCCGTCCCCGACCCGGTACAGCCGGCCAGCAGCAGGGTGGCCAGCAGGGCAAGGGCCAGGCGCGCACCGCTCCTGCGTGGCTGCATCGGACTCCCCCCGTGCCGGTCGCCGGCCGCTCCGGCGCTCCCGCCATGGTAACGGGCACCGTCGAGCCTGCCCGTCCACCCCCTACGCTTGGCAGCGATGAAGCGTGAGCTGCTCTTCCCGCCCGGCGCGACCCGGCACGACTGGGTGCTGGACGCCGCGCTCGCGGCCGGCCTCGGCCTGCTGACGGTCTCGCCCTACGGGGTGGTGACCTTCAACGGGAACCTCACCTCCGGCCAACTCCTGCACGCGGTGGTGCCGCTGGCGAGCGCCCTGCTCATGATCGGGTCGCTGGTGCTGCGGCGCCACTCGCCGTTCCTGGCCCTGGCCGGTGTGACGTTCGCAGGGCTCGTCCAGCTCGTCGTCAGCGGCCAGCCGATGGCCACGCTGGTCGCCGTGCCGGTGATCGCCTACACCGTCGCGCGGTGGATCCCCGGACAGCCGGCCAGGATCGTGCTGGTGGTCGGGGCGATCGGTTCGCTGCTCGGCCCGATCCGCTGGATCATCGACGACCCCTCCAACCCGAGCCTGCGCCAGATCATCTGGCTGGCGCTGGCGTGGTTCGTCTGCATGGGCCTGGTGATCACCCCGTACGCGATCGGACGCCGCGTCCGCGAGTCGAGCGAGGCGCACCAGGACCGGGTGGCCGTGGCGGAGGAGCGGTACCGGACCATGCTGCTCGAGCGTGACCAGGAGACCCGGCTGGCCGAGTCGAGGGCGCGGACGCAGATCGCCCGCGAACTGCACGACATCGTCGCCCACTCGCTGTCGGTGATGATCGTGCAGGCCGAGGGCGGCAAGGCGCTGGCCGCGAAGAAGCCGGAGGCGGCCACGCAGGCGCTGACCACGATCGCGGAGACCGGACGCGAGGCGCTCAGCGAGATGCGCCGCATCCTCGGGGTGCTGCGGGAGGGTCCCGAGCCCGGCCGGCAGGCCGATTTCGCCCCGGCGCCCCGGCTGACCGACATTCCGGACCTCGTCGCCCGCACCAGCGACCGCGTCCAGCTGGCCATCCACGGCCAGCCGCCGAAGGTGCCGCCGGCCCTGGAGTTGACCGTGTACCGAGTCGTGCAGGAGGCGCTGACCAACTTCCTCAAGCACGCCGGGCCACAGGCGACGGCAATGGTCACGATCACCTACGGGATGCGGGAGATCGCGATCGACGTGCTGGACAATGGGGTCGCGAGCCCGTCCGTGGTGCCGCAGAATCCGGGCCACGGGCTGAGGGGGATGCACGAGCGCGTGGCCTCCATGGGGGGACGGCTGCTGACCAGGGCCCGCCCGAGCGGTGGGTTCCAGGTGACGGCGGTGCTGCCGATCCGGCCGGCGGCCGGTGGGCAGGGAGAGGAGATGCGGTGATCCCGATCAGGGTGTTCCTGGCCGACGACCAGGAGTTGGTGCGGAGCGGTTTCCGGATGCTGATCGAGGCCGAGGAGGACCTCCAGGTCGTCGGTGAGGCCGCGGACGGTGCGCAGACGGTGGCCGGGGTGCTGGCCATCCCCACCGATGTGGTCCTGATGGACATCCGGATGCCGGTGATGGACGGGGTGGAAGCCACCCGCCGGATCGTCGCGTCCGGGGTGCCGACCCGCGTCCTCGTGCTGACCACCTTCGATCTCGACGAGTACGTGTTCAGCGCTCTGAAGGCAGGGGCGAGCGGCTTCATGCTGAAGGATGCACGTCCCGACGACCTGCTCAACGCGATCCGGACGGTCGCCGCCGGTGAGGCGGTGATGGCCCCGTCCGCGACGCGCCGGCTGCTCGACCACGTCGTCCCCACGCTCCCGACCAGCCCGGAGGGCGTCGACCCGCGGCTGGCCGTCCTCACCGACAGGGAGCAGGAGGTCCTCGTGGAGATCGCCGCCGGGGCGACGAACGCCGAGATCGCCCGCACGCTCTACATGGCCGAGGGCACGGTGAAGACCCACATCACGAGGCTGCTCGCCAAGCTGCAGATCAGGGACAGGGTGGGCCTGGTTCTGTTCGCGTACGAGACGGGCCTCGTCCGCCGCGGCTGAGCGAGGGCGCGCGCCGGGCGAGCCCGGAGGCGCCGGGGGCCGTCGCCGTGAAGGCGGAGGGCGCGGGGCTGGTCGTGGGTACGAGGGCTCCATTAGGGTCGATCGCTCAGGAGGGACAGCCATGACCACACCCGCGAATCCCGAGGACCTCAACCAGGGCTCCGGCGGCAACGGTGCCGAGGGCACGCCGGCGCCGACCTCGCCGCAGGCTTCGCCGGCGGCCCCGCCGGCG
>NZ_JASGES010000163.1:0-9209 GCF_047606205.1 Propionicimonas sp. | reverse complement strand
CACACCTTGGGGCATAGGACCACTATCACCCACAAGATGTGGCCTTGCCGCTCATCCCGCCCGGCACGTCCTCGCTCGGAACAGCATTGTTCAGCAGCCCCCTAGGAGACGGTGCGGGGCGCGGAAAGGGCCGCGTCCCGAGGTTCCCCGAACCGGCCGGGACGAGCGCGGGATGTGCCGGGTTGCGGGGCGTCACCGAGGGCGACGCGAGGCGGCATCGCGCCGGTGCGGGCCCGCCAACGTCTACCTCAGCAGTTCGTCGGGGAGCCGCTGGTCGGCGGATCCGGCCGGCGCCGCCGCCCGGTCCTTCGCCGCGGGCTGGTGCCGGAGCAGGAGGACCCCGCCGAGCACGAGCGCGGCCACCGCGACGACGTCGACGCCGAGGTTTGCCCACAGCCGCACCTCGACCCGGCCGAGGTAGGCCGGATCGGCGATGTCGATGCGGTCGAGCCCGAACAGGTCGAACCGGCGGTCGGCCAGCCACCAGCCCCAGTGCAGCACCATTCCCAGGGTGACGGTCGCCACCCCGCGCGCCCAGAGCGGACGGTGCAGCCAGACCCCCACCGCCAGACCGCCGAGCACGACCACGCCGAGCGCGAGCTCCACCCAGCCGAGAACAGAGAGCGCGAGAACGATGCCGTCCGCGCCCACCTCGTCCACCAGTGCGGCGGAGAGCCACAGGTTCACGATCCACACCAGCACCAGGCACAGTGCCTGCGCGATCGCCGCGGCGGCCACCACCAGGCGCAGCCACCTGGTGAACCGTGCTGTCATGAACCCATCCTGCGCCATCCACCGGTGTGTCGCGAAACCGGGACGCGCGCCATGGCTGCCGGCCGGCAGGTCGCCGGGGAGGACAGCCCGGCCACGCCGGTGGACGGCCGGGCGCGGTCCTCACTCGAGGAAGGCGGCTCCGAGCCACGCCTCGGGGACGCCGAGGCCATCGACGAGGGCGAGCGCATCGTGACGGAGCTCGCCGCACAGCGCGTTGAGCTGCGCCCCGATGGCCTTGGCGCGTCCGGTCGTGATGCGGTTGTGCTCGATGAACCACGCGCGGTCGTCGTTGATGCTGCCCAGTGCGAACAGGCTGCACAACCGCTGCAGCACCGCCTTCGCCGCCGGGTCCGCGCACGCCTCGATACCGGCGATGAACGCCTCGAGCAGGACACGCTCCAGGTGTGCCCTGGCCACGAACAGCATGTGGTCGCCGAGCCGGTTCACCGCGTCGAAGTCACGGCTCGACGCCCTCCGCATGCGGCGGGCGAGCGACTCCAGCGCGTGCCGCTCCCGCTCCTCGAACAGGTAGGCGTGCCAACCCCGGTCGACCAGCGCGAGTTCGTCCGGACGCCGCCGCGCGGTCGCCACGAGCCGGTCCACCAGCAGGTTCGCCGCCGTCCGCTCCAGCATCGTCCCGCCGACCATGCGCGCCGTGGCCTGCACCATGCCGACCCGGTCGAGGTCGCCCCACACCTTCTTGTAGTCGGTGAGCAGAGCCTTGGCCACCAGTTGCAGCAGGACCGTGTTGTCGCCCTCGAAGGTCGCGAACACGTCCGCGTCCGCCCGCAGCCCGACCAGCCTGTTCTCGGCCAGGTAGCCGGCCCCGCCGCACGCCTCGCGGCACTCCTGGATCGTGTCGTTGGCGAACCGGGTGGCCACGGCCTTCAACCCGGCGGCCATCGTCTCGAGCTGGCGCTGCTCGCGCTCGGTGTGCTCGCCGCCGCCCTGGATGTGCACCAGCGCCGCGGTGAGCTCGTTCTGGGCGAACCCGAGGGCGTAGGCGCGCGCGATCGCGGGGAACAGCCGCCGCTGGTGGATCAGGTAGTCGAGCAGGACGACACCGTCCGCATGCCCCGGCGCGGCGAACTGGCGCCGCTTCAGCCCGTAGCGGGTGGCGATGGACAGCGCCCTGCGCGCCGCGACCCCGCCGCCGGCCGCGATACAGACGCGGCCCCGCACCAGGGTGCCCAGCATGGTGAAGAACCGCCGGTTGGGGTTGTCGATGGGCGAGCTGTAGCGGCCCTCGGCGTCCACACCGCCGTAGCGGTCCAGCAGCATCTGCCGGGGCACGCGAACGCGGTCGAAGCGCAGCATCCCGTTGTCGACGCCCAGCAGGCCGCCCTTGCCGCCGTGGTCGGACGTGGTCACGCCGGGCAGGTCCGCGCCGTTCCCGTCCCGGATGGGCACCAGGACCGCGTGGACCCCGTGGTTCCTGCCCCGCACCAGCAACTGCCCGAACACCACCGCCATCTCGCCATCGCGCGCCGCGTTGCCGATGTAGGCCTTGGTGGCTTCCGGCGTCTCGGAGCGGATCTCGTACTCGTCGGTCTCCGGGATGTAGGTGATCGTCGTCTCCAGCCCCGACACATCCGAGCCGTGCCCCAGCTCGGTCATCGCGTAGCAGCCGAGCAGCTTCATCGACGTGATGTCACCCAGGAAGGTGTCGTGGTGCCATCGGGTGCCCAGATTGGTCACCGCGCCGCCGAACAGGCCCCATTGGACACCGGACTTGATCAGGGTGGACAGGTCGCCGTGCGCGAGCAGTTCGAAGGTGATCACCGCCGCGGCGGGATCGGCCACGTCGTCGGCGTTGCGCGGTACCCCGGCCGAGCCGAAACCCGCCTCCGACAACTCGGCGAGCCGGTTCAGCACCCAGTCCCGCGCCGCCTCGATGCTCTGGTCGGGATCACGCAGGAGGTGCTCGGCAGGGAAAGCCGCCCGCGCCGCGGCCCTGCGGTCGGCCAGCGGGCCGTCCAGCGCGATCCGCAACGACGCTCCCAGCTCCCCGGAGGGGGAACTGCCCGGCACGCTCCTCGTCGAGGCGTCCAGCACCGGGGTCATCACAACTCCTGTCGTTGGGGGACGGCGGCCAGCCCCGTGGCCAGCGCCGGGGAGAAGAACGCGTCGAGGTGGGCCAGCACCTCGGTCCTCGGGGCGCGCGGCTCCGTGGCCATCCACGAGTCCGCCGCCGCGCGGATGAAGCCGACCAGCCCATTGCCCCAGGTGGACGCGCAGGACGGGTCCTGCCCGCGGCCGGACAGGTGCTCGGCGATCGCCGCGCTGACGTGTTCGCCGATCAGCTCCGGAAGCCCCCCGTACGGGTCGACCGAGGACGCGTCGGGCGGGGTGAGCAGGAACCGGTAGATCTCCGGGTCGCGCTCGACCAGCGTGAGGTAGGCGTCGGCGAGGTCGTGCGCGAGCACGGGCAGGTCGCCCGGATCGGTGAGCTGCAGGGCGGCGCTGAGGTCGCTCTGGATGAACGCGTGCACATTCGCGACCACGGCCGCGTACAGCCCGGCCCGGTCGCCGAAGTGTCGGTAGATGACGGTCTTGGACGTGCCCGCCTGGGCCGCGATCTCGTCCATGCCGACCCCGGCTCCATGCCTGCGGATGGCGCGTAGCGCATCCTCGACCAGCTGGCGACGCCGGGTCTGGCGGTGTTCGGCCCAGCGGGTGTCGCGTCCATCGGTGGTCACGGGCACCACACTACCCGGTACCGGCCGTACCTGCTACCCTCGGTATCGGATAAATCCAAGGAGGACCGATGCAGCTCTCGCGCAGCGCCGTGATCGTCGGCGGCAACCGGACCCCGTTCGCCAAGGCGGGCGGCGCGTACGCCTCGGCGAGCAGCGCCGACCTGCTCACCGCAGCCCTGGACGGCCTGGTCGCCCGGTTCGGGCTGGCCGGGCAGACCGTGGACGAGGTCGCTGGCGGCGCCGTCCTCAAGCACGCGCGCGACGTCAACCTCACCCGGGAGGCCGTCCTGTCCTCCGCGCTCTCCCCCACCACGCCGGCCGTCGACCTCCAGCAGGCCTGCGGGACGGGGCTGGAGACGGTGGTCTACATCGCGAACAAGATCGCGCTGGGCCAGGCGGACGTCGGCATCGGCGGCGGCGTGGACTCGGCCTCCGACGCGCCGATCGCGGTCAGCGAAGGACTGCGGCGGGCGCTGCTGGCCGCCAACCGAGCCAGGACCCTGCCGGCGCGCCTGGCCTCCCTCGCGGCGATCCGCCCCTCCTACCTCGCGCCGGTGGCGCCTCAGGTGGTCGAGCCGCGGACCGGCCTGTCCATGGGCCAGCACCAGGCGCGCACGACCGCGACCTGGGGCATCACCAGACAGGACCAGGACCAGCTCGCCGCCACCTCCCACAGCAGGCTGGCGGCGGCGTGGAACAGCGGCTTCTTCGACGACCTCGTCACGCCGTACCTGGGTGTGACGAAGGACAACATCCTGCGCCCGGACACGTCGGTCGAGAAGCTGGCCGCCCTCAGCCCGGTGTTCGGCGACACGATGACGGCCGGCAACTCGACCGCCCTCACCGACGGGGCGGCGGTCGTCCTGCTGGCCGAGCAGGCGTGGGCCGATGCCAAGGGCCTGCCGGTGCTCGCGCGGCTGGTGGACGCCCAGGTCGCGGCCGTCGACCACACCGCCGGCGACGACCTGCTGCTGGCCCCCGCCCACGCGGTCGCGCGCCTGCTCGCGCGGCAGGGCATGGCGCTGGGCGACTTCGAGCTCTACGAGTTGCACGAGGCGTTCGCGGCCACGGTGCTCGCGACGCTGGCGGCGTGGGAGTCGGCGGACTTCTGCCGCGAAGCGCTCGGCCTCGACGCGCCGCTGGGCACGATCGACCGAGCGCTGCTGAATGTGAACGGCTCCTCGCTGGCGGCGGGCCACCCCTTCGCCGCGACCGGCGGACGCATCGTCGCCTCGCTGGCGAAACTGCTCCACGAGCGCGGCGCGGGGGCACGGGGGCTGGTGTCGATCTGTGCGGCCGGCGGCCAGGGCGTCGTCGCGATCCTGGAGGCGGTGTGATGGCGGGCATCCTGGAGAGGGCGTTCTCCTCGCGGGGCGGCCAGGCGGTGGCTGCACGGCTCGGGCTGCCCGAACCTCCCGTGCTGCGCCGGGGGCGAACGCTCCCCGAGGGACCGATCGTGGCGGCCGCGCTCGCCGGTTCGTCGCTCGTCCCGGACACCCTGGCCCTGCTCGGGCTGGCGGCCGAACCGGCCCTGCTCGACGACGGCCCGGAGCCGCCGGCCTACCCGGGCCGGATCGGCGCCGTCGTGGTCGACGCGCGCGGCCTGGGCCGCATCGAGCAGCTCGAGGGGCTGCGGGCGGCGCTGCGTCCGGCGCTGCGGGCCCTGGAGGCGTCCGGGCGCGTGATCGTGGTCGCCGATGCGGAGGCGACCGGCCTGGAGGCGTCGGCCGTTCTCCAGGCCCTGGACGGGATCACCCGCACCGTCGGCAAGGAGTTGCGCCGGGGTGCGACCGCGAACCTGGTCCGGGTCACACCCGGTGTGGCCCCCGACGACGTCGCGTCCACCCTGTCCTTCCTGCTGGAGGGCCGATCCGCCTTCGTCGACGGCCAGTCCTGGACGGTGTCCGCGCGAGCAGCGGCCGTCGAGGCGTCCGCCATGGCATCGCCGGTCGCGGCGCAGCGGCCCCGGGACGGTCGCGAAGGACTGCCCGCGCCACTGGACGGCCGGATCGTCGTGGTCACCGGTGCGGCTCGCGGCATCGGCGCACAGATCGCGACCGTGGCCGCCAGGGACGGCGCGATCGTCGTCTGTGTCGACATGCCGGCCGCCGGGGAGGCGCTGGCCGCCCTGGCGAACGGCCTGCACGCCACGGCCCTCCAGCTCGACATCACCGCGCCCGACGCGGGCGAGCGGATCGCCGCCCACGTCATCTCCCGGTACGGTGCGGGGGCCCAGATCCATGGCATCGTCCACAACGCCGGCATCACCCGCGACAAGCTGCTGGTGAACACCGACGCGCAGCGCTGGGCGCAGGTCCTGCAGGTGAACCTCGCCGCCCAGCTGCGGATCAACCCCGTCCTGCTCGACGGGAGGCCCGGCGGGCTGGCCGACGCGGGACGGATCGTCGGTGTCGCGTCCACCTCGGGCATCGCGGGCAATCGCGGGCAGGCGAACTACGCGGCGTCGAAGGCCGGTGTGGCCGGCCTCGTCCGGGCGATGGCCCCCGACCTCTCCGGGCGCGGGATCACGGTGAACGCGGTCGCCCCGGGCTTCATCGAGACCGACATGACGGCGAAGATCCCGTTCGTGCAGCGCGAGGTGTTCCGGCGCACCAACAGCCTGGGCCAGGGCGGGCAGCCCGTCGACGTCGCGGAGACGATCTGCTGGTTCCTCGACCCCGCCAGCGGCGGCGTCAGCGGGCAGGTGGTGCGGGTGTGCGGGCAGAACCTGGTCGGCCAGTGACGGACATCGAGATCGAACTCCTGCCGGCGCTGCCCGCGCTGGGGCCGCTGTTCGCTAAGACCCTGGTGCCGCGCCTGCACCGGGGCCCGGCGCACGTTCCTTCCCGCACCGTGCTGGTCAGGGGCGTCACGCAGGACGTGGCCAGGCTCGCCGGCTACGACCGGGTGTGCGGCTTCGCCCTCCGCGACCGGGTGCCGCCGACGTGGCTGCACGTGCTGGCGTTCCCGCTGCACGTGCATCTCCTGTCTGACCCGGGCTCGACGATCGGGCTCGCCGGCGCGGTGCACGTGTCGAACCGGATGCGGCTGCACCGCCCGGTCGCTGTCGGGGAGTCCCTGGACCTCTCGGTGCGGATCGACAATCTTCGTCCGCACCGACGGGGAGCGCTGCTCGACCTGGTCGCCGCCGTGCGGGTGGCCGACGAGGTCGTGTGGGACGGGGTGAGCACCTACCTCGCGCAGGGCGCGTCGGTGCCGGGCGCCCCGGTGGCCATCGCCGGTGAGGAGTTCCCCGCACGGCCCCCGATCGCGACGTGGCGGCTGCCGGCCGACCTCGGCAGGGAGTACCGGCGGGTGTCCGGCGACCCGAACCCGATCCATACCAGCCGGGTCGCGGCGCGAGCGTTCGGCTTCGCCCGTCCGATCATCCACGGCATGTGGACGCACGCCCGTCTGCTGGCCGCCGTCGAGCCCCGCCTGGCACAGGCGTACGCCGTCGAGGTCAGGTTCACCCGTCCGATCCCGCTCCCCGCCACCGTCGGAGCCTGGTGGCAGCAGGACGAGCCGGCCAGCTGGCGCGCCGCCGTCACCACCAGGGACGGCACCAGACCCCACCTGCTCGCCCAGATCACCCCCTGACCCGCCCGCCGCCGCCCCTGCCCGCCGGATCCGTCCCCGTTCCCATTCAGGGGACGGTTCCTTTCCCGTTCGCAGGACCGTCCCGGTTCCCGTTCAGGGGACGGTTCCTTTCCCGTTCGCACGACCGTCCCGGTTCCCGTTCAGGGGACGGTTCCGGCTCCGACAACAACGATCGCCGCGCACACTGCGGAAACTGACCACTGGGGAGAGCGCCGACCAGGGCGAAGAGGCGGACTCAGCAAGGCGGCGTGACGACGGCTGCACCCGGGCTACGGCTCGGCGAGGATCGCACCCGCCACGCTGCCGACGTACCAGTTGACGAAATCGTCGGAGCCGAACCCGCGCTGCTTGACCAGCCAGTCATAGTTGCGGGCGGCCATCGCGAGGACGAGGACGCTTACCACGTGGTCCAGCTCGAGCCGCACCTCTCCGGTGGCCATCAGACCCGCGGCGAACATCGTCATGGCCCGGAGTTGTTCGTCGTCGTTCTTCGCCAGGATCACGGCGGCGTCGGCGTCGACAGTGGCAGCGTGTTCGAGCGCCAGCCGGACGTCGACGACGCGCGGAAGCGTCCGCGCGAGCTCGACGGCGTAGCGCTCGAGCCTGCCCCGGGCGGTGGGCAGGGCGTTGATGTCGTCGACGAAGGACCGCGCCGCCATCGGGATCGGCTCGTCGTCCCCCGCGATCGAGACGTCCAGCACAGCGGAGAGCAAGCCCTTCTTCGAGCCGAAGTGGGCCGCGATCGTCGGCACCGCCACCCCAGCCACCTCCGCGACGTCACTCAGCCGGGCGCCGGCGTATCCAGGATCCACGAACAGCTTCGCGGCGGCGTCGAGAATCGCCTGTCTCGTCCCCTGGGCTGCCGCCCGTCGCCGGCTCGCGTCGTATGACCTCTTGACCACCATCCAACGATAGGGCATATTGATTATTTGTTACCCATATCGAACTGGAGGGCACCATGCGCCACGACGTCAACCTCGAAGCGCGAGAGTTCTACGCGGAGGCCTATCGCACCGGTTTCGTGCCCTGGGAGGTGGCCGGCGAGGCGGGCCTGGCCGACGAACAGGCGTTCTTCGACCGCGAGGAAGCCGCCCACCCCGCGGAGCACCGCAGAGCACTCGACATCGGCTGCGGACGGGGACGGCACTCCGCACTGCTGGCAGAACGCGGCTGGGAGGTGACCGGCGTGGACTTCGTTCCCGAGGCCATCGAGGCGGCCGGGGCCCGCCCGGACGCGGCGAACATCCGCTTTGTCGTGGGCGACGCGGCTGACTTGACGTCGGTGACCTCGGGCTCGTTCGACTTCTTCCTCGACGGTGGCTGCTTCCACGGCCTGTCCCCGAACGAGCGCTCAGGCTGGGGTCGCGGCATTGAGGCGCTGTCGGCTCCGGGAGCGACCATGCTGATGGTGGCGTTCGACCCGTGGTCGTCGACCCCCATCCCACCGAACGTGCCGGCGGGCACGACTCTGGACGGGATCCTCGCCGTTCTTCCCGGCTGGAAGCTCCTCAGCGACGACCCGCTTCCGGACACCTACCGTCCGGTGCCGCAGCCCGCGCACTACTACCGCCTGGGACGCAGCTAACGAGCCCGGGCCGGCCCGGACCCCCGCGCTGGCCGGGATCCTGCCGCACGCGCGAGGCCGGAACTCCATGGCGCGCTCCGGTGCTGACAGCGACCGCCCGAGCAGATCCGCCCAGAACGGGAAAGGGGACGGACCTGCGAACGGGAACAGAACCGTCCCCCGAACGGGAAAGGGGACGGACCTGCGAACGGGAACAGAACCGCCCCGCATGTCGGTCACGGTCCCGCGTGTCGGTTCCGCGGCTCGCGGCCCGTCTCCGGCGCGGGTCCGGGCGGAGCGGGTGCGGGCGGGGCGAGGGCTGGTGGCCTCAGGGCTGGAGGGCTCGGGCGAGGGCGTCCAGCTTGCGCTCGACGACGGCCAGCCGGTCGGTGAGGTCGCCGGACGCGGACGGGACCGCACCCACGCCGGCCGCAGTCGGGTCGGCACCCACGCCGGACGCAATCGGGTCGGCACCCACGCCGGACGCAGTCGGGACCGCACCCAGGCCGGGACCGGACGGGTCGGCACCCACGCCGGGAGCGGGGACGGCTGCCGGCGGCGCCGCGGCCGCT